>NZ_JBIVNG010000010.1:0-286164 GCF_044753445.1 Pseudomonas sp. NPDC088368
CCTCCAGCGCAGCAGTGGCAGGAGGCCGCCGCTCGCTGGCTGCTGGAGTTTTCGGCTTCGTCACACTTTCCGGCTAACGACGTCCAGGCGCTGGCTAAAGCCCATCCTGGCAATGATCTGCGAATAATCTAGATACAGACATAGGCAGTTGGCGAAAGCAGAGGCGCAGCACTCGTATGGCGCACCCCTATGGTGGACGCGTACCTGGGTAAGCCGTGCAGAAAGGCTCTGCCAATTCCGATCGATGGTGCATAAGCGGCGGGTCAAGCGCGGAAACAGTGAGATGGACTCGGCGCGGATAGCCCCGGCATTGCAGGAGCGCACCCATGTGCTCCTCAGGGAACGGGCTGGTGGCATCTTCCGAAGGCGATTCGACCTGGGAGAAACAGGTGAAACTGCAAGGCGATAGAAATCGGTGCCGGGGGTCACACGTGGAGCTAGCTTGACGAGCGGCATCGCCATAGAACGCCGTTTTAGCCTCAGTGTCTGATGTCATGCCCTCACCCATATCAGGAAGCCAGTTATGTCGTTTGAAACCATTGCAGTCGTGAAAGAAGGTCATACTGCCGAAGAGGCCAACCAACTGCTCGAACAGGGTTGGCGGCTACTGGGATTTGTCGAAAGCACCAAGGATGGCGGCGTAACTTATGTGTTAGGCAAGCCCAAGACCCGAGCTACGCTCCCTGAAAACCATTCCGAGCCAAGATAACCGGCAGTTATTAACGTCAGGTCTGCGTCTTGCGCACATAGTTCACTATTTTGTAGTGGTGAGGCGGGAATGCAGTGGAGGAAAAATAAACCTCTGGGATCGCATGATATTAGCGCCTGACTTTATGGATGCGCCGGAGAAAAGACCGCTACACCAAAATAGTCGTTGACCAATAAGGGAAAACGGTTTACGCACATCCTGTCCTCACTCGCCGAAGGAACACTCGCACGCCTCATCTTCTTGCCGGCAGTGAACTCATCACTCCCGGCCTATCGCCGAAACTGAGCTCAGCGCGTTGGACCTGGCGCCGGAGCTAAACAACGAGCTGCAGGTGCGGCTCGACAAGATCCAGGCTGCGCACAACTGCCTCTGCGCGTTTGTCTGTGCACAGTCACGCCATCACGCCATCGACCCTGCATGATTTTTGCGCCGAATCGCCATATCTTGCACACTGCTCTAGGGTGAGTAGATAGCAGATATTAAGGAGTAAAAATGTTAGACCAAGAGCAATCCCCCCTCCTTGCTGTTGAGGTACCCAAAAGAACACGCTCCAGCAACTACCCCGAACCTTTTGCATCGCTCATGCAAGGTCGCGACAAGCGCCCGCTTGGCGACCTCTTCAATATTAAAAACTTTGGTGTAAACCTGGTCCATCTTTCCCCAAGAAGCCTTTCCGCGCTTCACCATACCCATTCTCAGCAAGACGAGTTCATATACGTATTGGAAGGCTATCCCACGTTGCATCTTGGGGACGCTGTGATAGACCTGGCTCCCGGGATGGTTGCAGGATTTCCTTCTAATGGGCGTGCGCACCATCTGGAGAATCGGTCTGGGCAGAATTGCGTTATCTTGGAGGTCGGCGACCGTAGTAGGGGAGATAGCGTGACTTACCCTTCAGACGATATTCAAGCGGTCGCGGGACCAAATGGTGTGTGGATTTTCACGCATAAAGATGGACGACCTTATGATTGACGAACCTGTCGCCGAGAAACAACGCCGATAGCCAGGACGACACCACAGGTAGGTATGGATGAAAGCGGATTTCAACGATGCTCCGGAACGGATCACGCGAAGCAGGACGTACGCAATATTTTCAGTCCTTAGAAACGAAAAAAACGGCGCTAGGCCGGTTTTCTCACCTCAACGGCCAGTGAACTGAATCACTGCGTACGAGGCTGATAAGTAGAAAATTGTCTCAAAATTCACAAGCAATTACAAGGGGCATTGATCATTTGTGATCAGCCAGGACCACGCCATATTGTCCCGTATCGGTCTGTAGACAACGCTCTGAGTTGGCTCCGGCAGCGTGGATCAAATTTACTGAGGACCTAAAATCAATCCCAACCCAGTTTTTTGATCTCCTTCCGATAAGGGGTTTCAATCTGTTCCGGCACGTTTTCCATGTAAAACTTTGCATGTTGCAATGTTTGCCCATCCAGGCCTATCAGATAGGAGAGTACGTCATCGAGCGAAGGAATGAGCCCTTCAACCCTCTCGAAACGAGGCGGTAATGCGGTCCAGATGACGGCGTCCAATTGGCGATCAGCTGCCCACTTGCCCAGCACACCCACCGTCAAACTGTTGATAGTGAAAACACCCACGCCATCCTCGCGATCAAAAGGAATTTTTTCCCGCTTTCGTAGTGCAGATACCGCCAAGTCAAGCGACTCACAGCTCAGCGGTGCCCAAAGTACCTGGCACGGCGGTGCATTCAGGCATATGGCAGTCGCCAATTCGCCTCCATCCCCTACACGGGAGAATTCAATAGGGAGCATGGGGCCGTCGGTCTGCCATTCAGATGCGAGCGAGAGCTCTCCCGGATTCCAGATCAATGAACCCCAGCCAAGGCAGGCAATTTTCATATGTATCCTTGATAGAATTTTCTGCTCTGACGACGCAAAGGTAAAAACTGGGGTGTCAGAAGCGCATAGACGCTTGATACGGCGATTCGAAGTTTGATCTGCAGCTTTCGGTTGCCACAATGGGCACATCACGCGTGGAACGCCTGCAGCTGCTTGCGCTTCGGCATTGGTGCAACAGCCTTTCCCTGGGTCCTGCAGGACGTATCAGGTGCGCAATGTAGGTTTTCGCAGCCCTGAAAAGTTTTGTAAATCGCCGTCCGTTATTGTTCATGGCCGTACCCTCATCGGGATAGCAAGTCCAGCCCTTCAACTATCAACACCGCAAAGCCGGTGAAAAATATAAAAAGACCCAGAAATACGGAAGGCCGCGACCCCAACCGAGCAATCTGTACATTGTTATTCTTGCTTAGTGTTTTCATGCCCCAGTCCTTTTGGAATGAAAAAAGGGCGCCTTTTGCAAGCGCCCAATACTCTACCGTTAGAGAGTTTCTTTGCCCTGGGCCAACCCAGATCCCAGGTCCGCGCCGGTAACAGGGGAGGCGGTCAGATCGGACTTGGTGCGTTCTTTCAGCATGGTCAACGTCACCGCATCCGCTTCGGATAGATCCACAGATGCAGTGCCATCGCCGCCATCAACAGCCGGGTGCGGATTCTCGACGTATTCAAAATCGGCATCGCTGTTCCATGGGCCCCGCACGTTCGGCTCGCCGTTCGACATGCTGAAATACGTGCGCGCGAACTCTGGCATGCCTGGCAGCTTGCCCTGTGGGAAATTTGGCTGGATCGAATGCAGCGCTTTCTCGAAGGACAGTTGATGCGCGATTTCGCGGGTCATCAGAAAGCCCAGTGCATCCTTGATACCTGGATCGTCCACCACGTTCATCAGGCGCTCATAAACGATCTTGGCCCGTGCCTCAGCCGCGATGTTGGATCGAAAATCCGCAGTAGGTTCAGTGATCGAGTCTACGTATGCGGCAGTCCAAGGTACGCCTGCTGAGTTCACCAGCGGTGCACCGGCGCCGTAGAGCAGGCTGGTGATATGCGAATCGTTACCCGCGCCATTGATTGCACGATAGAGCTCGCCTTCTTCCTGCACACCCTCAGCCAGCTGACCCTTGGCGCCCTTGTTGAGCATGACGATGATTGAACCGACGATTTCAAGGTGGCTCAGCTCTTCGGTGGCAATGTCCATCAGCAGATCCTTGCGACCTGGATCTTCTTCTGCCAAAGCCTGGGTAAAGTAGCGAGCGGCGGCAGCGAGTTCCCCCTGGGCACCGCCGAACTGCTCAAGGAGCAAGTTTGCAAGACCTGGATTAGGTGCTGCGACGCGGACGGTATACTGAAGACGCTTATTGTGTAGAAACATTAGGCTTTCCTCTGGCTCAGGTTATGCGAAATGCCTCTGTGGGCATTTGCGCTTGCATAAGTTTCGAGGAGGGCCAGGCCGGTTTGTCTCTGTTATTTGTACTGTTCAGGACGAACGGTAAAAGCAAACCTTGGGAAAGTTGGCAAACCAGCGCACTGGGCACTGGCTTGCCAGGGCGGTAGCGAGTCTATTTCTTGGCCTCGGTATCAGGGTTCGCTGAGCGTGCCAAAAAGGCTTCAGTCAGCTCAGGCAAGTGCGCGAGTAGCCACTGAGCCATCGCTTCTTCCTGAGGCAAGATCTGTTCGCAGGCCGCCGCTGTCTGCGTATCGCCTGCCGCTTTCGCAGCAGCAATCAACACGGTGTAGGTGGCGATCTCAACATTTTCGAACACGTAGCCGGCCATGGCGCCCTTAATGACCTCATCGCTCATCATTGAGCCGCCCAAGGCCTGGCCGAACGCCATAAGCTTGCCTGCCATATCCTTGAGCGTGGAAGAGCTCCCACCTAAGCGGGTGATGCATTCATCGACCAGTTTCTGTTGGCCAAGGGTTTCCTGTAGATGCAGATCAATTCGCGCTTTCAGTTTGGGATAATGCTCAAGCCGCTCAGACTGTGCCTTGAGCATCTTTTCTGCTTGCTGCTCCATCGCATGAGCATCACGCAGCCAGTCCAGCAGGTTTTCTTGTGGAGTTGCCATGGGAAGGTCCTTTTTCAGAGGTTGCCTGCGGATCGACGATCTCTGCGAGCCAGCTTGCATGTCGCCGATCCGATCCAGATTAAAAAAGCCCACATGACTGTGGGCTAAAGGAGTTTTGACCACGGATTCACATCCGCATAAAGAGTGAGTGTCAGGATGCGGATCTGTTCAGCCTAAATGACTCGATGGCCTCGAATGACTGGGATGGGCCTGCGCGGTCAACAAAATGAGATGGATACATCCGTTGTGATGACAGTCACAAAGTTGTTAACCATTCAATTGTTATGCGGAGCCACCATGATCAATCGGAAATATCTGCCGTCATTGGTTCTAGCCGCCCTATGTAGTCTCTCCAGCGTTTCTTACGGCGCTGAAGAGCCCAGTGTCTCTTTGGATAGGCCAGGTGCTGGTGTCAAAGAGTTCAAGGAAGGGGACAACGTCCCGGATCAATATCAACGCGACAGCCTGGCACTCAAGGATTGGGAAAAGCGGCACCTGAAAGCACCTGAAAAAAACGAACAATGGGTCGAGATTCAGGACAAATATCTGCTGGTGGATATACCCACTGGAACGATCAAGCAGATGATCGAGAAATCCGACACCACCAAGTGATTTAGACGCGCAGGCGCTCCTCCCACCTCACTTTTGGTGCTTTGAGGTCAGCGGGATGCTTTTTCTCTTCGTCTGAATTACCCACTTACGTATGAAACGTTGAAGGTGTGAAATGGACATGACGCTTGTTTCTGTAGTTTTCGCCATAGTGCTGTTGCTTCTGGATGCCTGGGTCATAGCCAGTGTATGGCGAACGACAAAGGCTCCAGGGACAAAGCTGGGATGGGCATTGCTGGTGATCATTTTGCCCCTGGTGGGTGTGGTCATCTGGGGCATCTTTGGACCCCGAGGTGTCGCACAGCCTCCTACGTCGAAGGAGCATAGCAAGGGTTGAGGGTGCGGCATTTCGACTCTTCGGTGGAACAAAAAAGCCCGTGCAAGTCACGGGCTTTTTCCAAAGAGTAGTCAGAGTCAACCTTGTCCGACCGGAATTGGGATCGTCAATCCACGCTTGAATCGTTGCACGAACAAGGCAGTTCGCATTCCGCGTTTCAAGGCTTTTGCGTCAGCATGGAAGTGGGTAAAGGTACTCTGGAATTTGGCTTCGAACTCTTCGGAGGGCTCGCGCAAATCAGTACGGGCATTTTCAGTTGCTGGCATGACATTCTCCCTCAATGGCACGTGCGGGTGTGACGAGTGCTACATCACCACCTGGCGAGCTGAGCGCTACGAGAGCGCCCAGCGTCGCATCAGAGCCCCTTAGCCGGCTTCATTTCTTCGTCAGCGTTGCTGCTTGATTGCCGCCTTGCTCCGCGATCGCTGACAGTTTCTCATCAGCCGCTTTTTCTTCGGCCAGCGTTTCAGCCAGCAGATTCGCGGCATCTGTCAGACCGAGGTGCTTGGCCATTGCGATCAGCGTGCCGTAGGAAGCAATCTCGTAATGCTCAACCTTCTGACTCGCACCAATCAAAGCCGCATCCAGTACCTCGCCCTTTTCGATCTCATCGAGCAGCTCTTTGCTCTCCTCGATCAGACCTTCCATGGCTACGCACTTCATTCTCTTGAGTTTCAAACCCGCCTGTTCCACCAGCTGATCGATGCGTTCAATCTGACCTTGAGTCTCCTCAAGATGCGAAGTGAAGGCTTCGGCAAGTTTGGGGTTGGTCGCAGCCCGTGCAAGCCGGGGCAGGGCCTTGGTGATCTGCTTTTCGGCGCTGTAGACATCAGACAGTTCGTGAATGAATAGATCGTCAACGGTTGTTCTAGCCATGGTGTGTCTCCTCGTCCATTGATGATTGAGATGCTGAGGCTGGAATCAAGTCCAGTACATACCTCGACCCGGCATTGTCACCGACGGTTCCGAGACGTCTGATGGACGGCCTACAAAAGCTGTTGATTATCCATGCGGTGGAAACGCTGAACCTCTGACCAGGCGAGTTGCTCGAAACAAACGCAACCGAACGCACGACTGATCACTAAAAAGGAATGATCCCATGGCACATCTCTTTAAAACTTCTGCACTTGCCCTGATGGTCACGCTGGCAGGCCATGCCTACGCTGCTACGGATAACGACGACTTCGTTGAGGACGCTTCTGCAAAAGGTGTCGCAGAAGTGGAGGCTGGCAAGCTTGCACAGGAAAAGGCCAGCGCTGCCGACGTCAAGAGCTTTGCGGACATGATGATCAAGGATCACACCGCGGCGAACGCCAAACTCAAGTCGATCGCTGGTTCCAAAAAGCTGAAAGTGTCTGATGACGCTCAGCTCATGGACAAGGCCAAATCCATGATTCTGGAATTGCGCAGCTCGAAGTCGTTTGATCAGGCTTATGCCAACAACCAGGTAAAAGCTCACGAGGCCACGATCAAGATTTTTAAGGACGAGGCTACCAATGGCAAAGATCCAGAACTCAAAGCCTTTGCTGCTGAAACGTTGCCTAAGCTGAAAGAGCACCTTGCCCATGCGCAGGCATTGGCCAAAGCTCACGGTGGGGACGCTGCCAACTGACGCTAAGAGGCGCCGGGCTTAGCCCGGCGATCTCCGACCGGCCAGGGTCTCAGAAATTCATGAGGCTCGGACACGTTCAGTCTGAGATGAGGACAAGCCGAGTTCTGCCTTGAGCTCGCCAATCAGGTTGGCGATATCGCGACTGGTTTAAAGGCTGGTGACAGGGATTCCTCCCGTGACCAGATTGGTACCGGTGGACGGGTCAACCAGTTCGATTGTCAGGTCGCCATTTTGATCGACCGAGCATCGGCATTTTATCGGCAGGAAGCCCGACATCAATGATGTGTCGCAGTTCCAGCAAAGACATGCCCATGACGGCGTTCCTTATGATTGTTGTCTGTGGTTGACAGACATTGCACCCTTTAAGTCCATCTAAATGGGTAAGGCATAAGAAACAGTGGCGCATTGCGTTTTTCTAAGCGGATTCTCCTGCCATCATGCGCGCATGAAAATGAGGCAGCATTTCTAACGCATGTATCGCGGCATCATGCTGCAGCGATGCTCGGTCCCCGAAAAAGCGGTGTTTTCGGGTGAAAACGCTTACGTGCTGACCATGCCGGAATCCCCAGGCAAAGCACACCGTGCCGGCTGGGATACCATCAACGTCCTCTGTTCCACACAGGCCGGTCGTGGCAATCGCCACATTGGCTGGGCTATCCCGTAACACGCCTTTCACCATCTCATACGCGACTTCGATACTGGTCAGGTTGAAATGCTTGATCGTTTGAGGGCTCACGCCCAAAAGGCGCTGCTTGGCTTCGGGTGAGTAGACCACATAGCCGCATTCGACGAAGGCCCCGCTGCCTGGTACTTCAGCGAGCAAGGCGACAATGCGACCGGCCGTGCAGGACTCTGCTGTCGCAAGCAATAATCCATGTTCTTCCAGGTATTGGACTGTCTCAGAAGGGTTCATTGTCCACTCCACCACTCGTTCGTTCATGAGCGTTAGACATGGCGCAGAGTGTTCGGCTGCACTTTATTTCCCGCTCGCTGCGGTGACCACATCTGATAGCGGGGATGAATCGGCATCAACCGAATGGTTAAGGGGTCTACCCAGGCTGAGACAGACCTGGGTAGACGCTGGAGAGGGTGAGCCGCCAAATCTTGAGATCCGAGGCATCTATGCAACGTGCGGGCTAGAGTGTTTAGGTCTTTGGTGACCGGAGTGACGCCTGCATTGATCCGGGAGGTGGCTCGTTCAGCACAGCCTAAAAGATCCCCAAATCGGCGACGGCTGCAACGAAATCCTGGAACACCACCGGCTTCACAACGTATGAATTCACACCCAGCTCATAAGCTCGGCTCAGATCGACGGGCTCCTTGGAGTTTGTGAGCATCACGATTGGAATGTTTCGCAGGTTTTCAGTGTTGCGAACAGCCGCCAGCACCTCCAGACCATTGATCTTTGGCAGCTTCAAATCCAGCAATATGACCGCAGGATTACCTTCAATTCGGCTGGCAAAAGCATTTCTACGCATCAGATAATCCAGCGCCTGAGCGCCATCGGCGACGGATACGACTTCGTTCGCCAGTTGACTCCGTTCCAGGGCTACCAGCGTCAGTTCCAGGTCACGAGGGTCATCCTCGACAATGAGAATCGGTTTCACAGTTCCAGCTCACTTCAACAAATATCCGTTCAATATTATCGTCTTGAGCCTGCCTCATGAAGCGCTGACTGCAGCGCTGCGCTTGGATGCGCGATTCGTCTACAAAAATGCAGCTCGGCGCAAATCTCGGAATTCTTTTCGCGAACCGCGCTCACTCGTATCATACGCACAGAAAAATAATTAAGACGACTTCGGGATTCCGTAGCGGGGACCTGAATGGCTTCAAAGACGAAGGTGAAATGTGAGCGAAAGCAATTCATACGGGGCCCTTTTGCCCGAGGGGTTTAGCAATGTGATAGAGGAGTTGTTTCAGCGTTTGAAAGATGCCCGTTCTGCAGAGCAGCTCATGACCCGTGCGATCCGATGTGATGACTTCATCCAGGCCAGTTTGAAGGCCGGCAGTATTACTGAAGAGGATGCGGAACGGCTAAACGCCATGTTCGATCAGGCGCTTGGTCAGAAAATCCAGGTTCTGATTCCCCGGTGATTACTCAATGGATGCCAAGCTTCGCAATCGGCCTCTACCGCATCGTCGAACATCATGTACAGCGCCCTTGATGTCAGCTGGTCGCAGCCCCTTCGCTTTTTCGAGGGCCAGGATAAAAGGCCACTTGCATGGCTCGTTCGTGCTCGATGGCTTGAGGTCCTTCAGCGGCATTCAATGCACATACCAGGTCTTCAATTTCATTCTGAGGGGATCTGGGGAGTCGAAGTGCGATAAGCTGAAAGCCGCCACGCGTAACCGCGAACGCGAACTGTGATAGGAAAGAGAGAGCATGATGATATTTGAGGTTTTTGGCCGAACGTTGGGTGTGATGAAGACTGAAAATGGTTGGCAGATCTTTCGCGTCGACGAAGGCCAAGGCAAATATTCAAGGCTTATGGAAATCGTGATACCTGACTTTATTGAGGAACACGAGATAGCAGGATGGTTCGACGACATGTATCACGAATCAGCCAGCAGTAAATACCCTAACGTCATTCGGCTCAAATGACCTGAGTCCAAATTTAATCATGTCGACACAGCTTCAGGGGCTAATCGATTTGGGCAAATAGAAGGAAGGCTCTAAGTCCTATAAGCCCAGCATGATGAGTATTGCCCTACGATATAAACTAGCGAGATCAGCTATCAAGCGTCGAGCACTTGATTCTGAACGACGCCTGATTGATAAACCGCCGTGCGTCTTCTCTGAAGGCTGTCACTTGACGCTCGAAATTCTGTTCTCGTGGACCGGTATTAGGAAGGCTGAAACAGCTGGCAACGCCGACGATCACGTCGGTCGTATCAGATAAACTGGTGTGGAGTGCGCTTAGGAGCGAGCTGACATGGACAGCCGTCGACTGGGCATCCTCCATGGAGCTGGGCTGACGTTGCAGCGAGGGGTGCGTCGTATCGGGTTCGACCTGTTTCGATTCTGATAGAGCCAAAGGCGTACTTGAGAACAGATAGGCGACGTCTACACCAGCATCGCTTAGCTTCTGAAGATAATCGGCTTTGGGTGATCGGTAGCCGCTTTCATAGTGGCCTTGTGCATTAGGTTCGACCCCGCCGATCTTTGCAAATGCCACTTGCGTGAAGCCTAGTCTTTTACGTTCTTTTTTTATGCGTAAGCCAAGCGTATCCATGTGCAAACTCCTGCGAAATTCACTCACTCGAATCGGTGAGTGCAATGGGGGCTGGAGCGCGAGATTCCCTAATTCAGCGAAAATACCTCGTACTTAGAGGTCAATCATACACCTTAATGAAGCCTAAACACCCCTCAATGCATTGAATCGATGACCGGGTACTTCATGGTTTAGAAGACAATATCCGGCTAGCCAGCATCCGCCATGCTTATCGTTATTGAGCGCTCTGCGGATGCACTGTGTGTGAGGTGCCAGTGGGATCGTTGATCTGTATGACCTTGCCATGACGCCAGGCATCTGCCTCAGGTAATGGGTCCGGTGCGAGGATATCTGCACGTGCGGTTCGATTAGCCTCACTGCTGATGCCGAATCGATGGTCTCGTTCCCCAATCAATCGTGGATTGGCCTGCCCGTCGGCGGTGAAGCCCATCATGAGTTGCGGCACCCCCAAGGGAAGCGTTTTGTCCTGATCTGTATGCCAGGTGTGCCAAGTCTTGCCATAGGTATTCACCAGCTTTTCCATCAGCGCATGCTCGGCAGGCTCAGGAATGCCTGGTGCTATCAGCTGCCCCGATTTCACTTCATGCTTGTGGCTGTGCCACAGCGCCTTTTCTTCATCGGGTAACTGGGCAAATAACGCTGCACTGATGATGTACTCAACGCCCATCAGCTTGGCATCCTTGGTGTTGCCGTCGAAGATGGCGCACTGGATGACCTCCTCATTCAATACTGAACAGTAGTGATGCGCCTCCATCTGCGCCTGGCGGTTGCCGTTGTAGAAGTGGAATCCGTCAAGGTAAGCATTTAGCTGATCCACTGGCGCGTGGCTTTGCAGAATGTCTGCGCCCGTCTCAAGGGCCCTGGTCATCGGCGTGGCTGGCTTTCCTGGGCTTTCAACGGGGGAAGGGGAGCGATGCGTAGAACAGGCCATCAGTGAAGTCAGGCCGGTCGCCAAGAACGTCAGTTTGGCTGAAGAAGAACGTTGGGTATGCATACGAGAGATCATCATGGTTTCTCATGCGCCAGTTGGATGTCGGCAGGCGCCACGGGGCGCACACCACCTGCGCGGGCGCTGACATGCAGGACCACGCCGACCAGAATCAATGCCCCGGCGCGGAGCCATGTGTCCACTCCCTGCTGGCTCAAGAGCAGCAGGCAAGACACGATGCCCAGCACCGGCATCCAGGTCGGTACTCTGAAATGCGGGGTCTCAACCTTGTCCTTGCGCAGCACGAGTACTGCCAGATTAGTGCTGATAAAGACGAACAACAGCAACAGCACCACGGTCTGCGCCAGGGTTTGCAAAGACCCCGTGAGGGTCAGCACGATGGCGACGACTGACGTCACCAGAATGGCCATGCCCGGGGTGCGTCGGTGCGGCAAAACCCGGGTCAGCGCACCGGGGAGCAACCCTTGGCAGGCCATGCCGTAGGCCAGCCGACTCGACATGATCATGGTCAACAGCGCGCCGTTGGCGACGGCCACCAACGCAATGAACGCGAACAGGCGCGGGGAGATGCCCAATCCGGATGCTTTCACCACCTCTAGCAGCGGCGCCGACGAGGTGAGCAGCCGCTCGACAGGCATGACGGCGGCTGCGGCGACTGCGACACCCATGTAAATCGCCCCGGCGATTAGCAGCGCGCCAAACAGCGAGCGAGGGTAGGTCTTGCGCACGTCGCGAATCTCTTCGGCGAGATTGGCTGAGGTCTCAAAGCCAACGAACGAATAGAAGGCCAGCAGCGCCGCGCTCAGCACGGCAATCGCCGGATTCACACCTGGCTTGAAGGTGAGCGCTCTGCCCAGGTCCGCTTCGCCCGTGCGGAAGAACCAGACGGCGGCAAAGATCACGATCAACAGCCCGGAGACCTCGATCACCGTCATGACCAGATTCGCCGACAGGGACTCCTTGATGCCACGCGCATTGAGCAGTGCAATCACGCCCAGGAACAGCAGGGCCGCCACCGGTGGCGAGACGTCCACGAATGCCGAGAGGTAATCGCCGGCGAACGCCAAGGAAAGCCCCGCCGCGCTGGTCACCCCCGCGGCCAACATGCAAAACCCCACCAGAAACGAGATCAGCGGCGACTTGAAGGCTTTCCCGGCGAATACCGAAGAGGCCCCGGCGTGCGGGTATTTGGTCACCAGTTCGGCGTAAGACCCTGCGGTCAGCAACGCGAAACACAGAGCGATCAGCAACGGTACCCAGATCGCGCCGCCCACTTGACCGGCAATGGTGCCCGCCAGCGCATACACGCCGGCGCCTAGCACGTCGCCCAGTATGAACAACAGCAACATGGGCCCGCTTACCGCTCTTTTGAGCGCCGTGCGAGGCTGAGACGTTTTCGTTGACATGTGCCACTCCCTGCTTTCGTCCCGTCCGTGAGGGAATCTCGACGGACTTACCGCAGATGACACACGGCTAATAGAAAGATCACCGCAACTTGGTAAAATTCATCTCATCTCGCTATTGTTAGTCATCAACGTTCACGCCCATATCGCCGTTTCAGTATTGATCTCGGCGACAGCCGTAGCGTTGTACTGACGTTGTCGATGCAGGTCGTCACGCATCTTGGAAAAAATTGATTTTTCTCGCCCCTAAATTCCTAAGGACGATCTCTGATATTTTGTAGGTACCACAGTCCCGGCAGCTTACAATCTCACCGGCTGAACTGGATTCGGCTCGTTGGGCATCCATATCACAGAGGTAGCATTTCACAAGTTTTTCTTGGCATTTGTAATAGCTCAATCTTTAAGCTTTGCCTGACGAGGTCTCCCAGCGGCGGCCTCTGGAAATCGTTCGCCGCAAGAAAGGCAGATATAGCCATCAAAATTGACTCCCAAGTAGTAGGCCTTGCGAACAAACGAATGCCTGCACTCCTGGGATTCAGCTGTTTTTTTTGGGGCATCTGATCTCATACGACGCTTCTGAATTTCTAAGTAGAAAAAAGGCCCGCTAGGCGGGCTTAAGGATTACCGAGGGTGTGCGCTAAACGCACACATGGTTGACTACAAGATTTCCAGAATGTGCGTTGTAAAAAACTATCTTTTGACACCCCATTTTGTGACGTGCCCATTCGAATGGCTACCCTCTCTGTTCGACTACAAATTGAGAAATTTACCGTGAAGGAAAAGCTGCAAGACAATTTTTTATCGCGAAACGATCCAAGCATAATTTTCATATAGCGTGAGCGATGGCCAACATTGAACCTAATATGTCACTACTGTCAGAATGCTACCGCTAACTCTTCGTGACCCTTATTGGACGCAAAGGGTTTGGTTTTGATCAAATTTCCGTATGCTATCCGTTCGGATAGTAAAAATTACCCGAGAGGCCGATTTATCAGAAAACTATCCATATTGATGGTTATACGTTTTTTTTTTAGAATTTATCTCCCGTCGCTAATAAATAAATCGAACTTGATGAGGTCGTTGCTAACTAATAATTACTACTGTTTTGCGGAGCCTTCGCTATGCGTATAGGATTAATTACTCATAACAAATATGCCCTAGCCGAGCCTATGTACGGTGGTCTAGAGGCGTTTACGCACGATTTGATCACCGAACTTAGAAATCGCGGGCATGAACTGATTGTGTTTGGCGTAAGAGGCGATCCAGAAAGCTTGATGTCAATCCAGTGTCTGACACCCAGTTCGTTAGGCACCATCTATGGCGAGTCAGACTTCTCTTTGTTGGCACATCGCGAGTATCTGCAGATAATGCTAACGGTTGATCTACATGGACTTGACGTTATATTTAACAACAGCTTGCATTATGTGCCACCGACAATGGCGACTTCCATCAGAACCCCGATGCTGACTGTGCTTCATACACCGCCAATTCCGGAGCTGAGTCAGGCTTATGCCCACCCTGATGTAGGAGGATATTTGTGTTCGCCCTCCCAAGCGAACGCGAAGAATTGGGGTAAATTGATTTCAGCCTGCGAAGTCATTCCTAACGCAGTGGATCTAGAATTGTGGAGGCCCCTCGGCCCGCGATCAGATTCGGGGATCTGGTCAGGGCGTATAGTGCCTGAAAAAGGGCTCCATCTGGCAATAGACGCAGCAAGGATGGCGAACATTACGCTGCGGGTTGCTGGGCCTATTTCAGATCCTGTCTATTTCGCGCAATACATCCAACCGCGGTTGGGCTCAGGTGTCACGTATCTAGGCCACCTTTCTAGGGCCGCGCTAGCGGCGGAAGTCGCTGGTTCTTCGGTCGCACTCGTAACTCCCCGTTGGGAAGAGCCGTTTGGATTAGTCGTCGCGGAGGCTATTGCGTGTGGAACGCCAGTTGCGGGTTTCCGTCGTGGAGCCCTGCCAGAATTAGTCACCCGCGATGTGGGTGTGTTGGTCGACCCTGACGATGTAGCCGCCTTGGCAGGTGCAATCAGATTGGCCCTTAAATTGTCATCTGATGCCTGCAGGGCTACCGCACTAAACCGGTGGTCCTTTAGCGAGCAAGTGTCACGTTACGAGGCTGCTTTGGCGAAGGTAGCTAGACTCCGACCCCGCCCTTCGTTTGGTAGCATTTCTGAAGCAATAACGTTCAACGCTAACGGACCGAAAGAGGAAAACGCTGGCTCCGTTTAGGAGTGGATGGTGGCAGCATGTGAATGATCTGGTGGGCCAGTGAGCGGGAGATAGGTTATCAGTCGGATAGCCTAGCTGTGGTCACTATGATACCGGTGATCGGTCGGGTGCTGATGAAAGGACGTTCAGCAACTCTTCGCCATGCCGCCGCGGATTTAGACCAGCGAGCAAGGTTTTGCGAGATACCGTTACTCAATCATGGTTGAGCGCGCGCTGCTGGCTTCGATTATTGAGGACACGCGTGAATATTCAGGGAGAAATAGGGTCGCTAGCCGGAAAGCTCTCCTCCACCGCCTGATCGAGCTGAGACTCACTGATCGACCGGTTTTGGGTGGCAGTGATTTGGTCACAATGGCAGGTTTCGTCCGAACACCTGGCCCCTGCCGGATGTAGGTCAGCGCACGCTTGACTGCAATAGCCCTTTCCATCACGTCGAAAATTTTCGACGGCGCTCGCCATACATTTACAATCCGTACAGGCACATTTCCCTAATTGATCACGCGAATCCATCGTTCAATCTCCGGTATTCTTCGATGCATAGCTCCTGAATTTATGAACAGCCATTTGAATAATTTGCGCGTTTGGCCATACACAACTCGCAGCTGCTTTAATAGCGGCTGGCACCCGCGACGAAAGCTATTGCTGTCGATGCGGGTGCCAAGGCCACCATTCCTCATGACTTAGGATTTATCACGCCCGCCACTATTCCCGCCGCTATTACTGTTCTGCCCTCCTTTTTTTCCAGCTTCAGATGCCTTCTCGGGATCGTTGGCGAAATTTCCACCGGATGCTTGCCCACCCTTCTTTCCGGCCTCGGATGCTTTTTTCGGATCATTCGCGAAGTTGCCGGGGTTTTTGTTTTCAGTTGTCATAGCTTTCTCCAATATGAGCACCCATCACAGTTGATGGGTTATCGTTAAGACGGACCGCTTTGCACGACGTTGATTTGAAATTTGATAATGCAGACGAACGGCAAGATGTTATTCAATTGGATAGTATAGATAATGTACATCTGTTTGGATGAGAGTTGACCTTTCTTGATGCGATATCTTACGACGATAAATGTACGATGTATGCCGTTGGTCCAATTTAACATCTTTACCCTCAGCTCACGGTCTATCGTTAACGTGCCAAAAAGGAAAATCGGATGTTAGCCTAGTCCGCATCTGAAGTAATGAAAACTAGATTTGGTCGCGGTAAACACGGTGTGAAAAAAATCCCATATCGAGCCGCACGGTCAAAGCTATTGAGAAGAGGGCAAAGATATGATTGATGAAAACGAAATTCGTAAACGTGCGTATGAATTGTGGCAACGTGATGGCTCCCCGGAGGGTTCCCATGCGGATCACTGGCGCGAAGCTGGTGAACAATTAGAAGCGGAACAAGTGCCTACAAATGAAGGCACTGCGTCAGCTGCCCAGGACGGGCCGTCCTCTGGTGTCCATGTAGCGATGCTCGAGGACGCAAACGATAGAGAATAGCATCGCCCCTTTTTTATGGACATTTCAGACAGTTTAGTCTAACCAAGTTGCCGGATTGCTATGAGATGTTTCCGGCAATTGGTTAAGGAGTTATTCATGTCAATGCTTTCAAAGAAATCCAAGCTAGAGGCGTGGTACCTCATCCTCTATGACGATTTGTATCGCGCTGATAGACCTGAAGATTACCACAAGGCATTAATCCGCCGAGCTGATGAATTAGTGCTGCAGAACATCATAAGCCTAGAGGAGTGGCAAGTTCTTAAGAACGCAGCGGACGATGCCCTTTGTTGTGAAATAGAGAAGTCTGCTTTATCAAAAGAAACTCACTTTTCCGACCTGTCACTCAAGCTCAATAACGACCTTGCGGAACACTGGGGAGTTAGCTAGACGGGACCAAGCTGAGCATCTGTAGGAGAAAGCACCTGCATTTTATTATGAAAACTCTAGACGGATGCGTGGGCAAAAAAAACCACGGATGAACCGTGGTTGAAGGAGAGATTCGGTAGAGCGCTTTAGCGGTGAATGTAGGTCGGCATGTCGAAACGGTGCTGGCTTTGCAGGGAGGCAATGGCGGGCAGCTCGCCTGGTTGCATTGCTAGGTCACGTTTGATGGCTCCAATGACCCATTCGATTTGCAAGCTGCTTTGCAGCTGATGGTAGGACAGAACGCGCGTGACGCTGCGGCCAGTCCTGTCCCGCATCTTGAACAGCAGACCACCATCGGGACGGGATTGGGTGCTGGTTTGAAATTCGGAAAAAGCGGATAGAAGCTTTTCGATTTGATGCATTATCGCGAACTCGCTGCAGGCTGGAATATGCAATCGTCATCGCAGCAAGCGTGCCATATTCGCAGTTCTAAATTTTCCTCTTTATTTCAATGGGATAGGATTACTACTGTATTGGGCCGTCAGGCATTTTGCCTGATTGATCCGTTACAGATAGGGCAAAAAGCAAAGGCTCTTGAGCCAGCTCCAAGCGCTATCAAGTTGCGGTCAGCCCCTCGGATATCGCTTCGGCTGAGGCTCCCAAGAACGTCAAGCTGACGATTGTCGGGCAAACGCCCAGCATGAAGGATCGGGCTTGCTGGCCTTTCAGACAGGGCAGCATTGAGGCTCGCAACTGTCGACTTTCAGTAGGTCTCAAACATCGAAACTAGGGCAAAATGACTGTGAGGCGGCCCAGGCGCACTGCAGGCAGAGCTTGACGCCACCAAAGCGGCGCGCAAAAAGTTCAAGTAAATCGAACTGGTGTCTATCGAATCTGCGTAGAACTGTCCTCGCAGCCTCTTTCGGAAATTCATCTGAATGTGATTGCCTTGAATCGGAGCCGACGTATCGCAGATCCGGTCATGTTCACGGTGGTGTGGTGAGTCACCCTTAAGCTGGGCCATTTCGGCCTGGTGCTCAAGGACTGGTTGTCTCCAGGCGGAACGCTAAACTGCCGTGACACGCTGAGATATGGCTGCAGCGCGAATAAATCTAAAAAGGGGGTAGGGTTTTGGGCCGCATAACTTCTGCAATGTACCGGCGTTTTTTGACGCTTGGTTTACTGACTAGCACGCTCCAGCTGGCTGGGTGCATCACTCTTTTAAATAAGGACCCGCACGAAGTGGCCCAGTCATGGGTGGGTCTGAACGTGAACGCCTTACTGCAAAAATGGGGAAACCCGCCTACCCCAGTGTTCAAAAACGGCGCTGAAACTGGCTACTACTGGACGTTTGGCAAAAATGGGGGCTACGTCAATACGACGCATCAAGAGGCCCAGGGCCAGGATGGGAACGGTCAGATGGTCATGGGGGAGGTTGCGGGAGGCTACTACCAGCCGCCGACGAGCTATTGCGAGCTGACCTTTTATGCAAATCCTTCGGGTGTCATCACTCGCTACGTGCTGAAAGAGCATGACCATACCCAATGCACCTTGTATGTAGCGAGTTGGGGTGGCCCTGGCAAGAAAGGGTTGTTTTATTGAGCCGCCTCGTCTGATCGGTCTTTATGCGCGGGTTGAGCTCCGCGCAGTCTTCAATATTTAACCCGGAAGGTCGGGGAGTCCTCAGGTCGGCTTTGCCGCCGATCGTAGATCCGCGTGGTGCTGATATTGGCGTGCCCCAGCCAGACCTGCACCTTGGCGATGTCGGCCTCGTGGTCCAATGCGTTGGTGGCGGCCGTGGCTCGCAAGCCGTGCACACCTAATCCTGCGACTTCGATACCCGCCGCTTTGGCGTATTTGCCGACCAACGCATAGATGCCGTCGGCGCTGATGCCGACACCGGTCGAGCGTCCGCGCAACGGCAAAAACAGCGGCGCCTTGCTGTCGAGCTGGTGATGCGCGGTCGCTTCCAGGTACGCATAAATCCGCTCCAAAGCCACCGGGTGCAAGGGCAGAAATCGCAGCTTGTTGCCCTTGCCGTGAATACGCAGGTGCTTGATGCCGCGTCGCTCCTGCAGGTCCGCCACCATTAATAAGGCCGCTTCTTCGCGGCGCAGGCCGTGGTACAGCAGCACTGCCAGAATTGCCCGATCGCGCAGACCTTTAAGAGTCTCTGGGTCAGGCGCATCGAGCAGCACTTTCGCCTGGTGATCACCTAGCGCCGGGGTCTTGCCTTCATTGCTTTCGATCTTCGGGCGTTTCACGCCGTGCACCGGATTACCGCCGGCGACCGCGTTGCTTTCCAGCAAATGATCGAACAAGCTGGCCAGCGCAGCGAGCTTGCGCCGGATCGTTGCCCCTGCCAGCCCACGGTGTTCCAACTGAGCGCGCCAAGCCAGCACGTGCGCCCGGTTCACCGAGCGAAACTCTTGCGCTGCGGACAGTCCAACAAACCCACAGAAATCTTCCAGATCCGCCTGGTAGGCACGACGGGTCCGAGGGTTGTCGATATTGGCGAACCATTCCACCGCGGCCGGCACTGCGGCCAGGTGCTGAAATTCAGCCGCCGTCAGGCGGCGTTCGCCTTCGGCGACAACGATCATGTCCTTCATTTATTAGACCCTGAATGGTGACGGGCTTTGATGAGCTCAGCTTTAATTTGCGGCCATTCTGGCGAGGCCTGCATTTCGCGGATCTTGCGTTCGTAAGGCAGCTCGGGCACCAGGTGCGCCCAACGTTGTTTCGCCTGGTCCATCTCGCTCACTCGCAGGTCCTGCTCAAGCTGCCCGCCGGCCGCTGCAAAGCGTTTTCGTGCTTTGGCCCAAAACAGAATTGAGTCACCACGCTGATGCAGTGGAATGATCGGCACCTGGTGCATTTTCCACAGTCGCCAAAGGGTCGCCAGCGCATAACCCCGAAAACGAAACCCGCTTCGAATTTCGATCATATTGATGTAGAGCCGATCACCGAGTGGATTGATGCCATAGTCCACTTCTCCGACGCGGACACCCTCGACCTCTATGTGGGCAAGGGTGTCAATGCCGGGGTAAACGAAATTCCCGCGATGCGATTCTTCCCGCACGGTGACTAGTGCGACAGTGTTGCTTTCCTGATCCAGATTTTTTGCATTACGTCTATGGTGAATTTCTCGAATTTTCCTAAAAACAGACATACGGCCTCCTGCCTCAAAACTGATGATAACGTATTTTATCATTATTTATTCGTTAATGACCCTGGCTTTTTTTTCGTCATAAAATGACCGTAGACGCTTCTGCGTTATCGGGCCGCGATACGCCTCCGATCAATCGTAGGTACTGGATTAGTTGAAGGAGGAGGGGTCTGTATCACTATGACTGTAGTAATTTGCCAACCTATGGTCTGTCTGCCTCATGTTCAGCGGATCGCTCAGGGTCTAGTGAGATGATCACGGCGGGCCTATCTTGTGGTGTCACCATGTCGGGACCCAGCGCATCTCTGGGAGATATTCTTTGTTTTGGACAACCGATTGGGGCGCTACAGATCAAGCAAGTGAATCGCCCCGGATTTTCTAGATACTCTCCACGCTCAGGAAATAGCGTTTGCTCAGCTGCACTCCTTGGCAAAGTACGCGGCGGCCTTTTTAAGATGTCTCGCTCTTCAGTCACACGCTTGAGTTCGGAGCGAAGCTGACGCAGCTCGGCTTGCTGGTCATCGTCTTGCTGACGCTGCTCTTGGGGTTTGCTGTAGAGCTTGATCCAGGCGCAGAGGCTGTGAAAGGACATGCCCGGTCGCTGGCAACATCGGCGACAGGTTTGCCTTTCTCAGTCACTTGCTTGACCGCTTCGATCTTGAGTTCTTCGGGGTAACGCTGACAACTCATGGTACCTCCTATTTGGACCTCATCATGAGGCTTGGAGGTGTCTATGAAACCAGGGGTGATTCAGACAGCCCACTGATCACATCCTTCGCAAACCTAGATTCCGATGTGATCGAAGAGTCAGACTCCAGAACATCTCTGGCAAGGCGGACACCGGACATCATCCACCGCTTCTCCGGTCCAAAAAAATTTCTGTAGGTAGTACGGCTATGGCCTTGGGGAGTGATACCTGCCCCCCCGCGAAGGACCATGACATTCACCATAAATTTTCCGTTGTACTCTCCTATCGCACCTGATGCAGGGCGAAACTTTGGATACGGGCTGAATGCACTTTGGGTCCACTGCCAAGCTACGTCAAAGGCCTGCTCTAGAACCCCGAGCTCCGCAGCTACCTCCCATTCGTACTCAGTCGGGAGCCGAGCCTTTGCCCAGTCAGCAAAAGCTGCTGCTTCGTAGTAACTCACGTGAAGAACGGGTTGCTCCGGGTCGATTGCCTCCAAACCGCGAAGCGTCATTTGCATCCACTCTTGTTCAATGCGCATCCAGTACAGCGGGCTGACCCATCTCTCTGTCTGAACTGTTGCCCATCCGTCAGCCAACCAGTGGACGGGCTTCTCGTATCCACCGTCTTGCATGAACTCAAGCCATTGCCCATTCGTTACAAGGCGGTCCGAAATTGCGTAACTCGACAGCAGCACCTGATGGTTAGGCCCCTCATGATCAAATGCAAATCCCTCGCCGCTGTGTCCTACCGATTGAATGCCAGGCTCTATAAGCGTGTATCGACCACGACGTCCAGCGTGTGGCTTAGGCCATGCTGCATCGAATGCAGGCTTTAGCGATGAGGTATTGAACATATGCAATATGTCCATCAGTAAAAGTTCCTGATGTTGCTCCTCATGAGCGATACCCAATTCTATAAGCTCTTTGACGTCTTTCGAGACAGGCCTGTTGAGCATTTTACGAATGTGCTCGTCTACATAGGTTCGGTAAGACAATACGTTATCAATAGAAGGCCGAGTCATTAGCCCTCTCGCTGCACGAGGATGCCGAGGCCCAACAGCGTCATAGTAGGAGTTGAAAAGGTATGCGTAGGCGCCATTGAAGACTGAATAGCCTCCCACAGTTGGTTGTAGAATAAACGTCTCAAAAAACCAGGTCGTGTGCGCTAGGTGCCATTTGGCAGGACTGGCATCGGGCGTTGATTGCACCACCATATCTTCTGGCGTCAACGTCTCTATGAGCTTCTCTGTGTGATTCCTGACGACCGCATATCGTCGGGCAAGAACATCGTCGTCCGACGAAGATTCTTTGGCTATAACATGGGAAAGCATTACCGAAAACTCCAACTGAGTAGACGCCTGCGCGGCCTGATTAAGTTTTTTAGGGGTGAAACTTAGATTCCGGAACAGTCCAAGCTCTGAGCGCCGCTCCATTTGCGCGTATCGTGCCGGATAGAATTTCGTCGGCAGCGCCGCTGGCTGGCTTTGAAGCACGGATCACTTCTTTCCATCAATTAGAAACGACCCGAGCCTAAATGACTTAACGCTTATGCATGCGACGCCATGCACCTGGCGTACAGCCCTCGGATTTAATGAAAACCCTAGAGAGATGACTTTGGTCAACAAAGCCGCAAAGAATTGCGATCTGGGCCAGCGGTGCATCGCCCAGTAACAGGAACTCTCTAACTTTCTGTAGCCTCAAGCTGATTAACCATCGGTGCGGAGTGGTTCCCGTAGTTTGCTTAAATGCCCTGGCAAAGTGGTTAGCTGACAGCCCTACAAGCTTGGCGAGGGTGTCGAGCGGGACATCCTGCGCGTAGTAAGAATCTATATATTCTTGTACCCGATGAAATTGCCAAGGCGCCAATCCACCACGTATCAAGCCTCGCGAGGATTGACTGTCACCGTAATGAACTCGGACATGCTCATAAAATGCCAGCGCCATGTAGTGGTAGAACATCGAAGGTGCCGTCCCGGTGGCAAGGCTGGCCCGCAGGCTTTGGGCTATGCCGTAGAGGACCTGATCTACCTCTCCGTAACGGCCAGCCCGCAATCCGGCTGTCCCCTCGATTTCGTTTTCTTGAGCGAGTTCCTCTAGTGTTTTCTGAGAGATATACATACGGAGTGTGTCGAACGGCCGGTCCAGCGCCACAGCCGGTGAATCATTGAAGTCAAAAAGGTAAACCGATCCTCCTTGCGCTGGGCGCAGTTGGGTATGGCGGGAACCAGTCCATAAGTGTCCAAAAAAGCGGCCCGTCACTGGAACCTGAAACGCGTAAGCGTCCTCTCCGGGAACGGCCAGCGTATGACCCTTCAAGACCTCATCGCTGCGCAGGTGCGTAAACACTATCGGGCTGTTGGCCGCTGGCACGACAACCGTCGGCGGGGTCTGGATTCGGAAACGGCGGCTTAAAGTTTCCTCAATATCGTTGAGCGACATCATCACCCCCTTGCAGAACACGGAGATATTTTTCGTCGGTTGCAGCTCGGTGCGATTGGACAAAACAACCACCGATTGTATTTTCTATGCACAAGTTAACAACCTGCGCATTTCGCCGTTCCAAACGCTATTGACGGCAAGCGGTAGCACTCGTAGTTATCTCCATCCATTCACTCTCGTGGCCGCACGAAGATGACCTTGAGTTCGAAGTCTGAGCTTAGCCGCCCTACCGAGATCTATGAGGCCATGACGTCCCAACAAAAACCTTGATCTTGATCGCCGCCCCGCTCCCATTTCCTTCCTCGTTATGGATTTCATGGGTCGGGTTTGAATAGCGGTGGATTTGGATCTCGGGGGTGGTCGACGCCCACTGGCCTATGAATGCGGTCACCCTCAGGGTGAAGAAACCACAACACTGCACATACAGCCGTTCACATATTCAGGAGAAACCAATGAAGCTACCAGGACCAGATCATCCGATCACTATCGCTCAAAGTGAAAAATTGATCGTCGTCAGTTTCCACGGCGAAGAAATTGCTCGCACAGCCCGCGCGCTTGAGCTGAAAGAGGCCACTTACCCAACCGTTTACTACATCCCTCGCGATGACGTGCGAATGGATCTGATGGCTCCATCCGAGCGACAGACCTACTGCCCATATAAAGGGGACGCCACCTACCGCAGCCTAAGTGACACACCGGGAGACGGCTTAGACGCGGTATGGAGCTACGAGCAGCCCTATCCGGCAATGGAGCAAATCCGTGAGCACTTGGCGTTTTACACTGACCAGGTCGAAATCGTTACCTCACCGTTGATTTGAGGGCTACCAACTGTGCTCAGCCGGGGCTGATCTCCGGCTGCGCAACGAATGCTTGCACCCCGAAGCCGTCGTCCAAGAGCCGCGCAATTGGTTTCACTTGATATGGCGAACCCGCTGGCTCGAAACACGATCTAGGCTGGTGCTATATCTGATTCTTGAATCGCATTTCTCTTCTGGAAAGCGCCGCCTTCGGCTCCGGTCACTTCTACTGACTCCAGTTCACCATCCCCTGTTCTCGAACCAGTTACCCCCACTCAAGTTGCTACTTTGGCCGTCTGCGGCGTCGGACCGGTTATTGCTCGGGCTCGATTTCAACTAGTTCACTCGGAAAGACTCATCCATTTTTGGAATAGCCCCTATCCCGCCGGATGGCTATCTGACAAAGCGGCGAACCTCTAAATTTCCCTCAACGCAACATGCAAGCCGGAGCTTTCCGGCCATCCTAAATGCTCCTGAGGCCTAAAATGACCAAGTTATTCAAACCGGTGAAAGTCGGCGCTTTTGACCTAAACCACGGTGTGGTGCTGGCTCCGATGACTCGTCTTCGCACAATCCAACCTGGCGATATTCCTAGCCCAATGATGGCGGACTTCTACGGTCAGCGCGCATCTGAAGGCGGTTTGCTGGTGATCGAAGCTGCAAGCGTTTCGGCTCAGGCACGGTCCTACCTTGGTGCCGCGAGCATCTACCATGATGGTCAGGACGCAGGCTGGAAAGCCATCGCGGATGCAGTTCACGCTAAAGGCGGATACGCAATTCTGCAACTCATTCACGGCGGCCGCCAGAGCCATGAAGATGTGGCAGACGGCGCTCAGCCGATCGCACCATCGGTTGTGCCTTTCGAAGGTGTCGCGCTGACGAAAGATGGTTTTGTACCGGCGTCCGCTCATCGTGCGGTACGGATCGAGGAGATTCCTGGCCTAATCGAAGATTTTCGCCAAGCAGCAGTACGAGCTAAAAAGGCGGGGTTCGATGGCGTCGAATTGCATGGCGCCAACGGGTATCTGGTTGACCAGTTCATTCAGGACGGTACTAATCGGCGCACCGATGAATACGGCGGTCCGGTAGAGAACCGTGTGCGTTTCTTGCGCGAAGCGTTGGAAGCTTTGATCTCCGTATTCGGCCCTGACCGAGTGGGCGTACGTCTTTCCCCCTCCGGCGAGTGGGGTAGCGTCACCGACAGTAATACTCAAGCCACCTTTAGCCATGTGGCAAAAGTCTTGGATAGCTACAAAATCGCGTACATCCACGTGATCGAACCGCGTGTGAAGGGTGACGACACGTTGCACGAAGGACAGGGTGTGGTGGTGGCGTCTTACCTGCGTCCGCGCTTTTCTGGCCCGATCATCGCCGCTGGTGGCTTCGACCGCGAGGGTGCCATTGCAATCGTTGAAAAAGGCGACGCGGACCTCGTAGCCTTCGGCCGCCACTTCTCCTCGAACCCGGATCTGCCATACCGCTTGGCGAACAATTTGCCACTGACTCCATATGTTCGTGCGGCATTCTGGGGCGGGGACGAGACCAACTACTCGGACTTCCCAACCTACGCCGAGCGCGAAGCGGTAGCGGAGGCCGTTTGATCGAATGCCGCGCCTCGGGTAGTCGAGGCGCGGCTTTCGCTTGAACCCCTCTACAGCCTGCTTCCACAAAGGAGATGTAGACATGAGCCGGGATTCTTCAGGGAAAAAAGATGAAACCGACTATGCGGCGGATATTGCAACCGCAGCAGCAGCCAGTGCTTTACCCAAAGCTTTACGCGCAGGCGAGCGTGCGCCTTCGTTTAGGCTGATCGACACCAAAGGTAATCCGGTCATGCTCGAAACGGCCCTTCAAGCGGGCCCAGTTGTTTTGAATTTTTTAAGGGGCGCGTGGTGTAGCTTTGGCGAATCCAGCCTGGCTCGGCTTGCCTCAACATATGAAAAGATCCTCGAGGCAGGTGGAGTTGCTTTCGCTGTTGCTCCGCCCAGTCGTGCAGCTGCACACCGGCCGCCGCTTCCTATTCCTGAACTTATAGACGTGGAGATGAAGGTAGCGCGTTCGTTCGGTCTTGCGTTCGAGCTCCCTGAAGAGCTCAGGTCGAGATATATACAGCTTGGCTATATCCCCCCCAAGTCTCGCAAACCTGATAGCTTTTTGGCGCCTATCCAGGCGACTTATCTCATTGATCAGAAGGGCGTCATTCTGCTCGCCCATATCGATGCAGACTATCGTCATCAGCTAGATAATAAAGCCCTGTTGGGAGCGCTGAAAGGAATACAAGCCCGGTCGCAAGCGCGCGAGCATGCCGCAAAGTCGAAGGGCAACTGGCGCCTCAAATAACTCAAACTAAATTTGCTTAAACCCCCAAGGCACGGTTCAGGTGTCAACGTATCTGCGCCTCGGATAATCTGCCATGCTGACAATCTTAGGCACAATCCCGACTTAGGCAATCATTCGATGGGCGCAGCCACCAGCTCTATTGGACCTCGCGTCTCTCTTACTGGAGGATCTTGATGGATCGCCTCGCTGCGATGGAAATTTACATCCGAGTGGTGGATACAGGATCGTTCTCGGCGGCGGCCCGGCACTTCGACATTGGACAGCCGGCGGTGTCAAAATCAGTTGCGCAGTTAGAAGAGTGGCTCGGCGTCAAACTCCTGCTTCGCTCCACCCGATCGCTAACCCCTACGCAAGCCGGTCAGAGCTTCTATCTAAGAGCCAAACGCTCAGTGGAGGAAGCGGATGAAGCTGTCCTAGCGGCGCGCGGTACAGCTGCGGGGCTCACCGGAAAACTTCGTGTGTCGGCCGCCGTGTGCTTTGCGCGACTGCACATTGTCCCTCGGCTACCGGAATTTTTGGAGAAGCATCCCGAGCTTGACCTTGAACTGATTCTGGACGATCGCAATATCGATCTTGTTGCGGAAGGAATTGATCTGGCTTTGCGGATGGGCGTTTTGCCCGACTCCAGCATGACCGCCAAGCGTATCGGAGAGGCAAGGCGCCGGGTACTGGCAACGCCTGAATATCTGGCCCGACACGGAACGCCTACAACTCCATCCGACCTTCTTTCCCATCGTGCAGTAATTTATTCGCGCGATTTGGGAGGCGGTGAGCATTGGACATTCAAGAAAGAAACCGTGGAGCAGTCGGTAAAGCTGGAGGGGCGTGTGACCATTTCTGCCACTGAGGGTCTGCGAGCAGCAGTTTTTTCCAGCTTAGGAATCGCAGTTGCCTCTGAGTGGGCCTTTTCGCCCGAACTCCGTTCAGGCCGTGTCGTGTCGGTAATCGATGATTGGTATCTGCCCAATATCGCCCTCTCTGCGCTGTATCCTACGGGACGTATGGCAAGCAGCAAGGCGCGACACTTCGCGACATTTGTCCAAAATAGCCTGGCGCCTGAGTTCGCTCCCGAATTGCTGGGTGCGAGTGATCGGTCTTAAGAGATGATGAGCATTTCGGTAGACGACCGCTCTGGCATTGGGCATCGAAGCAACGGTTATAGTGCTAGGAGCAGCTTTTGGGGCTGACATGGGGGATTCGCGGAAGCGGTTTACATTCGGTGAAACTCATCGAAACTCGGATGATGAAGACTGTTGGCCGTTACAACAGTAAACGGCACCGCTGATAGCCTGCCGCTGCGTGACTGAAAGTTGATCTAGCCACGCTGTCAAAGACTACTGAGAGGAAAGCCAAGTCTGTCTCTCGGCAAGTTCTCAGGTGCTCGACCCGAGTGATCGCCGAGGCGCTTTTACAGTTGAGCTGTAAAGGCGCCTTAAAAGGATATAGCGTGTTAACGGAATCAGTAAGTAAACGCCGTACTGCCGATCCCTTCAGCTTTTCCGGGTTATGCGCAGCAGCAATAACTTCAAGTCTGTCATCTTTGGTGAGAATTCCAATCAGTTCTCCCCTGATTTGCCCAGTTGCATCGGTTACGGCACTCTCCGTTTACTGGTAGTCACATCAATTTCCTGACTGAGTAAATGAAAGCCCATAAGGATGCAGTATCACGCTTTACACCGTTACAACGATCTTGCCGAACTGTCCGTTATTCTCCAGGTAGCTGTGAACATCTACCATCTCGTCGAAGCGGAAGGTGCGGTCGATGACCGGTTTCAGGGCACCGGCTTCCAGGCCCTTTACAACGTATTCGACCGCTCCCTTACGGCGAGCTTCATCGCCACTTGTCAGCCAGATGTTGTGACCCTTCACGACCGGCATTTTTGCGATCATATCTAGTACCGGAAGGTGGGCAGGACCCTCTGCGAGGGCGCCATAGAGATAAATGATGCCTTGAAAACCGATAATCGAGACCAGCTTTGGAAAGTTGGAACCGCCAATAGGATCGAAGACGACCCGAGCACCTTTTCCATCCGTAATTCGCATGATTTCTGCCACCAGATCCGTCTCCTCGGTGGCGATCACATGTGCTGCCCCAGCGTCGAGCAATTGCTTTTTCTTGGCCGGTGTTCGGGTCAGTGCAATGGGGGTAGCGCCCTGATAGGCGGCGACTTGAATGGCGGCAAGCCCCACACTGCTGGAAGCAGCCGAAATGACGACGAAGTCGCCTTTCCCGACTTTCGCGTCTTCAACCAGTGCTCCGTAGGCGGTGATAAACATCATCCAGACCGATGCTGCCTCTTCATAAGACAACGATGTCGGGTGTTTCACTACTGCATAGGCAGGCAATGTGACGACTTCGCCATAGGTGAAATACTGATTCATAGAAAACGACGGTATAACGCTGACCGAATCACCAACAGCAACGTCTGTGACATTCTGACCGATTGCGTCCACCACGCCGGCAGCCTCATAACCAAGCCCGGCTGGGAAGGCAACCGGCTCAATGTATATATCAGTGCGCCACATCGACTCGGCGCGGTTGATACCAATCGCCTTGACCTTGATACGAACCTCATCTGGGCCAGGTGCAGGCACATCTACTTCGACAAATTGAAGGACTTCTGGTCCGCCTGCTTTAGCAAATTTGATCACGCGAGACATAAGTGTTTCCTCGAAAGAATAGGTGCACGGACTGTGCAGCTCGGCTAACTAAAACGTCGTCCGAACGGGAGTTGCATCGGCGGGAAATCTGGTGGTGCCTGCTCACCACCCGCAGGCAGTTTGCAGTCGATGAAAAAAGCGGCACCTGTTTGACGTCTACCGGTGGCCGACACGGTGAGAACAATCTATCTGTTGCTCTTGGCCCCGATAACTTGGGCACCAGGAATAGGGATCATTCCAAAGAGGGATAACTGACATAAGGGGTGTGGGTCATTTGCCACGCTTCGGCCGTAGTCTCCTCGAAGCCGCCGCGCCTTTGGAGCCTGGTGATGGCTGATGTCGGGCTCCGCGTCCCGTAACGTTGATCAAATGCCTCGTCAAACCTCGCCGTGAAGCGATCAGCCAACTCCACAGGTATAGAGGAAGCATAAGCCGAGCCGCTAGTCCGCGACCTTCCCGCAGCAGGTCGTTCGGCTAACCCTGGCTACCAGATTTTGCATCGACAGTATCGCCCCACGAGACTGCGCCTCCGGGGGCCAAAAAAACGTGCCAACGAAGATTTAAAGGCAGGAAATCTTTACCTGAGATAGTCAAATCGAGCTTAACGGCAAGTTTCTTTATCTTGAAGGATCGCGTCACCCACCTCAGCACCAAGCATGGCTCGCTAAAGAATTCTCCATTGCTTGGCGCTGAGATCGGCTAGCAATCCACCAGACAGCCGATTATGGAAGATCCGTAGCCAGATCTTGTCTCAGGTCCCGTTGATCGATGCGACCGCTAACCCAGGTAAGGCCAAGCGCGCACAGGACCACAAGCCCACCAATCCAAGGAGTACTCATTAGGCCCAAGTGATCCACAGCCGCACCTCCTGTCCATGCACCACCTGCTACGCCAAGGTTGAAGGCCGCAATGTTCATCCCAGAGGCCACACCCACCGAATGGGGGGCGAATCGTTCGGCTTGTTTCACGACGTAAACCTGAAGAGCAGGAACGTTACCGAAGGCAACTGCTCCCCATGCCAAGACAACCGCGATGACCAATGCTTTGTTTGTTGCTGTGAACTCCAACAGAAAAAGAACGCCTGCAAGAAGGGCGAAAATCAATTTGAGCGCGACAATTGGCCCATGTAAATCCGCGAGCTTCCCCCCAAGCATATTCCCGACTGCCACTGAGGCTCCATAAAGTAACAGCACCAGTCCGACCACGGACGGACTGAATCCTGCGGTTTCCTGAAGAATTGCCGCAAGATAAGTGAACGCCACCAATGATCCTCCGTAGCCCACTATCGTCATCGCGAAAACTAGCAAAAGTCGAGGTTGCAGAAACAATTCTGCCTGTTGTCGCAGGGAGGCAGCGGGAGGGTTGGCAATGTGGCGCGGCACGAACACCAGGGCGCTTATAAGCGCGATTAGGCCAAACGCAGCTACCATCAGGAACGTTACACGCCACCCAAAGTGCTGACCGACAAAAGTCCCCAACGGGACACCCGTGACAAACGCCACGGTAAGCCCGCTGAACATCGTTGCGATGGCGCTAGCTTCTTTGTCCTTGGCAACCATGTTTGTCGCGATAATAGAGCCAACCGAGAAAAACACACCGTGCGCAAGACCACTGAATATGCGCGCGATAACCAGAGTGTCATATCCAGGGGCACACCAAGCGGCGAGATTCGCCAGCGTAAAAAGGACCATGAGAGAGACCAGCAAAGTCTTGCGTCCGACGTTGCCTGTAATGGCGGTCAACAGCGGGGCACCTACGGCCACCCCTAATGCATAAAAGCTCACCAGCAGTCCGGCTGAGGGGAGTGTTACTGACAGGTCATTTGCGATGGTCGGCATCAAACCGACAATCACGAACTCTGTCGTCCCAATTGCAAACGCGCCAATCGTCAGCGCTAACAGGGCTAAGGTCATGATGGATTCTTCCGAAAATGAGGGATTTATATCTCGACGTCAGGCTGCCGCCCTGCGACCGGGTTTGAAGGCGTGACCAGACGATTGCCAAGCGACGACCAAACTCAGTAGCAGCAGCGCGAGCAGCACCCACGCCATCGCACCTACACCTGTTGTATCGAGGAGAATCCCGCCGACAAAACCTCCGCCAGCGATCGCGCCGTTCCACACGGTCACAATCATTGACTGGGCCGTATCGGCACCTTTACCAGCGGCGTCCGCCGATGCCGTTTGAAGCAGCGTGGCCGCCCCGCCAAATGTGAGGCCCCAGAAAGTCACTGCGATGTAGATGACTGCCGGTACCGCGCCGCTTACGGCAAGAGCGACTGAGGCGAGGGAAAATGCAGCGAGACTTGCCAGAACAAGCGCTCGAAGCCACCGGTCGATGAGCAACCCTGTAATCCAGATCCCTACGATGGCAAAGAGGCCGAATATCAACAGGACCAAGTCAACACGCTCGGACATGCGAGCTGCGACTAGAAATGGAGCGATGTAGGTATAGAGAATGTTGTGGGCGAGCATCCAGGTAAAAATCACGAACAACACCGGTCGAATGCCGGGGGTGACAAAAACTGCACTGATACTTGGAGTGTCTCCCTTCGGTTGGCCCAATAACCGGGGAGCTTTCCAGAGTGCCCATACGACGAGGATTACAGTGAGCGCCGACATGACCCCAAAGGCAGCACGCCACTCCAGCAGATCTCCGAGCCACGTCCCAGCGGGCACTCCGAGGGCAAGCGCAACAGGGGGCCCGACAAGAGCGATCGCCATAGCCTTACCTTGCATATGAGTGGGAGCGGTACGCCGTGCATAGCCTGGCACCAAACCCCACGTCACCCCCGCAGCAACTCCCGCCATGAAACGGGCAATCATGGTGAGCCAGAACCATGGCGATATCGCAGTGATCGTGTTGAAAACCAGAAAGCCAATGATCGCGCTGAGCAAAACAGTGCGCCGAGGCCAGCTGCGCGTAAATCGGGTGAGCGGAATCGCGGCTGTAACCGATCCCAATGCGTATAGCGTGACTAACTGTCCCGCCCAGGATTCAGGTACGCCAAGGCCGATACTGATTTGTGGCAGCAAACCCGCAGGCAACGTTTCCGTCACGATCGCGATGAAGCCGGTCATGGCCAGCGCAAGCAGACCAGATAGGGGCAGTTTTACTTTGGGCACGCTTAACGTGCCTTTTGCAAACGATGTTGAAGACTGTGTCGACATGTTCGACTCCTCGAAAGTGTATAGGCGCCATGCGAGGTGCATTCGCCAATTCGAGGGCGAATGTATCGGGGGCAAACAGGCCTAAATAGGAGCAAAACCGCATAGGGTTCATTCCAGAAAACCATAGGTTCTCAAAACACCTGCGGCGGACAAAGGCGCTGGCTTCATAGGGTAGTTTTCTGGATGCCTCCGGCGTCAACCATTAGCGACAGCTCAATCCTGCGAGATTTGGAATGAGCCTTATCCCTTTTGCATACCTTCAGACGACGTGGCCTAGTCGGTAGAGTCCTGCACCAGTTATCGGAGCCGCTTTGGCGGTGCACAGGACTCCTGCAGTCGTCAGCTAACCATGGTGAAAAACATGTCTAATCTTTTTAAGCCAGTGAAAGTCGGCCCGTATGAAATGTCCCACCGCGTGGTAATGGCCCCCCTAACACGCATGCGCGCGGAATCTGGCGCGGTCCCAGGTGACCTGATGGTCGAATATTATTCGCAACGCGCTTCTGAAGGCGGACTGATCATTTCCGAAGCTACTATCGTTTCTGAAAATGGGAGCGGTTACCTGGGATCGCCAGGACTGTACGACGATAGTCAAATCCAAGGCTGGAGGCGCGTCACGGATGCCGTTCATGAAAAAAAGGGGCGCATCTTCCTTCAGCTTTACCATGCAGGGCGCCAGTCAAACAGCGAGCTTCAGCCTGGCGGCGCGGCTCCAATTGCCCCGTCGGCAATCGAACATGGCGGCGTTGCCTATACCAATGAAGGCTGGGTTCCTAATACGCCGAGCCGTGTCGTAACGGTAGCCGAGATAAAAGATCTGGTAGAGAGCTTTCGCGCCGCCTCGGAGCGCGCACTGGCCGCTGGCTTTGACGGAATTGAACTCCACGCTGCGAACGGCTACCTGTTCGACCAGTTTTTGCAAAATGGCAGCAATCACCGCACCGATGAATACGGTGGGTCAATTGAAAACCGCTTCCGCTTCCTTAAAGAAGCCACCGAGGCTGTTATCTCAGTTGTCGGCAGCGACAAAGTAGCGGTTCGCCTTGCACCCAGTGGCACGTTCGGAGACATGTCGGATACCAGCCCTGAGGAGCTCTTCATCTTCGTGACCCGAGAGCTCTCCAAGCTCAGCCTGGCCTATTTGCACCTGATTGAACCTCGAGTCGTAGGAAATGCAGATGACCCATCAAAAGATCAGAATGCTGTCGCTGCCAAACTTTTACGTCAGCATTATAAGGGTCTGATTATTGCGGCCGGGGGCTTCGAATCTGATACGGCCGAAGCAATCCTCAAGCAGGGAGACGCGGATCTTGTGGCCTTTGGACGACATTTCGTGTCGAACCCTGACCTGCCAGTGCGCCTGCGTAATAATTGGGCGTTGAATGAGTATGTCCGCGATACGTTTTTCGGTGGTGATGAGCAGGGCTACATAGACTATCCGACGTACGAGCGTTCTCAGTCCCCCGCCTGACACAGCAAAAAAGATCTGCGGTTCGGTGTTCCGTCGTCGTCAACCGACGGCAGACATGGTTCCTGAACCGTAGTTTATTCGACGCAGCCCACTATAAGTGGGCCGTCTCTCCCATCCTTCACCGTCAAGCTCCCGCCGATAGGCATCAGATCGAGCCTAGCAGTGGCAATGAAGCCCTCTTTCTAGCGCGTTTCAGCGATGCCGATACCGAGCATGTCCATTCATGCTTCCTGGGAATGGGCCTCATTCCATCCCGACTATTTAATTTGTTTCAGGAGGTAAATATTGTCGGGTAAGAAGCTCTTTCAAAAGCTAAGCCGCTTCCGAAAAAACCAAAGGAACGCATCATGGATAAGCTATTTACCGCGATAAATGTAGGAAATTACTCGCTCGCTCACAGGATCGTGCTCGCGCCGATGACTCGGCTGCGCACCATACAACCGGACGATATTCCGAGCCCGATGATGGCGGATTTCTACGGGCAGCGGGCTTCGGATGGCGGCCTAGTGATTATTGAAGGTACAAGCATCTCAATAACGGCGAGGTCTTATCTCGGTGCGGCGAGCTTCTTCCATGATGGCCAAGTTGAAGGTTGGAAGGCGATAGCGGATGCCGTCCACGCAAAGGGCGGCCGAGTTTTTATGCAGCTCATCCATGGTGGTAGGCAGAGTCATGTCGAGATGACCGGCGGCGTTGCTCCGGTAGCTCCATCCGTCGTGCCATTCGGTGGGGTTGCACTCACTAAAGATGGTTTCGTGCCAGCGTCCCCTCATCGAGCGTTGGAGCTCGACGAAATCCCTGGGATTGTCGAAGACTTTCGCATAGCTGCCCAACTTGCACTCGATGCCGGCTATGACGGCGTTGAGTTACATGGCGCCAATGGATATCTCGTTGATCAATTCATCCAGGACGGCACCAACAAACGTACGGACGCGTACGGCGGATCAGTGGATAAGCGGGTCCGGTTTCTTCGGGAGTCGGTGGAGGCGTTGATTTCGGTCTGGGGAAAAGACCGCGTAGGGGTAAGGATCTCTCCCTCCGGCGAGTGGGGCGGTATCTCCGACAGCAATCCTGAGGCGACATTCAGCCATGTCGCCAAGGTATTAAATGACTATCAGATTGCGTATCTACACGTCATCGAACCTCGAGTGAAAGGTGACGACACCCTGCATGATGGTCATCCGCCCGTCGCCTGCAGTTACCTGCGCCCGCACTTCAAGCGCCCCATCATCGCCGCAGGTGGATTTAATGGAGACGGAGCCGTCGCAATCGTAAACTCTGGAGACGCCGACATGGTCGCATTCGGCAGACATTTCACCTCGAACCCTGACCTACCGTATCGGCTCAAACACAAGCTTCCGCTTACACCGTATGTTCGGGCGGGCTTCTGGGGGGGCGATGAAACGCACTACAGCAACTTCCCGACTTACGATGCCGAGTCGAAGCGTTAAGGGCAACTGCGCTGCCGGGTGCTTTTGACGAAAGCGACGTACTGTCGTAAGCGATATAGAGACCTGTGTTGCTTTACGTTCGGCGCGAAAGCGCCGCACGGATTTGAGGCTGCTTGGCGAGCCCTTCGAGCCGCGATAGAAACAGCTTCAAAAGAGGCGACACGTTATTGCGGCTGTAGCCAATCATCAGCTCTAAAGTAGGCTGATTGCCACGTAGCGGCCGGCTGGTAACTGACCAGGGTAGGAAGTTTTTTGCGTACGCGGGCAACAGTGCCATTCCTCGAGTGGACGCGATCAATGACATCGCCATCGTTAGGTTGTGAATGCGATGGCTGGGCTCAAGGGCCACGCCGGATTCTTCCAGATACGTCTCGATTGCAACGCGCATGGGGTAGGCAATATTGGAGGCGCCAATGAAGACTTCGCCAGCCAGGTCATGCACATCAATGTCTTCATTCGTCGCAAGCCGGTGATCGCTGGGCATGACCACAACGAAGGGCTCGCTGGTCACCGGAATATATATCAGCTCGGGCGTATTTCGCTCCTCGCGCAAGAAAGCGATGTCCAGTTTTCCGCGGATAAGCGCTTCCGCTAGTTCGGGTGAGTACTGGCTTGAAATGGTCATCTCCATATTGGGCAATTGGTCTCGCAGCAACCGCGTGGTTTCGGGCAACCAGTCCACTTCCTGGCCGGTTAAAAAACCGACGGCAAATGTCGGTTTCGCTGGCTTGGCCGCCCTGTTTGCGGCGTCTACACCTGTTTCCACATGCTCCAGTGCCAGCCGGGCGTGTTTCAAAAATGCGGTGCCAGCCTCAGTCAACTCAACACCCTTGGCGCTGCGCAATATCAAGTCGACGCCGATCTCGTCTTCAAGGTCCTTCAGCTGTCGACTCAGCGACGGCTGCGACGTGAAGAGTCGACGTTGCGCAGCCAAAGTGATGCTGCCTTCTTCTGCGACGGCGATGAAATAACGCAAATGACGTAGCTCCACCTCCGACCCTCCATTGATCATGCTTTTAAGGTATGGGGCCAAGCTTACAAAGTCTTTTTCGGCGCCGCAAACACAGCCTAAATTCGCCTCAACAAGCTTCTGAAAACAACCTCTTTAAACGATTGCGAGGCTGCACATGCATACCCATCAAACCGCACCAACGCAGTATGTCTATGCGAACGGTATCAAGTTCGCGTACCGCAGATTCGGTAAAGCTCAAGGCTTGCCACTTATTTTGAACATGCACTTCACCGGCACAATGGACCACTGGGATCCTCTGGTCACCGACGGGTTGGCACGGGAGCGCGAAGTCATACTTTTCAACAATGCGGGGATCTCCAGCACCTCAGGCGAAGTGCCCACCTCGATTGAGGAAATGGCGGCCAACGCAGCGCACTTCATTAAGGCGCTGGAGCTGGAACAGGTAGACGTGCTGGGCTTCTCGCTGGGGGGGCTGGTCGCACAAACGCTGGCGATTGATCAGCCAGCTCTGGTCCGCAAATTGATCCTGCTCGGTACTGGCCCTAAAGGCGGCGAAGGCATGGCTTCACTCACTCCAGAAGCTGCGCAGATTTTCTCCGCGACCTATGAGAATCCGGATGACGTTTGGCTCGGCGCATTCTTTTCCCCTTCTGCGCAAAGCCAGGCGGCGGGTAACGCGTTCCTGAGACGCTTTCGTCTTCGCTGCGGAGGAAGAGACCCAGAGGTCAACGAAACCGTTGCGCCTGCTCAGTTGGCTGCATTGGCTAAGTGGGGAGAACAACGCGAAAACCCATTTGATTACCTGGCCGCGCTTAAGCAACCCACCTTGGTCATCAACGGCGACAACGACGTGATCATCTACTCAATCAACTCCTGGCATCTTCAGCAAAACATCCCCAATGCACAGCTGATCCTGTATCCGGATGCGAACCACGGCTCCCAGTACCAATACCCAGAACGCTTCGTTGGCCATGTGTCCGCATTCCTGAACGAACAGTGAGTGATCTCGCGTTTTGCAATTTACCCAACCACTCAGAGGTAACATCATGAATGCTTTAGGTGGAAAAACCGCTTTGGTGACGGGGGCCTCTCGTGGAATCGGTCGCGCCAGCGCCCTGGCGCTCGCCAAAGGTGGTGCGCAGGTATTGGTGCACTACAGCACCGGCGCACACGAGGCAAAGGAAGTGGTCAAGGAGATTCTTAGCCTCGGCGGTCGCGCGCAAGCAATTTCCGCCGATTTGTCCAAAGCCGACGGTGCACACGTTCTGTCGCAGCGGGTAATCGACATCGTGGGCGCTCGACTCGATATCCTCGTCGCTAACGCAGGTATCTCCAAGGCAGCTTCAATCGAAGACACCACTGTTGAAGACTTCGATCGGTTGTTTGCGGTCAACGTACGGGCGCCTTTTTTCCTCGTCCAGCAGTTGCTTCCGGTACTTCGAGAAGGCAGCAGCATCGTGCTTCTCTCTTCCCTTGCTGCAAGAGCGGCAGTGGGCTCGTTGCCCGCCTATGCGTCCACCAAGGGGGCGATTGACACACTCGTCACCCATTTTGCTGCTGCCCTGGGCCCACGCGGCATCAGAGTAAACGCTGTAGCTCCAGGTGTTGTAGACACCGACATGTCCAACTTCACACGAACTGACGCCGGGCGTGAAATCGCACTCGGCATGCAGGCGATCAAGCGTGTAGCTCAGCCAACCGACATTGGCGACGTCGTAGCCTTTTTGGCATCGGATGACGCTCGATGGATCACCGGCGATACCGTAAAGGTTGACGGTGGCTCAAAGCTTTAAAACTCGTACTTACCACGATTACAGGCGTTTCGGCGCCAGTTTTGGAGTTATCAATGACTAACGTGTCTGCACTGTTCTTACCGTTGAAACTGGGAGCAATACGGCTTGCCCATCGGGTAGTTCATGCTCCTACGACTCGGTTACGTTCCGACGCTGACGACAGCCCCAGCGCGATGATGGTTGAGTACTACAGACAGCGTGCATCTGAGGGTGGATTGCTTATCACCGAAAGCGCACACCCTTCGATCGACAGTCGTGGTTATCTCGGAGCGCCAGGTATATACACCTCAGCGCATGTCAGTGCGTGGCGCAAGATCACTGAAGCTGTGCATGCCAAAGGTGGGAAAATTGTCATGCAAATTGCTCATGACGGCCGCCAGTCTCATATAGACCTCAGCGAAGGTAGATCCCCTGTAGCTCCCTCAGTGGTGCCATTCGAAACTCATGTATTAACGTCTAACGGCTGGGTGCCGAACTCCCCTCATCGCGCGCTCCAGATTGAGGAGATACCTCTTTTGGTGGAGTCGTTTCGCCTTGCTGCGCAGCGGGCGCTCGATGCGGGATTTGATGGCGTAGAACTTCATAATGCTAACGGTTATCTCGCAGACACCTTCCTGCAGGATGGAACTAACAAACGCAATGATGCCTACGGGGGCACAGTAGAAAAACGTGCTCGCTTCACCCTTGAGGTGCTTGAGGCGATGATCTCGGCCTGGGGCCCTGGCCGCGTAGGAATTCGCGTTTCGCCTAGTGGTGAGTGGGGCAGCATTTCAGACAGCAATCCTGAGGCGACCTTCGGCTACCTAGCCGGGCGTCTTAACGAGCTCGAATTGGCGTATCTGCATGTCATTGAACCGCGCATCAAGGGTACCGATGAAAATCCGAATGTCTCCCAGCAACCGGTTGCCGCGGCGACTCTGAGAAAGATCTTTCGCGGGCCAATCATCGCCGCAGGTGGTTTTGATCGGGAAGGCGCCAGTGCCATGGTACGCAGTGGCGATGCAGACGCAATCGCCTTTGGCCGCTTCTTCACATCCAACCCTGATCTGCCCGAGCGGCTACGTCACGGTGTCCCTTTGACGGCTTATAAGCGCGAAGCGTTTTGGGGCGGCGACGAAACTGACTACATCGACTTCCCCCTCTCCGAGCAACTGCAACCCGCATGATCTTTCCCCTCGGTTTTTGGTTTACGAGGGCGACCAAGCAATCTCGCCATCCTCAGGAGGCAGTCATGACGTCCACTTTGTATCACGCTACTGGTTCACCCAACTCTCGCCGCGTTCGCATGTTTATCGCCGAAAAAGGCCTGCAGGTGCCGATGGTGCCGGTGGACCTGGGTAACAAGGAACAATTCTCCGACGCTTACAAGGCCATCAACCCACGCAGCATGGTGCCGACCCTGGTGCTCACCGACGGTACCTCGGTTGCCGAAGTGCCTGCCATTTGGCGCTACCTAGAAGAGGCTTACCCTGAGCAGCCGCTGCTGGGCCGCACTGCGACTGAGAAGGCGTTGGTTGCCATGTGGGAGCGGCGCGCCGAGCTCGATGGTTTTGCTGCCGTGATGGAAGCGGTGCGCAACGCCGTACCGGGGCTGGCCGGGCGAGCGCTGGCGGGGCCGCATTTCTATGAGCAGATCCCTGAACTGGCCGAGCGCAGTCGCTTGCGCTTGGTCAACTTCTACGCGGACCTTAACCAACGCCTGCTGACCACGCCGTTCGTGGCCGGAGAGCATTTCAGCGTTGCCGACATCACCGCTCTGGTCACCCTGGATTTTGGCAAAGCTGCCTTGAAAATGGCGATCGGCGAAGACCAGACGGCCTTGCAAGCTTGGTACGAGAACGTCGCCGCACGGCCAAGTGCGTTGGCCTAATTCTTCTTGGCAGGGAGGATTGGCTGGATGCTGAGACGTCCAGCATTTTCTCAAACATTCATTTGGCAACCGATCTCAGGAGCAACCATGCCTGTTATCCGAATCGATATTCTGGAAGGCCACAGCGACGATTACGTCCATCAATTGCTAGAGGGCGTTCATGTCGCCATGGTCGACGCGTTCGAAGTACCGGTGCGCGATCGCTATCAAGTTCTTTCCGAGCACAAGCCTGGTCGACTGGTCATGGAAGACACAGGGCTGAATATTCCCCGGACTGCCAAGCAAACCCTGATCAGCATTTCCAGTCGTGGACGCACCGAGTCGGCCAAGGTGAAGTTTTACCGACGGGTTTGCGAGGAACTGCTCGCGCGCTGCAGCATCGAGCCCAGCGATGTGATGGTTTCTATCACACAAATACGGATGCGGACTGGAGCTTCGGCTGGAGACGGGCTCAGTTTCTGACGGGTGAATTGTAGGCATCTACGCGAGAATCGCGGGAACAAGAGTCAACACCTCGGGAGAAACATGATGAGCAGTTAATTGAGCAAAGGTAATGACACGCCGGTTGCACTGATAACGTGAGTGCTGACGGTCATCGGCTGAGCGACGCGTTTGGACAGGCTGAATACCGTTTGATGATCTCGGAGCGTCGTTACGAGGCAGGACAGGCCCCGAACGCGGACTTGGAAGCACCAAGCGTTTAGGCGGTGTTTTAGCGGGCCGATGGTGGTCATGAAACGATCTCGTACGCCCTTATCGACGTGACCGTCTCGACATTTGCCCGACTTGATGCAGCAGTAACAACGCTGGCCTAGACGGCGCCTTGGCGTGCTCTTTCCAAGTCACTTCTACGGATTATGAACAGGTCTCTGCGGCCGACGTACTCGGAACGCTGCTATCAATGAAACACGAAATGTGCGTGAAGCCTCATACTTGACTTCGAGGCTTTTCCGCCTTCATTGAGTGGCAGCTATCGACCCTAAGCGGACGGCCGTGTAGGCAATCTGAAAGTGTTTCCTGCTACGCTGTTCCCTCTCTCATGTGTGGACCTTCGCCCGAGCTTTATCGCTAACGAAGATGCCGCATCACCAGGTGCATTCCCAAGCCGATGGAGTGCTTCGCGCGCTGAGGTGAAGTTGTCGCTGGTGGCAATTTTTGCTGCGCAAAGAAGAAATATTAGATCAATCACGGCTGCGAGGGCAGCCATCATCCTCGGACCGTAAAAAGCTTCGTTACCGTATTCCGATGTGTGATCACCTCCGCAACGAAGCTATATCTCGAATCACACCGAGAATTTCAGTGCGCCCAATTACGAAGCGGTTCTGACGATTCAAATTCGTTTTCCTAACGCCGATAACGCAGAATCAGCCTGAGAGAAAAACGAATGAATCGCAGAAAATACCCTCCAGCTCGCAACACCGTGAATAAACAAACTCCCAGCCCCGAAGTGAAAAAACCGTTCAGATGGATACCCGGACTCCTTCCAACGATTCTCGCCCTCGTAGGTGTGTGGATCCCGTACAAAGCGCAGCAAATCAGCATCAGCCAAGCCTGCATTGCGCGGGTGGACAGTGAGGAATCACGTGTAACAGAGAAAACGGGAGCTCTAACGGCCGCGCTAGGCGTCTTTGTCAGCAAGACTATCAATCCCGCTGTCAGTGCAGACGCCTATTATTCTGCCGCAGAAAAGGCACTCTACGCCGCGCGCGAATTGACCGTTTATGCCCCTGAGCCATACCGGGACAAGGTCATGGACGCGTTCTGGGGAGTAGAGGATTTGATGCAGATCAGCGCGCATCTAAAACCAAGGGAGTTCGAGCGGCTTGCGATTAATCGCTTTAATTTATTAAATATTGGCTATGACGCATATAGGAGTTCAAAGGATGAAGAGCGTCGACTATGCACCCAAGACGATCCGCCGCCATTCGTGAACGAAATGTTGATGCGATACTTGACGTTCATCAACAGCTGACCGGGAAAAAAGTGCGCAAGGCATCTGGCTGTTGTAGGTGCTTCGCGCATGGGAACATTTGACAGAACGGGGCTCAGAGCTAATTTGCAGATGTCGACCAAACAGCCAAACCACCAAAAGACACACTGGAATCGACATAGCGTAACGCTGATTTCATGTCCTTCCACCCGACGTACCCCATAAGTGCCTTGATATCCCACCTATTCCCAGACGCCCAGGTCGCAAACCCTCGCCGCATGGAGCGGTGGCTGTACATATCTTCAGGAAGCCCTGGTTCAATCGTTCTACAACCAAGTCGAGACCTTGCGTCAAGGAGAGGCAAAAACCGCTGGCGTGGCTGAGCATCTCAACCGACAGATCTCCGCGCTGCGGGGGACTGCATCCGCTCCAAGGCTGACGGAGATCGCTGTCGCGGTCACCGATGCTGTTCTCAAGCTGCTCAACACCTTTCAACTGGAGCGGTTGCGTACGTCAAGGTTTGAGGTGACCGGCATTTGAAGGTCCGCTTTTGGCCGATAGCTGCCGCGTGTGATCCTAGTATTATCAGAGTTCGAGATCTGGAGAAGCTATCGACCAGCCAGGCGACGATCACCTCTGAAAAGTCATAGGGCAGGGAGGTCAATTGCAGCACAACCCTCTGAAAAATCGTATTATGGCAACGTTACCCTAAGCTTGCTCCGCGAGTTCATCGCGGACCTTCATTACAGTGGTCGTCGAGCACATAGCGTGTCTGGCCACCGCTCGGATCCCAAGACCTGAACTCAGTAGCTCACGCACGCGTCTACGCAGCTCGACGTCAACCGGTCGGCCCTTGTAAACACCTGCGCCTTTTGCCTTAGCGATCCCCTGAGCCTGGCGCAGCCTTCGCTGCTGGTAATCCTTTCTGGCAATTGCCGCCATCATATCGATCATCATGTAGTTGATCGCGGCCACCATCCGATCAGTGAATTCGTCACCCGACTGGGCGGTGATGCCTTGATGACTCGTGGGCAGGTCCACCGAGACGATCCGGATACCTCTGCTATCGATCGCTGACTTCAACGATCGCCAGGCTTGATCATCCATCCGTGACAGCCGATCGATGCTCTCAACAAGCAGCACGTCGCCGCGCCGCGAATCCTTTAGCAATCGGATCAGTTCTGGTCGATCAGCATGAGTGCCGCTGGCATTTTCCATGTAGCTGGCCGCGATGACCTTTCCATGCCCCGAGACGAACTCTTCGAGGTAATCGCGAGCGCGCCCTGCATCCTGGTCTTCTGTCGAGGCTCGAAGGTACGCACGTATGAACATCATCACCTCTGTATCATTTTGGGTGTAGTTATTGCATTGTAACAGATTGGGTGTGCGTTAAGTCCTTTCATCTCTTTCATGATCATCTAACGAAACATATCACTTATGGTGCACCCTAGAAATACATCCACAGAGCTGATAAGTGGTGACAGATTTATCTTAGGACATTATGCAATGTTGTGATTTATAAATTACAATGCTGCTATGATCGAGATCAAACAGACAGCGGCCTTCATGACTGGGAAAGTTGTCTCAAAGACAAGAAGGCGAAGGCCGCTATTTCCGCTCGGATCTTTCGACCGGCCAACGGGCTTGCTGGAGATGTGTCCCCAGTCGGGCAGGGCATTAGTGAGCTGCGAATCCACTACGGCCCTGGTTATCGCGTGTATTTCCACCAACGCGGATCAGAGATTGTCATTTTGTTGTGTGGTGGGGATAAAGGAAGCCCGGTCAAGGACATTGAGACAGCGAGAAGATTAGCCACCGAGTGGAGGGCACAATGACCGAACCCATTTACGACTACGATCCTGCACAGGCGTTAGACGGCCCAGAAGCCATTGCGGTGTTTATTGCAGATGCTCTGGACACAGGAGACGCAGCCTACATTGCCAAGGCTATGGGTGTGGTTGCACGAGCCAAGGGGATGGCAGAGCTGGCCAAGGAAACCGGCCTGGCCCGCGAGCAGCTATACAAGTCGTTCAGTGACCGTGGGAACCCCACGTTGAAGACCATGCTTATCGTGATGCGGGCCTTGGGAGTGGATTTGACCGCCCGACCGCATGAGCAAGTAACAGAAGCTCATTTGTGATGTGGACCGAACCTGGTCGATATCGAAGCCCTAGGGCGACCTGAGCGGCCTACGGGGAAGATAAATGACGGAATCGGTTCAACCCATCGATAGTGTATGGGACGCCTTAGAAGGCTCACCTGCCGAGGCGGAAAACATGCGCATTCGGTCCTGCCTGATGATGGCCATTCGGGAGTTTATTTCGAGTCGAAACCTAACACAGTCGCAAGCCGCTCGACTGTTCAAGGTCACTCAACCCCGAATCTCCGAGTTACAACGTGGAAAGATCAACCTGTTCAGCATCGATCGACTTATCCTGATGTTGGTCCAGGCGGGATGGCGGGTAGACGTCACAGTCAGCAGCACATCGAATATGGTTACAAGTGGTGCCAATAATCGTTAGATTGCCGTTTTCATTGAGACATTGATCATGGCAATCGATTCGCATGTTGCAGAGCTGGCCAACCATATCCGGCAAATGCTTGATCACGTTCAGGTACCGTACGGTCATGGGATCTGCCGCAAAAAGAGGCGCACGACAGCTCCACGTTACCCAGCCGCGTCTGAGTGAGCTGCTGAACGGGAAGATTGATAAGTTCACCCTTGATGCTCTGGTGAACCTGCTGGCCTGCGCGAATTTAGAAGTCGATAATCGCCAAAGAAAAAGCCGCCTGATCAGGGCGGTCGAATCAGGTAAAAGGCTGGCCTTGGAGTCGGCCCTTTCTGCTTAAAGACTATCCAGGTTTCGGAAGTCCTAGTAGCTAATTTGAGCGGCTAAGGGAGCGTAGTAATCTATATGGGTTTTGGTAATGTGATATCGGGATACCTGTATGTGTCAATGATTTTCATACAGATCGTCAGCGTAGTTGGTTGGGGCTTGTTGGTTGTGATTGTTGCTAACTCGCGGTCCAATAGATTCCGGTTACCACTAGATAATTGGACTGTACGGACTTTTGAAGTGCTGTCACAGCCGATTTTGATGTGCTTCGTGTTCTTCTGCTTTGCTCGATCATTAATGTGGATATGTGGAATTGCGCCTTGGGACATTCAAGCATATTTTGTAGCTTTCTTGTTTGGGCTCGGTGTTGCATTCTGGCTTAGGTCTCAGGGGCTGTTTATTCCGTTAGGGTATGGAGTTAAGCTCACAATCGACAAAGCTCCTGACCTGGGTGTGGAAACGTCGGAATATGTGTTTAGCTTTCATGTAGGTGAGAATATGCTTAAGCACCGACAGGAGGTGACTCAGATTGTGGCGAGGAACTTGTTGAGGCTCAGCGATATGGATCAACCATACGATGTGGTTTTTAAAAGCTGGGTGCTTGGTACTCATAACGCAAAGTTGGACGTGGCAAAGAGATTCCGGCGGTGCCTTCTTTTAGTCGTGCTATGCCTATGTATTTTTTTAACGGGTATTTGTTTAGCTGGTGCAATGTGGAAATATACGCTTTATTATCAGCACGATTTTTATCTGGTTGAAGTTGGTGCAATAACCGGGCTTGCCTCATTTGTGGTGCCCGCGAGTGTCATCCTATGGTGCTACTCAGTTTCGTTCATAGTGTCACCTGAGATTTTTAAGAAGGTTGCGCCGGGTTTTCACAACGGGTTATCAGTGGCTCTGTTGAAAAAGCTCAGTAAGGCAACTGTGCTCTATGATGTTGAGTTGTTACCGCTGCGTCCTCTATCTACAGTATATCTTGGCGCCTTGAGTGTGGGTAGTCGTAAAGCGTTTGAGTCTTGCGACGGAAATGAAGGAGGGTTCGTTCTAAAACGTAAATAAACCTGGGGGACGGCTGGCAATCGGGTAAACGCTCCATTCTAAAGCGTTTGCCTGCAAGCCTTCCCCTTTGCGTAGCGTTTCCTTTTGTCGCCGAAAGCCCCTTTCGGGTAAGGCACTTACCCTTGTTACCCATTCCATTCCCCCTTCAAGCCTTTTGCCTGAGCCATTTACCTTTTCTGGGTCCCCGTGACGATGCCCGTTTCAAATGTAATGGAGGTGGTATATACTTTGATATGTATCAAGGCCCTTTGAGGTGATTCACATGAGCCAGACCGCCAAGGTGTTTGTCACCGGCCGTAGCCAGGCCGTTCGACTACCAGCTTCATTCCGGTTCGACACTGACGAAGTGTTTATTCGTCGGGATCCCTCGACCGGCGACGTGATTTTGTCGCGCAAGCCCGATTCCTGGAGTGACTTTTTTAGCCTGCTCTCAGATGTGCATGTACCAGAGGATTTCCTCTCAGATGCCGAACGACACCGTTCACTTGGGGCTGAGAGAGACCCACTAGACGGGATCGATGAATGAGCCAGTACATGCTCGATACAAATACGGTTAGCCAGCTGCTACGAGGTCACCCTGCGGTGGTGGCCAAAGTGCAAAGCGTCCCTATGTCTGCTCTGTGCATTTCAGTCATCACAGAGGGTGAGCTTAGGTATGGGCTGGCAAAACGTCCTGAAGCAGTCAAATTGAAAGCGTTGGTTGAAGAGTTTCTCAAGCGTGTCGACGTGCTGGAATGGGATCGCGACGCTGCAAGTATGTATGGGATAATTCGGGCTGAGGCAGAGGAGGGCGGTAAAACCCCGGGTTCACTAGATTTATTGATCGCTGCTCAGGGTATGAGTAGTGGTGCAGTGATAGTAACTAGCGATCAAGCTTTTACTTATATCAAGAATATTAAGCTGGATGATTGGATGAGCTGATCGGCGCATTTTATACAACCGCAGTCTGGCGAAATTTCAAAAGTTTTACCGCCGAGGTCTTGAAAGTTTCATCTGTCAGGTCTATAACTGATATCAGAACGACATCTTTCCAGATGCATGGAGAAGTACCCATGGTCACTCAAGCCGGTAACCGCGATAGCTTTGCAATGCGCTTGGGGCAATCCCTGGGCCGTGGCGTGGGTCGGATTCTGCGCGTAGAGCGATCTGCCTGGGGCTCATTATATCGTGCAGGTGTGCCAAGCGCCTTGGTATTCCTCATGAAGTGGCTGACCCGTGCCTTAGTGATCGGCGGCGGAGCTTACTATGCTGCGCTGGGCCTTCTGTATGCTCTGTCGGTAGCGGTCTTTGTTGCGATCATCGTAGGGCTGCTGGCTAATCCGGACTTTGAACGCGCTGCGAGAGGCTCTCAGCTCGTGCATTCCAGTAACGATGAACGTAAGGCGTTTGTGGCAGAACTTCGCGATGGCTTGGACGGTTACGGGACTTATATTGGCAGTCAGCGCATTGATTAAACGGGTATCTACCTTTTGAGATACCCATTTTGAAAATCAAAGTTTCCCTTTTGTAATTGAAAGTAAGTTCCCCGTACCTTTGCCTCCGGCCTCCTGTGCGGTGCTCGTCCCGGCTGTTAGCCCGCTTACCAGTAACCCGAATTTCATACCTGACCACCCCAAGGCAACTACCCAAAAACTTGGCAGGGCAATGAACATAGTGCCTATCACAAAATCAAGCAATAGATCTCCTTGCGTATTACTTGCGCCAAATACTAAATCTAAATTGTTATGCGGAACGTTACTGCCGATTCCGTTCCCATACAGTGCGTCCAAAATGGTGCTGTCTACCCAGCGAGCCAGTTGGAACCAAAAGTCGACAAATATCAGAGCGAACTGAGCGAATGTGATAGTCATCACTACCTTCAAATCGAAGGTGCCGATCGTAATCACGAACGGGATGCAGATAATTAAGGCCATCTTTAGAAATGCCATGGCCATGGGTGCTGCTTGGCGGACGCTGTCCATTGCGGGGTACATTGCTAAGGAGCCGAACGCTTGGCCAACGGACGCCGCGATACGGGTCACATCGTTTGCGACTGAGCCTCCTACTTGACCGCCGTAATCCGAATAGACAGCTCCCTGAGTCAGCATCTGCTTTTTCGGTGACACAAGGTCTCTGATCACCGCATCGTCGACCTCATCCTGGGACACAAACTTTGCCCACTGAGCGATCTTGGTCAGCAGGTCGGGTGATACCTGTTGCAGCAGTCTGGGCCGCAAACCAACGCCTGAGTCAGACCACCACTGTGTACAGGTTGGGTAGCCGCCATCTCCGGTTGTCTGAGCCAGGCCTGCGTCCCGGGTGGAGTCGTAAGGCCACGTCTCCCGGGGCGTATGAGAGCGAAAACCCGATTGTCCATCGCTGTAGTAGCCAGACGTCTGGAGAAAGAAATGCGAGCCTATCCAGTTCACGTCGTTGAGTTGGTCATTGGTCAAAGCTGGTTGAGTCATGAATAGCTTTGCCCGGGCGCGGCCGTAGCAGTCATTCGTGAAGTCAGCGACTTCTTGGGCGAGCAAAGGGTTATTGATCCGGGTGCTGTTGACGTCCATACGAACTTGTTGCAGATCCACTCCGCAGGGTATGGATGCAACAGATGCGGCGGTCATTGCTTTGGAAAGTCCGTGAACCACCAGCCACCACACGGGTACCGTTGCGCTCCGGCCGTTCAGAGTGCTGAATGAGGTATTCCATCCAGTGTCCGTTGGAGCTGGCAGCGAATACTGGCATTGCTCTGAACGCGTTCTGTCGAATGTGATCGTGTCGAAGCTGACCGTGGCCAGGGGCATACACGCTAGCATGATGACAAAAATTGCGGTGTAGAACCGGTTCTCGACACGAGCAAGTGCCAGGACACCTTTGTTGCCTTCGTCTGCACCTTCCCCTCGCGCTTTGAGCCATTCCTGTACAACCATGGCAGCGAAAGGCGCTGCGAACAGCCCTGAGCTCGAGATGATGTCCCAGATACCACTGTTAATCAGCCAGCCCACTAGCGTCAGGTAGTATTCGAGATAATCGTTGGTGTGCAGGGTCATGATGACACCTCACCTGTAAGCAAGCCTGCGTGATTGATTTCGAACAAGCAGACGAGTAACGCCAAGAGCAGTTCACAGCGAATCAATTGACCCGCCCCGCTGCGAGCGCTAATGCGCCGGCGGACGCGCAGCCACAACCCTGCCAACACGGCGTAAACGGTGATTCGCCAGCCGAGCAGATAGATGTAATGCGACGCTTGCCAGACTTTGAAATGTTCAAAATCACCGAAAAGTTGGTCAATCAGCAGCGTCAGCCCCGCCGCGACTGTGAGTGTCCCGAAGAACATCAAGGTCAACGACCAACTGACCCGCAACCCTTTCAGCAGTAACTTTGACGCTGGCTGAAATGAGCGCATGGTCATTTCCCCTGTCCAGTGCTTTGGAGCCGATCGAGCCGGTTTGGCACTGGATCACCTTGGAATATTCCTTTCGATCCGTCTGAGCGGTTATGAGCGCGCTCAAGGATCGTTGCCGGAGAGTTGCTGGCCAGGCTTCGTCTCAAATCCAGCTCGGTTTTGAGATTATCTATCTCCTGCTGAAGCCCAGAGTTTTGCTGACCGATCGCTTTAATCGCGACGTCATTCGCCGCAACGTTCGGTTCTTTGGTGCCGGTGAGCATGGTTCTTTGCAATAGCAGTGCTTTACCCAATACGTCGGACAGTGCTACCTCAGAAGCAAGCCGTTTTGCGAGCACGTCCTGATCACGTTCGGTGCGCAGCGCCTCTACCACTCCTCGAGTGACGGGCAAGGAGTCGCTGCTGGCCAACGCAAGGTTCTCGGCTGTGGCTGGCTTGCTTCCAGACAACATATCGTTGAGAGCCTTGAGTTTGCTGTCATACGATTCTTGGATCAGAGGGGTCAGTCCCACGCCGGCGGTTGTCACTGTCTTACTGCAGCTATCACAGGTCTGCTGCTGTTGTTCGCCCAATACTCGGTTCGCGAAATCTGTCGCTTGCTGAGGGGATGACCAGGTGTTGCATAGGAGACCCGTGCCGCAACTGGATGAGCTGATCGAAGAGGTTTCGGTTGGGCTGCGACCAGTCATCAAGTTGTACCCCGCCCTGGTAACGTCACCCACAACCTTGATCGGTTGCTGGCCAGAACCGCCAGCTTTTTTGCCACCAACCCAGGTGACGCCGTCATTCCCGCTTTTCCTTTCCACATCAGAAACGGCGGTGACTGCGTCAGTGTTGGACGCTACGGCCTGAGTCATCGCTTGTCCTTCGGCCAACTTGTTCCAGCCCATTTGATTGCCGGCAACGTCGACCATCTTGTCAGCAATAGCCCGACAGGTGCCTTTGGACCGGTCGAAGTCCAGACGGCCTTGAAGTATCCCGTTGGTCAGCAGGTTATAGAGCGCAGGGTTGGCACGCTGCAGGATTAGACCTGGTAGCGAGGAAACTGCCTGTGTGGCGTTCGTCAGTATGGAGCCCATGATTGTCTGAAAGCCTTGGCTTGCGCCGTTGAGCTGATTCTGCAGTGTATTGGTGAGGCTCATGTTTCCGCAGATCAAGTTTGAGTTCCAGCCACCGCCAACTTCGATATGGTCCATGTTACCGGCGCTACCCATGCTGACCGCGCTGCCACCACCGACGCTATAGAGGAGGTCGTCACCGATGACACTGCCTGAGGATGAGGCGTTGATGGGATTGGCTGCCGCCGAGGCCGTGCTCGCAGCCAAGATACAGATGAGCGCTGCGCTCATGATGCTCACAGGTTTCATAACGTCTCTCCGGGAGGTAGTCATTGGAAGTCAGTGCTCCCAAGGAAGGTCTGTCCTTTGCGCTCACAGCATGAGTAAGGCCGCCATAGCGCCCAGGCGTACCCCCCGTCCTGGGCTTGAACCTGAGGGCCATCGTGCGGGAAGACCGCGCATGTCTGACTGAGGGTCGGGGTGAGCTCCTGCCATTTGCCAGTCGTGGGGTCTCCCTCGATCAACCCTCCTGCCGGCCAATACCCATCCTGAGGCGCGGCAACTATCGAGAGATACACGTGGACTTGGCCATCACGAGTCACGACATCGCCCGCTCGTTCCGCGACAACAGCACCGGCTTTGTAATCGTCGGACTGATGAAGAAATCCGCCCCGTGGGTAGACATTTCCCCAGAGATTGCCTGATGCCATTCCTCCGACGTCGCGACGCCCTGGGATCAGGGCTTCGGGGTATACAGACTCAGGAATCCCATATCTCCACGCGATCGTGTCCAGCGTGCTTAGCAGGTAGGGCACGAGCGGTGTCGTAGCCCCTTTGCAGGCGTAACCAGAACCACTGGCAAACTGACTGAAGATTGGACCCGAGGGGTGGCCGATCACGTCTGCGTTTTTGAATTTTGCGAGATCGTTTTCGTTGTTGTGGTTGGTGGTCCCGTCGCCACCATTCTGAGCGAACGAGGTGGGAGAGCTCAGAGCGGACATCTCAACCCAAGGGTTTTCGCCGGTATTGGAGAAGCTTGAAACAACGGCATCAGGGATATAATGCCGAACCTTGGCTGATGTTTTGACCGTGCATCCTATGGGCGTGCAAAGGAGCCAGTAGCAGATGCCTACTACCTTGTACTCAAGGCAGTCTGGCGACAACGAGGCCGCGGTGATTGTCGCTGATGTGATTGCTGCGAACGCTGGAGATACACTGGCCATTGCCAGCGCGAGTATTAATCGGCGTGGTTTGCGCATGAAGGTCATGGATGCATCTCCCGATAATTCGAGATCAACTGCATCGCGACCGACACGTTCGATTCGCCGTACACAACGTACTTACGATCAACTACGACGGCTGGGACTTTCGTGATCCCAAGGCTCCAGGCGTCTGCAATCCCCTGTTGAGCTCTCGTCAGATCTTTCTGCAGGCGGACTCCATCGGTTGAGCGAAGCCTTTGTTGCGCGATGGCCATCCCTTGCTGCGGATCTGCGGGAAGGTGTTCGGAAAGCTTGTCCTGCAGTCGCTCGCTATCGTCCAGCAGAATGATACGAACACCCGCTGGAGACTGGACAGGATGATGACTGTCAGTGATCACCCACGCTTCGGAGTGTGCAATAGATGGGAGTGCTACGGCGCAGAGCAAGAGCGCCTTCAGCACCTGCGTTAAAAGGCGCAGCGCGCCAGACGTCGATGGGATGGCCATGTGGCTGTACCTGAGATTGATATCAGGTACAGAAGACGGGATTAGAGCAGAGCCGTCAGCACGAAACCATTACTGGAAAGGTGAGGGTTTCAGTGCAGCGACTCAGACGGTTTCTGCCCGATGGAGGCTTGTCTCGTGGTATCGGTTCCTGATGCTGCAAGCCAGTCGATTGCCGACATTAGAGCATCGTCGTTTGACGCACCGATCAACTTGATCGAACGCCGGGTTTGCTTGTCCCTGATGACTATCGTCGGTGTTGCCGTTATGCCTTCAGATCGGGCTTGGTTCGCTTGGGTTTGGATTCTTAGACCGATGCTGATATCAGGCTTTGCGCACTGCTCTAAGTAGTTCGCCAGTTTGGGTTCGGCAGTGGTAGGCACGCCATTGGCCAGACCTTGTCCATTTGATCGTGTTTGTTGGTAGATCAGATCAACTGTTGCCCAGAATGCAGCGTTGCCTCCTTTTGACCCTACGCACTCTGTTAGACGTGCCTCGTGACTGGCCACCGGGTCGTGCATCGACAGCGGAAGATGGTGCCATTCTAGATTCACGTCAGGGTGGCGATCCACCCAACTACGGAGCACCGGAAAGTATTCCTTGCAAAACGGACATTCCAGATCAGCGTATTCAGTGATAGTGAAGCGGGCTGTCTCGCTGCCGGAGGTCCACGGGCCTGCAAGGGACTGTGGCACAGCGCGTGTCGCCGGCGAATCTCTAAACACAAAGAAGCACAATACCTCTGCCACAATCGCCAGACTGAAAAGCAATCCTAGACTCCGGATTTTTTTCATATCACCGTTCCGCCAGCACGAACGTCAGTTTCAATCGAGAGTGGTTTGCCGAACAGCTCGTTTTCTAGGTTCTCGAGCAGGGCCTGTTGAGCCGCGTCAGGCAACGGATGTTGTTTTTGCCATGTATCGAGCGCTTTTCGGATTTGTGCCTCGATTTCCCTGCGATCAACCGCACTGCGTTTCACCATTTGCAGATTTTCGATCAGGACCGGCGCACACACATGCAGCGTCGCCAGGGAGTCCTCGACCGATTCACTTAGAATTCGCGTCAGTGAGTCGATCAGATTCTGTGTCAAGGCGTCCATGGTTCTCATGCCTGGTTCTCCAGTTTATTGCGTGGAAAGGTGAGCTTTGCGGGTTCAATTCCGCGTTTGCGATCCAGGTCTGCGGCGACTTCAAGCGCTGCCCCCAGTTCGTCAACTGCCAGGCTTTGCATCAGGTCGTACCTGTGCTTCTTTTCTTCAGGCTCAGTCATCGCCAAAGCGAGATAGAGGCTGGGAGGGACCGCACGGAACAATACCTCCATGGATTTGGATAGGACGACTCCCTCGGTGTATTTACCGCTTTCCTTTCGAGCAGACAGCATGAGTGTTTTCTGTGCCGGCGTGAGTTCTCGGAATTTCGCGATTTTTTCAACTTCGTCCGGCGGCATGTTGAGACAGATCCACCACTCGATCATATTGAGCATCGGTGCAGCCGCTGGAGGAAGATCGTCGATGTTCTGGGTTGCCAACCAGAACCATGCACCCAGCTTTCGCCACATTTTGGTGATCTTGATGATGTAGGGGGAGAGCAGTGGGTTTTTGGTAACGATGTGGCCCTCGTCCGTCACGTTGACGATGGGTCGGCCTTTGTACTGGTCGCGTTCAGCGATGTTGTTCACGGTGTTGATCAACGAGATATACGCAATGGATAGCTGCGCGTTGTAGCCTTCTCGTGCATATGTGGCCAAATCAACAATCGTGACATCCGCTTCGGGCCACGGAGTCCCCTCTCTGTTGAACATCTCACCGTCTGAACCCATGCAGAACATGTCCATCGCCTCCGCCATCTCATGCATGCGCTCGCGGCGGTTTTCGGGAATCCCCGGATCTTTGCCTGCATTGCTCAGGGCGTCCCGAACATCCTGAGTTCTTACAGTTCTACCTTCGATTGAGCAGGCCTTCGCCGCCGAGAGGATGCAATGACGTATTGCGCTACGATCCGCCCGCGTGAGGCGGGCATCTTCCTTCTCCTCACCGCCGGTGATCATCAATCGAGCAACGATTTCCATTTCTCCGAGCACGTCCCGCTCATCATCCTGTTCAGGTTTTGTGTTGAGGTGCGCATCCGAGCTCTCGATGTCTTCTGCGTCGAGGGTGGTTACTTTATGAGGTGTTTCTACCAAGCGGATGGCATCCGCAAACGGCGCCAGGCTGACACCTGAACCAGGAGAAAGCTTCAGGCGGTTCACCGTCAATCCGAGTTTTTTAGCGAAGTCGCCTAGCAACCCAAAACTGTTTCCGGCCTCAACGATGAATAGTCTTGGTCGGTATATCGCGATCAGCTGATTGAGAAGGTTGTTGAGTGTTGCTGATTTGCCCGCCCCAGTCGGGCCGAACAGGAACATGTGGGCATTCATCTGCCGATCAAGCTTGTTCAACGGGTCAAACGTCAGCGGGGCGCCACCACGGTTGAATAGCGTCAAACCGGGATGGCCCGTACCGCTTGATCGACCCCACACGGGTGAAAGGTTTGCTACGTGCTGGGCGAGCATCATCTGGGCATACCAGTCGAGAGCGTTTTTTTGGTTCACATCAAAGTTCGCCGGCAGCCACCGCAGATAGCTGTTCAATGGCGCTACCTCGTCGCTCGGCGTGACGGGCTCCATGCCTGCCCCGAGTAAAGCGTTTGTGAGCTCCATGCTCCGGCTGTTCAGCTGCTGCTCATCTCGGGCGCTCAGATAGAAGGCGACACTGCCGCGATAGAGTTTGTGCTTACGGCCGATCAGTTTCCCTACCTCATCAACGGCTTCCCGAGTGAGTTTCGACGCCTGGTTGTCCCCTACCGATTTTCGAGCCAATTTTTGGAGATGTGCCTCAAGTACGTCCTGAGGAGTGATGACCAACGTAATGTTGAGGACAGTGTCCTCAGGCAACTTATCGAACAGGGCATGCAAAGCGTCTCCGCCTTTCCGGGTCTCACCTGTGAGATGACCTGTTTTAGGCGCATCGCGCAGCCGATCGAGGACGATCACGCGGTGGGGAAGGCCGTCGAAATACCAGAGGCCCTTTTGTGCATCGGACTGTGGCTCGCGATAAAAAAGCCCCTGAGCGAAGTCTCCACCGCTGGCCAGTGGGAGCTCGTCCTCTTCGGGCGTTCCTGCACGGGCGTTAACCAGTTCGAAGAATTGATCGATGTCCTTACGGCTAGAGCCGAGATGATCGGCGTGCGGGTTAAACCAATGCAGAAGCCAGTGACGGATGTCGTGGCCATCCATGCGTCGAGTTTTGATGCCGGCGTTGGCTAGCCCTCCTACCAGCCTCTCACAAATGTTTTGCAGGTATACGGCAGGTGACTGTCCACGAATAACGCCGTCTCCAGTGCTTCGACGGTAAACCACCATCCTCACCCGACGTTCCTGGCCTCGCCATGGAAGTTGAGACACCTTCGTATCCTCAAACAAGCCGCCGGGCTTGGATACAGCCGCGAGGTGGTGTTTGAACAGCTGCAGGTACATTTCAGTGAATGCCGTGCCTCTTGCGCGTGGCTGGATGTAAGCGCGGAGCTTGTCTTGGTAGTCTTCCCAGCTGGTTTCGTCCTTGGCATAGAACTGAACCACCCACGGCGAAGTGTCCAGCTCATCGAAACTGTCTTGGAGAGCGTTTTCCATTGCGTCCCGGGCGCGACGTAACCATTCAGGATCCCGCCCCTCGGTACCGATTGGAATAATCTCGAAAAACGCCGCGAGCGACTTCCCATCTTCAAGGAGCATCGCCTGCTCTTGTGGCAAATACTCCACCCACGGCAACAGATCTACGAAGCTTGGGTTGACGCTGTACTTCGAAGCCACATCTTGCTGTGTAGCTGGTTTTTGTTTGGTATTTTGCCAGTGTCCCGGTGCCGGAATGCCTTGAGAGGCGAGGCGTTCAAGATAGCGCTCCAGACTCGCTTGAAACTGAGCTTCTGAGCTCGCTTGGGACTTGGAGGGACTGGCTGCTATCGGGTCCGCTGCGACTAGCGAATCTTGAGGCGGCTGCTCCAGGACGGGATCATGCAGGAACTCGGTCGACAACTTCTGGCGTCTTTCAAAAAAGCCCATCAGTATTCCTCCACGCGCTCGCCGGGCATCGCGTATTGAACGCGCTGATAGAGAGGAAACACAGTTGTATATCCCGGCACCGGCGCAGGGTCAGACCCGGCCAGGTGAGGGAACACGTACATGACCAGGTCAGGGTTAGGCAGACGCTTGAACTGGCTGTAGATCTCGTTTTGGGAGGTGCGGGCATACGTTTTATTATCAGCCTGCTCTGCAAGACTCCCTACGTCCACTGCGCGCCTAAGCTGGGCTCGAGCGTCGAGCATCTGCCGATTGCCAGAGCTATTTCCGACGCCAGTCGTACCTTGATCCCACACATCCAGCATCGTGCTGTCGCCGTGGGGAAGCACTTTTTCTTTATCGGTTGAGCACCCACTGATCACCAACATACACATCGTCATGCCCGCCACGACCAAGTGAATGAGGTGCGGTACGCGATCAGTCCAGATTGGCCGCTGCATGTTGTGCTCCTGTGCCGTAGTTGACCTTGCGGCCCTTGATTTCATAGTCGATGTCCAACTCTTGGTCCAAGTGCAGTACCACCTTCGCGCCAGGTTCCACGTAGACGGCTGCGAATGCCTGACCGTAAAGCTTGTTGACCCAGCTCGAGATGTCGCTGACACCTTGGTTCAGGATCTGTCCCATGGCTTGATTCCCTGATACGCCCGTGGCACCCAGCGTCCCATTCGCACCTGTCACAAATGATGAGGTTGTATTGTCGGTTTTGATCAGAGAGGCTGCGCCGGCTCCGGCAGCAGTGATAAGAGCTTGCGATCCAATGTATTGAGTCGCGTTGCTGCGTCGCTCACCACTGATGCAAGGAATACCGTATGGGTCGCTGATCCAGCCCATGCCTCCCTGCACTGGCTGTGGCTGGCCATTGGTCGATTGACTCTGATTTTGGTTGGAGTTGTTTTGCTGGCCATCTTTGGACGGGGCTGGCAACGTTCTGACCGTGCCGTCGGTGAACACAAAGGTCATGCTACGGATCTGGCCGCGCACGCACGACAGAGTCCAGTCACCTGACGCGGTACCGCTGGCCACCGCACCGGCCACATCGGGGAGATCGATTCCGTTGGCAGTCAGGTTGTCCGGGCCGATCAGAACTTTGAACGGGTAGGGATCATTGACAGTACCGTCCACGGGTACTCGTCCAATGAGAGCCGACATGGCCACCGATCCCATCAGAGTTGAGTTCTGAGGCAGCGTGTAGACGCGGCGAACTTTCTTGCGCGCCTCCTGAGGCCCGCTCACGGTCTCATTGACTTGCTGTGCGCCTGTACTCAGCGCTTTCTGGCCTCGGTCGATTGAGTCTCCAAATGAGCTCGGGAAATTGAATCCTGTGGGCGTTTGCCCAGAGCCCGCCGGGAGCGGTTTGCCTGTAGCGTCGATCGCAGTAGCATCTTGAGGATTGACCCAGACTATTTCAGGTCCGTCTCCTGATTTTTTTAAATCTGCACCATCGCTCGCTTGTACACCCAAGCCGATCGGCATGTCGCTCCCTGAATTATTCTTGCCGATCTGGGAGAGGTTGGTGAATTGCTGTTTCAGCTGCTCGGCCATCCCCTGTTGTTGGACTTGAGTATCCTCTTTCATCTGATCCTGAGCTGCTTTGATCCGCTGATCCATGGTCTGGTTTATGTTTCCCAATTGAGTCTTTAGCGCATCGTTCTCCTGTTTTTGGGCTTTGTTATCGCTGATCACTTTGCTGATTTGATCTTTCAGCTCGCGGCTTTCAGCAACCATGGTCCGCAACGTATCACTGGGTGTGTCACCCTCGACGCCGAGCGCTTTTGCTTCCTCTGGCGTAAGCTTGGGCGTTTGCGCCTGTTGCACTGCATCGGCGGGTTTGTTGCTGAAAACTTTGACGCCGATCAAAATCGCGAGAACGACGGCGGGCAGCACTAAAAACTTGAGCAATGGATTACCGGCCATGGGCACGCTCCGCTGAGGCTCGTGGATCTATTTGTCCAACCACCGGAATCACTGCCTGGGCGATGCCATGCCCCCGGGTTACCAGGTACAACGTCGTGGTATCGGTAGCATCTCCTCGAGCGCCAAGATAACTGTGCTGAAAAGTAGCGGTAACGAAATCCCCCATCAATTCACGAGGATCTAGCACTAGGCGCTGGGATGTCTGGTTTCGCACCTTGAGCGCGGTCACCCAGTAGTCATCGAGCCGCCAGGCACCGAGCACGGATACACCTGCAGGCAGGGTTGGCATGACATTGGAGAGATCGGTTTTTCTGTCCGGCTTTACTTGGGTAATACCATTCACAGGCTCAACCGTTCGAAGCGGTGCATAAAGCATTTGAGCGGCGTACCGCGTTAGAACGACGGGAGCTGGCGTTTCGCGTTTCGGCGGCGCCTCTTCTTCGGCCTCTTCCTCATCACTGGATGCCTCCGGTTTCGGAGGTGTCCGAGTGGACGATTTAGAGGGTGCCTTGGCTACTGTGCCTCCGTAGCGAGTGGGTGAAGACTCTCCTGCGACAATCTTCACCGGTTCCAGTGCAGCCTGGTCTTTTTGGGGCGGCATTGCGGCGATGTCCACAAGGATAATTTCCCCCGTCTGTACGTTCTGCAGTTGCAGACGGGTGGGCTCGATCGGTTCCTTAGCCTGTAAGTAGATCGCTCCACCGATGCTCTGCACTCTGAGCTTGTCGTTGATGGAGCGGGGCAGTCCGACACGAACATTCTGGTCGACAAAGATGATGCGCTCTTGATCCACGATCAGTGGTACAGCGAGAGGCATGCGCTCCCAGCGCAGTATTTCAACGGCCTGTGCTGAAAGCGTGAGCAGCGTCAGCGATAAGGCAATTGCAGCCCGTGCAAGACGAAGATCGTTTTTCATTTACCACCTGCCTGAGCGGGTTTGGGTAACTCATCCGGATTAAGATCGATCCGTTGAGGCGTTCCGCTGTAACAGTCCCAGGCCATACCGAATGGATTCTTTTCGGCATCGAAGTCTTGTTTGATGATGTGCAGTGGATAGCGTGCAAGCGCACGCTTCACCCGCTCGCCGCCGAGGTACTCATCCGCAGTGATATCAAGATTCACAGTCCACTCACTGATCGACAATTGCTGTACGCGGTAGGTCGGATCATCGCCGTATCCTCGGCCAGGTATCTCATAGACGCCGCGAACACGCTTACGCAATTCTCCGCTGTTACGCCGGAGTTCGAAGTCGCTCTGCAGGTACGCTTTACAGGAAGGGGTCAGGTAGCTACTTAGTTGAAACAGGTTCCGGTCGTAATCATCTTCGCCGTTGGTTGGCCAGCGGTTCATTTGCTGGAAAATGTAGAAACCAAACGTGTAGACAGATTCCGGAGGAATATCCCACCACTTCCGTGTACTGCCTGAACGCAGATCTGGAGGCACGTGAATGGTCAAGTCGCGAGGCGCGGACCACCACCCATAGCCCAGGCCTGCGCAGACACTGGCGATCACTACGAGCGCGATACGCAGGCTGACAATATGTGCGCGTTGCGCGTCCGAAAGCTTCCAGAATCGGCTCATACCTGCCCCCGCCGTTTACAGGTCCAAGCCCCTGATCTAAGGATCAAGCGTCCCGCGTTCAGAGCGGTTGGGCCGTTTTGGGCAATCAGCAACTGGACTTGGCGATAAAGCCACGTCTCTGGTCGACCGCGCTTCCAGCGGCGAAGAATCTTCGCGGCGACCAATAGCCCGAGTGTCCCACCTCCCAAAGCGCCTATTACGGGCATCGCGGGGGTAATGAAAAATGCAAACGGGATTCCGGCTACGAAACCGATTGCAGCACTGCCAAAAATGGTCGCCCACATCTCATCGGCTGTGAGCCCCCCGATAACGACCGGCTGGTTGTTCAACCGGCTTGGAAGAAATTTGAGTGTCCCGTCCTCAAGCTGATCTAGTAGCAACTCGCTCATCTGAACACCTGCATCATCAGAGGACGGAAGTTGCTTTGGTGACGAGGAAGATCGTTACGCCGATCAAGCTCACACCGACCACTGCGGTCGCGCCAAGGTCGGCCCATTTGGCCTTGCCCATGTGGATCTCGTGATACACCCCCAAGGCATGCCGCCCCACCATGATGAGTGCGTAAGCGCAAAGAACCAGCCCCAGAAATGTAAAGCCGTCATAGGCGTAATTCTGGAACGTTTGCATCCAGCTACTACCCTCGCCGCGTGTCGGAGCTTGCGCTTGAGGTAGTGCTGCAAAAGTCATTTCGGGAAGCGCGGTGACGCCTACCAGCACGCCTAGAATGAGCGCCTTACCAAAGCCGCTGGATGTTGAGCGGGAAAGGAACGACATTGAATTTCTCCTTTGAAGAATGTCAGTGCAAAAGCATGAAGGTCATGATCATGAACAACAGGGTCCAGCGAATAACTCCGCCTGTAGCAGCTGCTCTATCCAGATTGCGGGTGGCCCATCCGCGGTAAATGCTCTGAAATGTCCACACGCCCCAAAGCACTATCAGGGCCACCGCTAGGCCTACCCATAAAGTGCTGCTTTCGGTTGCCGTGAACCCGCCTGCGGTCGAGAAAGCGCTTGCCTGCGCCGACGTCATCGACATGGCTAGTGATCGCTGCTGGTGGTGTAGTGCCCGGATAGCTCGGCGGTGTCTCTAGGCTGGGCGCGAGAGGGTGTCAGATAGTCCTGTAGTCCCTGCCGCATGCGGGCTATGTCCCGTGCCAGGCTTTGGTAATCGAAGTGGTAGCGCTGAGATCCGTCATTGGGCAGTTCGCCGCTGCGCTGGGCCACGGCCTCGAGAGCGTTTAATTCTCGGATCATGATTGCGATGTTGGCTTGCTCAGAAGCAGTACCGGCAGCCTCCGCGTGCGTGGATGAAAGCAGGCAGCCAAACACCGCGGCGATCAACCCGTAACAGCGGCGCAGAGGGAAGAGTTTTTTCGCGGGGAGAGACGTATTCACTTCGCAGACCCTGGATGCTGTGGAGGCAATATCCACAGCATGACCAGAGACCGAACTTGAATCAGCAGAAAACCCTTTTCACGAGCTGGAGGGTTTGACCACCGGGCCTAGCAAGTCGTGTCAGACAGGGACCGGTCGTTTGAAGAAGAACAGAAACCCGATTGTGAGCGGGTATCCAAACGCCCATCCCTGGGCATTCTGATTGCCAATTTGATCGTGCCCACGGGTTACTTGTTGGACGCTAATCAGCTCCCATCCATCTTGGCCGTGTCGGTTGAGGAGATCCCTCGACTCGGGATTCTCAAGGTAAGCGTTCACATCGGGCTCTGTTGTTTCGTTCTTCGAGCGAAACAGGACGCCCGTGGTAACCGATTTATAAGGCAGTGGCAGATAAGCGTTGCAGTATTGAAAGGAAAGCATGGGGCACCTGCGGTTTGTGAACAGAGCCGCAGGCTTGCGAAATACCGCCGCCCCCTTCAAGTTGAAACCATTAGCCGTAGTTAAGTGGTTGGCTTCCGCGGGCCTGCTTGAGCAGCGACTGGTTGTCTTTGTAGTGCTGCATCAGGCTAATCACCAGTGAATTCACGGCGAGGATTTTCATGGCGCGAGTTACCGCGACGTATAGCAAATTCAGCTCGTCGTCGCGCTTGCCGGCATCGATCTCTGGCGACAATGGGTCGGCCGTGAAGTCTTCATACAAGCACACAAAGTCCCATTCCAGACCTTTTGCCCGGTGTGCAGTGGTGAGCGTGACAGTCGAGTCAAGTTCTGATGTGACTGAGCACCTGCGCAGGCCATCAATTCGCTTCGGCAGGTCTGGATAAGTCTCGATGATTTTGATCGAACGCAGCATCTCTGGGTCTTGCGTGGCTTTTGCAATCTGGCCGTACTGGTCGTAGTCCCGGTAGTCCTTGAGTAGTTTGCGGTTCTGAATGCTGTCGTTCAGGCCTTTGCTGAAAAAGAACAGGTCTTCCAAGTCGCGCAGGGAGTAGCTGTCGATGCCACCCACCCAGTGCATTCTGTGATTTTTAGCCACCAATCGCAGCGCATTTTCGATGACTCCATTGACGGTACGATGCAGAAACGTTTGATGTGGAAGATCGTCAGGGAGTGATCGCTTCACCTGCGTAGGCTCACCGAGCCCCTGAAGAGGAACGGTTTCGCCTTTGAAAGAAAGAATGATGTTGGCCACGTGCGCGACTGCCGGCCCGAATCTGAAACTCTTGGTCAGGTAATGACGCTCTGCATCAGCCATCCACGCGCTACTCAATGCATCGACGGCCCCACGGAAACGATAGAGCTGTTGATGTCGATCACCAACGGTCACCTGTGTGATCTTTTGAGACTGAACCAGATCTGCGATGACAGGGTTAACGTCCTGACCTTCATCGAGAAGAATGGCGTCGAACCGCTGGCTCAGATCCGGCCGACTGATCTGATACAACTTCAAATACCCATCATGTGTCATGGATACGCTACGGTCATCTAGGTCCATCATCTGCGCCCAGATCCTGCGGGATAAGGCCAAAGCCCTGGTGCGGTACTGGTGCTGGAATGTCGTGAGCGGACGATCATTGTTGAAGCGGACAAAGTGATCGTCATCCAGAGCCAGATCCTTGCTCGCCATGAATGCATTCAGAGTGCTGACGATGTCTCGTGCGAGCTCCCAGTCCTGGGTGTTGATAGCTTTGGCAATATCGGTCAAACGAAGGTTGCCCGATTGCTTATGCTGATATTGAGTGCCGTACACGGCATAGGCCAGGCCGTGAGCTGTCTTGCATGTCACGTTCCGAGGAAATCGGTTTTTCGCGGCCATTTCGACGGCCTTGTTGTAGCAAAGGTACAGCATCCTCACCGATGCGTTTTCTTCGGCATAGCCGACTAATGTAGTGGTTTTGCCCGTGCCCGCGAATGCCTGAACCAGCAACTTCCGGGATTTGGACTGTATCGTTGGTAGCTGTTCATCGGTCCAGCGCATGACGTGCTCCTCTGCTTTAGTCGTTGGGATATACCGCTTCCAGCACCCAACCCGCCAGTTGAGCACCCTCACGCTGGCAGTCTTCAAGTCGAAGCGAAAACTCTCTCATATCACCTGGACCCGTCTTGCGGAAACGCGTTCTCGCCGCCCTGTACTTGTCGAGCGCCTCGATGCCTTCGGGACCTAGCGTCAGGCCTAGGGCCGAGGGAAAATTCGGCGTAAGAGTGTCCTGCAGCTCAATGACTGTTCCTGGGAAGGGGATGTCCCCGTCGACGAGCACGAATCGGCCTGATCCGGACTCCTCATCATATTCGTTGAGAATGCTGTCGTTGTTCCATTTGAATAGCGCATGAGCCACGACTCTACGGCGTGGGTATCCCTGCGGATCAGGATCAATCTGGAAGCTTCCTCGGCCCGCGCCGGCGCCGGGTATGAAACGTCCCGGCACACGGCTGTCATCGTTGTTGCTCTTCAATATCCGAAGGATGATCAGATTAGGCATTTGAAGATCCTCGCCAAATGGCTCACAGGTATTTTTTGAAGCTGGACGCCGTGATGCTCACAGACAAACCCAACAGTGCCGCACACGGTAAGAGGACCAGCAAAGGACTGAGGCTGAATGGCAACGCCAAGTAGAGCGACCACGGGAGGATGACGAGAGGCATCATCGTTGATCGAGCTTTGTGATAGAGATAGCTTGATTCCCGGCCGGCGCCGAAACGACGCAGATCTCTGCGCACCAATCCATCAACGAAACCGACGAATGCAGTCATGGTGAACAGTGGTATTGCGAGCGTGAGGATCACCAGGCGAACGCAAAAAACCAAAACGGTGTAGATGGCCGCCAGTCCGTAGTCCTGCATATTGGTCACTGTCCGTGCCAACTGAAAATTGAGATCGAGGCCATCACCATGCTGGCCGGCTTTGGCGATGTTCGACATCTGCGTGAGCCAGTCGAGCAAGCCGGTTTTTACGATCAGCCAGTCGTAGGTAAGTTGGACCAGCCATTTGGCGGTGTGCCCCGGTTCTTGAACCACCACACTTTGCAGAAAGCCCTGCGACAGCCATCCGAGCTCGTGATCAAGCATTCCTTGCGAATGATGCCAGCCTGCCTCTGGCCAGATGAAAAAAAGGCATAACCACTCCACGAAAACAGCCCCGCCCAGTGAGAGGAACATGATTCCAATGAAGCGGAACGGCAACGTCAGCAGAGATCCGAACCAGCTCTGTTCTCGCACCTGTTGCTGCTGCGCTTTTTCAGCCACATCGGCCATGAGGGTGGTCTCCTATCTCAGTCGGCGGCGGTAGCGTCAGATGCAAGTTGCTGAAAGTCAGATATCAAGTCCGAGGGGAGAGCTTCAGTGAGATTTCGATAGCCTGGTGCTTCCCACCATCCCGACTCACCGACTTTTCCAACCTGATACGTTTCACGCATGCTCTCTGCCAACGCTTGCAGGTCCGGTGGCATTACCTCCTCAGGATCGTTTGCAGGCAACGGCATACGCACCTTCCAGAGGTTGCCGCCCTCGATCAAAGCAAAGCACTGCCCCTTCGGTAGCCCGACGACATGAGCGGGTTCGATCATGGGAACACTTACGGCAGTCACCTGGTCATGAGAACTTGAAGTAAACGCGGTGTCGCCAGTGGCCGAGTCGCTCGCACCGCTAGCAGGGGTGGTCGTGTACACCTGCACTTTGGGCAACTGATTGGTCAAAAGCTCAGCGGTCGATGTTTCACGCACTCGCAACATGAACAAGTTGTTGAAGTTACCGATCACCTGTCCTGCTTTGGCCTTGTTGCCAATTTTTGCCTCAATATCACTCAAGGTTTGGGTGTAGGCCGTAACCTGCATGCCCGCGCCGCCCCCCTTGTTGATCATCGGAATGAATTCCTCCCCCATGAGTTCGTTGAACTCGTCGGCGTGCAGGTTGATGGGCACCTTCGCTCCGGCAACAGCGCCGGGAAGCCCGTCGTCGACGCCAAATTTGTAGATGTGACCAGCTACTGATACCAGATCGGAAAACATCGAGTTACCTACTGCTGCAGCGACTTCCGTGTCTGACAGCGCATCCAGGCCGACGTATACGACAGCTCTTTTGCGGACTACCTGCATCCAGTCGAAGATAGGGCGTGGGTCATTCACGTCCTGGTAGTTGGGTGCAATCAGCTCCGCCATACGGCCGGTGGTGAGCTTTTCAAGCAAGGGAAGGAGCGAAGCTACAATCTTGTCAAAATAAGTTTTGTCGTAGCGTACTGCGCTACGCAACCCGTCCATGACCGGGTCAGCTACACGGGTCTGGGAAAGGTATTGGTCGATCGCGACGACGCGTAGCGGGCGGCCTTTCATATTGAATGGAATGTTTTTATCGTTCAGCTTCCCTTCGATGGCGACAATCGCATCCCACGCCCTGGCGTCATGTTCGGAAAAGTATTTCAAGGCGTACTCAAGGAACAGCCCTTCAATGTTGATGACGTGCTGTTGGATCTGGAGGTAGTCCGGTCGCCGGCCAAGAGCAACGAGAGCGCGAGCGATGATGTTCACGAATCGCCACGCAAACTCCCTGAACGCTGCGGAATTGCCCTCCCCGGACAATTGACCTGCGATCCGGGTCGCAACTTCCGAGATCCTGCCAAAACGTCCGACTGCGTTGTAACGAGCCGAGTGATCTGGCCAGCCCAAATGGAAGACATAGAATTCGCCCAAGCGGCCAGCGCGTTTTGACTCGACATACATGCGCTTGAGCAAATCGGCATCGCCTTTGGGGTCGAAAACGATGACAACCTCATGTTGGCCACCGCGTTTCCTACGAATGTCTTGGGTGATGAAAAGCTCGGCCAAACGGGTTTTTCCAACTCGAGTGGTGCCCAGGACAATCGAATGGCCGACTCGCTCACCGAGCGGTAGTCCTACGTTTTCCTCGTAGGGTTCGATGCCGTGAAGGCGGGGCAGCCCGCCTACTGGGGGCAATGGGCGAGCGGGATTAATGGGGACGTCCCAAGATGTCGCTCGCGCCAGTAGCTTGATTGGATAGGGGGCAAATTCCAGACGTTGTTCCAGCTTGCGTGCCATCCGAAAAATGGCTGTCGGTTCCACATAGCTTGCGTACTGCGGCAAGTACGTATCCATGAGCCGTTGAGTATGTCGCTGCTGCCAGCGAAACCCGCGTCCGATGAACAGACGCTCGTTGCTCACAGGCACCTCTTTGCTGGTCATCATGTAGTGGGGGAGTCGCCGGATATTTCTCCGGTATTTCAATATTCGCCAGGCTTGCCGCACACGGACCCAACCCAGCGTCAAAAACAGCAAGGCGCTCATCGCGCCAAATAACGGGGTAAGAGCAAAGGCCCACGGGGCGAATACACACAAAAAAGCTCCTGCGGCACACACTGCCACGGTGTACAGCTCGACGGCGGGCCGCAGCATTGAATCAATGGCGAAATTGCTTGGCATGGGATTCCTACTGCTCGATCGCGGTGGCGGTGATAAGAGCGGGGTAGTGGCTAAGGTTCAGGCGTTGAGCAAGGTCATCCCCTGACGCGGGTGATATATGAACACCGTTGATCCAACGCTGAATGGCCCCAAAGCGCTCGGCCGTCGCGACATTCACCACCAGTCCCACTGCCTGCATATTTCGAAGTGCCTGCTCATGCGCGAGCAGCCAGGATCTGGACAGTTCGTCGTCCCCGATGATGAACAATGGTTGCAAGCCCGGGGCGTTAATGGCTCGTCCTTGAATCCGTGCCGGGGTGAGTCGATGCGAAATCACCGGGAAACCTTGAGGGTTAGCATGATCCGAGCTCGCCATTGATGTAGCAGAACCGGACTGTGCGCCTTGTGGATTGAGAGCCCGGTAATATGGAAGTGCTGATGTGCCCCCTTTGTCGTCAACGATCACCAGTTGCGATGCAATAGCCGGCAACGTGGCCAGCCCCAGCACAAAAGCCAGATAATTATGCTTGTTCAAGGGTTGTCCGCCAGTTGTGTAATGCCAGTTACCCGGCTGAGGTGTTTTGCAAAGAGCTTGCGATATCGCGCAGCCGCAACGCCGCCTGCCGGATGATGGTATCGGCCGGCAGCAGCGAACCAATCGCCACCTGCGGAATGTTGCTCTGCCAAGATTTGTGACGCGACACTGAGGTTTTTGTACGGGTTGAGTGAGTCGCAAGGATCGTTAAACCGGTGGCCATTCCATCCGATGTTGATCTGGCCGAGCCCAGAGTCGACGCGCTTTGGACCGACCTCTGCAATTGCGATGAGAAGTGCGCTGCATGCATCGGCACGCGTGGCAAAGCGATAGCTTGCGCCGGCGACGTTTAGCGTCCAGGGCCATGGCACGAGCTGGCCTTTGTGCCCGCGTAGGTACGTCCCGCTTTCTTGAAGCGCGACCGAATAAAGCACCTCTGAAGGGATGCCAGCTGAGTATGCAGCGAGTTGATAAGCCGGAGGTGGAAGTTCCGCGGCAAGCGCGTACGGCATCACCAGCAGAGCGAATAGCGCCTTTACCATCCGGGCGATTATTGACGAAGCCATTGTCCATTGACCTCGCGTACTACCGCAGGTAGTTCCCCGCCTAGCCCTAGGCTCAGCCAGCGTCCGGCATCGTGATTCAGGGTGATCTGCCGTTTTTGTACGCTGGTTGGATCTACACCGGCCTGAACAGCCCAAGCGCGGATGCGAGCGTCATCACCTTGGCTGCCGACCATGTAAATGTCGAAGCCCTGCTTTTGTTCCTGAAGCCTATGAATTTGAAGGGAGCAATCGGCACATTCCGCTTTCACGAATACTGCAAGCCGACCGCTACCTCTGGCGGTGGGTGCTGTGCTCTTTTGCACTGAAGTGCTGGATTGGATCGGCAGCAAGTTAGGGTAAAAACGCTTCCAGGCCTCATCGTAGGCCTGTTGGTAGGCAAGTTCTTTCGCCGTGCGCTGCGCCTCGGCTTTGACTTGCAACTCGGCATAATGGCGACGCTCCTCGTCTGAGCGAGCTTCGATCCCAAGCGCGGTTAATGGATCAAGACCTGGTGAATAGACTCCTCGAGGGCTTTTCATCAGTGCCTGATAACGCTGCCACTCCTGCCTGTCCAAGCCCCACTCCAATCCTTCTGCAGAGGCAGACGTTTCCGACGTGAGCGCTGCACCCTGCGAATTTTGGACCGTCGACAACCTATCGGTTGAGTCCGCCGCACAGGTGCCTGCAGCGGCAGCGCCGATAAGGCCCAAAAACACGAAACGATTGATACACTGATAAGGCATTTGAACCTCTAAGGTTTCAAGGCGATGATTCTGGACGAGCCATTGATGTTGAATTGGGCACGGCTATCGTCCAGTGCGCTGAGCCTCCAGTTGCTGCCCTCGATCATGTCGCCAGGACGCACGAGGTACAGCTGGCTCAAACGGGTGCTCCCAGGCGGGGCTACGGACAGAAACCGCTCCCCGCCGCGGTACTCGACCCCGACCACGGTGAAGGGAGGGGTGGACTCGACCGCCTTGACGACTGCCTCGTTCTTTTGGAGGGGGGGTGTTTTAAGCCTTGGAATTGGAGGCGTCGCTGGAGCTTCCGGACGCACTCTGACCAGATCCTGGACGGTCAGTTGGAGACCCTCAAATTTAGCTTCCAGCGCTACCACATCGAGCATTGACGCAGCTGCTTGAGAGCTTTCCTGAACCGTTTGCTGAAGTGGTTTGAGCTGATCGTGAAGGCTATCTATGCGGTTGGAGAGGGCTTGCTGACCGGCCCTGAAGTCGTCGATTGAGACGGGCTTGAAGTCTGCCGACTTGTCGTACCGATCCTCAATGCCGCCAACGCGCTGCGCCAACGCAGTAATGCTTTCCTGATTGGCAGCGTTTGAGATCTGCTGGCTTAGCCGCAAAATCACAAATTGCTGGTACCCGCACCATCCCGCCAAGCCGAAAACCGACAATGCCAAGAGGATGATGGGGCTCGATAGTGACGGGCGCAGTGGCAACTTCATGGACAACCTCACTCATGATGCGAGGCACCTTCGCAAATACGCACAGCATCTTCAGCAGAAAACCCTTAATCAGTTCACATGGGTTTTCCGCAGCCTTCACCCTGCGAGCCGCTCACAGCTCCACCATCTGTCGAAATTTCTTGCATCGGAGATTGACCGCAAGGGTTTCAGATCTTTAACTGTATGTACATACAGTTAATCAGGATAAGGGTTGCATCATGAGCGTCACGATCTTGGGTCCATTGGCGACTGGAGGCGAGAAGCTTCCCCTGTACTCATTTCAAGTACCTGCCGGCTTTCCGTCCCCGGCGGCGGATCACATCGAAAAGCACATCTCACTTGACGAGCTCTTTGACATTCGAGCCCCTCATGTCTATCTGGCGAAAATCGAAGGCGACAGCATGCAGGGCGCTGGAATTTACTGCGGCGATTTGGTGGTTGTCGATCGTAGCCTGTATGCCGAGCACGGTGACATCGTTATTGCTGCACTCAATTCCGAGCCAGTTTGCAAGCGTCTGCACATGCGGGGGAATGAAGTCATTTTGCAGTCGGAAAACTCCCGGTACCCGGCGCGGCACGTCATGGAGGGCGACGAGTTGGTGATCTGGGGGGTTGTGAAGTATAGCGTTCGCGATCATGACAAAGCTTGAGCCTGTCTTTGCGTTGATCGATTGCAACAGCTTCTACGCGAGCTGCGAAAGAGTTTTTCGCCCGGATCTGGCGAAGACCCCGATAGTGGTGCTATCGAATAACGATCTGAGGGGTGGAAATCGTTAGTAAATCCTGTACAGTCCGCGATGCTCAGTCCACACTTGGTGGAAGATTGAGTAAAACTCCTATGAATGGGCGGTCTCCCCATCCGCCAGACAGCTTTGCTTGAGCTTGTATCCTGAATACTCCTGATAAGCCTACTTCCGCCATCTGCCTGACAAACTCGGCCGCTGCATCCCGTGGAAGGTATCCAACCTTGAAGCTTTCTATGTAAACCGCGCATGCGTTGCTGTCGTGGGGGTTGTCCGGCTCGCTAACGATGTCGGCAACAAAGTCATTATCGGTTGCCATGTGTCGGCTGTTGCGAAGTTGGCGTAAAGCGGGTTGGTAGTGAGACTCGCCGACAATCTCAAAGCCACATTTCTGCGACCCTGTGACTCTTCCAGATAGAGGCGGAACTGTGACTTGCGCAGAAGGGGGGCGGGCTGACTTCTTTCCTGGTTTCGCAAGGCTGGTTTTGACGTGGAGCGTAGGCTGGGTCTCGAAAGACTCCCGCTTAGGATCGCATCCCATGGAGTTGATCAGGGACGATGCAGGTTCCGGACTGGTCTTCACTGGTGGAGCAGGCTCAGATTCTGACTTCCCACCAGCTAAAGCAACGGGACTCAGAGGATCAACAAGTAATTTGTCCACTGCTTCTCCGTGGCGTCCGAGCTCTGCTTTGGGCGGCAGTTGGCGCGCAGCATTCCGCTCCTGCTCGCTCAAAAGGTACCTGTTACCATTGAGATCCATCTCAGAGATAACGCGGTCACCCTCAAGAGCTTCGATAAGTCGTGCAGCTCGGTTATATCCAATCTTCAGGTGCCGTTGAACAGAAGAGATGCTGCACTTACGGGTCGATAGAACAAAGCGCGCAGCATCGATGTATAGGGAATCCTCGTTTTCGGTCAGCGCGGGGAGACCGACGTCAGTGTGAAGGTGAGGCGAGGACTCCGCTGGGGCTGTTGTTTCCACTGCCGACCAGCCGAATAGGGTTTTCCACCAAGACATTTAACGCTCCATGTTGCTGAGTAGAAACTGCGATGGCTTAACGAGAGCCAGGTCTTTATTTGTTCACTTGCCATCAATCCGTAAATTCGATGGCCTTAACGCTTGTCGCTTCAACGCCATATGATCAGCGGTGTCGTACTGCTCAAAGGGGGTAGCGCATGACGATCTCGGCTCAAGGGGCGACGGGCATCATCAGACAGGAGTCTGCGTTAGAACAGTTCTGGTTCAGGCTTCGGAGTCAGTTCCGTCTCCAAGAATTCAAGCTTTGCTAGAAGTTCGTCAAAGGTAATGATGTCCACGTCTTTGCACGCATTTCGGAACACCTCAAGGCAGCGCAGTTTGATTGGATCTATGGGGGTGCGGCCAGCGACAACCACGCATTTGATGACATCAGCATCGGACAAGCGCAGGGCCGGGTTGTCATAAACATGGTTCATCCAGCGTTTTCTAAGCTCGCTCTGCTGAAACAGCACCTGGGTCACAGCACCAGAGAGAGGCGAGCTTGGCCCAAATAAATGCTGCCCCCGGTAAGCCGTGCCCTGTAGCAAGTCCGTTTCCGGCGTTTTTATTTCAACAATGGCAAGTGCTTGACCATATTCTTTGAAAAGGAAGTCGCCGATCTGGGCTCCTGCGCCCGTCAAGGTAGAGCCCATTGCATGGAATTGCGTATGAGTTAGCTCTACGGGGCGAGCGAAGGCCATGCTCAAAACGAATTTGTTCTGCTCAAAGAACTTCTGCCAGTGCGCTTCGGTCAGTTTAGTGGTGAGCTTCATCTTAAATGCCTCAATCATTTTTGCCAGCGTCACCCGCTCGATTTCGGCGTGCAGAACCATTAGCTCCTGCGGGTCCTCCGTTACCAGCGCACCAAGCTGATTTCGCAAGGCCTGCACGTTTGATCGTCGCTCGGCACGCTCACGCGCCGCAGCTTGGTTCGCACCTTCGCGTCGAACCGCGACCAAGGTGTGGTTCTCATGCACAACTCGCTGGAATCGCTCTGGATCAAGCCTTGTTAGCAGTTCGTCGTGCACGATACTTTGCTTTGTTTGACGAATCAGCTTCCGGCCATTCGTTGTTACCCGCGCGAAGGCGCGGCGCAGTTTATCGATCTCCTGGGTGCTAATCGAAACCACGCCGTCTTTAGCGTGTATTTCCGGATGCTGGCTGATCACGAGTGCTTCAGCATGCTGAATCCGCGATACGACTTGCCACACCGGTTCAAGATCCTTGGTCAGACCCAGGCCGTTGCTTGCAGGATCAAATAGGCGCCAGGCTAAGCGTGAGTCAAGGCGCAACGCCGCAGCTTCGGCGTCATCCGGCAACTCGGCGCCACAGTCATCGACGTAGATGACTGTGGTGAAACGCCCGTTCTTGGGTTCCAGGTAACGCTGTGCGTACGGATTGATATGGATCGGCCGCATGATGATTCTGTCTGGAAGAATGGTCGCCAGTAGTGGCCAGTCCTCCTCAGGCAGTGCATGCCAAGTTCGAGCCTGAGCGTCGGCAAGCCTGTAAGTTCGGAGGAAGAGTTTTCGTGCAGGCTCTGTTCCCTCGATTGCTGATTCTAATCGGAAGCTCGCTTCTAGCACGTCGTCGTCACTAAACGGCTGCGGCGCGACCGCAATTGCCCCCATCCCATTTACCATCTGGCATCCTTCGTTGGAGTCGATATCTGGCTGCCGAATATACGTTCTCTAATGTCGGCTCTGGCTGTGAGCCTACCTCGTCACGAAAACGGTGAACACAACGGAAGTTTGAAAAAATGTTAGATAAAGAATTACGTTAATAATCAGTATGTTGCACTGTGCTAACTGTTAGGATCATTCAGATACAATGACGGCTGCGTGATCGCTCGCAGCTACGACGCGAAGCCGTTTGTCAAAATGGGGCAACCATATTTTCAAATCCGCGAGCATCTGCGCCGGCACGGCGTGGTGGCGTTCAGCAGCAACTACGCCTTGTACGGCAACCTCAGCGAGCGGGTGATGTCGATTATCGAGTCGATGGTGCCAGCCACTGAGGTTTATTCGATCGATGAGTGTTTCGCTGATTTGATCGGCATCCAAGGCGATCTGACCCAGTTTGGCCGTGAGATCCGCAGGCGGATACTGAAAGACACCGGCATCCCGGTTGGCGTCGGCATCGCTACTACAAAGACCTTGGCAAAACTGGCGAACCACACGGCGAAACGCCTGCAAGCCCAGACAGGCGGGGTGGTCGACATTTGCGATTCATACAAGCGCGACTGGACCCTGCGAAACACTGAAGTGGGTGAGGTCTGGGGGGTGGGCAAACGCATGAAAGCGCATCTGGAGGCCATGGGTATCAAGACCGCGATGGATCTGGCTCGGGCAGATGCCTGGACGTTACGACAGAAATTCAGCGTGGTGATCGAAAAGACAGCTCGGGAACTGGCTGGCACTACGTGCCTGGAATTGGGCGAGGGCGACCCACCAAAGCAGGAGATCTGCTGCAGCCGAATGTTCGGTAAGCGTTTGACCGAGATTGAGCCGATCAAAGAGGCGGTGGCCACATACACCCAGCGGGAAAACTCCGGACCCAAGGCTCCATGTGCAAGAAGGTCAGGGTGAGTATTCGCACCGGGATGTTCAATCCGGAGGAAGCCAAATACGCCAACGGCGCGCTGGTTGAGCTGCCTTATCCCACGAACGACGTTCGATTGATAACGAAAGCGGCTGTAGAGGCTGTGAATCGATTGTTCCGACCTGGCTTCAAATATAGCAAGGCGGAGGTGCTGTTGATGGACCTGCGACAACCTGGTGAGTTTACCGACGACCTGTTCGCGCAGGCGCAGCCGGTGGCCGCTGAAAAGGTAATGGAGGTTCTGGATGAGATCAATGAGAGATGGGGTAGGGGGACGCTGCGTGCAGCGAGCGTGCCCTCCAACCCTGACTGGGCGATGCGTAGGGAGTTGATGAGTCAGAGTTATACGCCAAGGCTGACCAGCTTTGGACGGTACGTTGTAACTGATCTCAACACTAGGCATCTAAAAGCAAAACGCCTGGCAAGCCAGGCGTTTTCTTTTTCAGGTGTAAGTGATGGTAAAAGTGAGTTCAAGCACCAATCAGTTGTTTGGCCAAGGCCATTTCCACCGAGTCCCCATCTTGATTCAACGAGTCGAGTCCTGAGTCAGGAACATCGCCAGAGGTGCTTTGCGACACCGCGATTTTCTTGGCCATCAGTTCCAGGCAGGCGATCTGGGAAGTTCCTGTGTATCCAAAGAACAGAACCCTTACAGCTTGCCGTTGCCCGATACGCCAAGACCGTCTTGCGGCCTGCTGGAGCGTGTAAACGTTATAGCCGGTTTGTAGAAAGGCGATGGTCGGAAAATCGAGCAGATCCAGCCCGGTTTTTACCAGCTCCGGGTTGGTGATCAGAACGTCGATCCCTCGATCAACCTGGTCGAGAATCCAATCCTCCCGCCGCATCGTGTCCACCGATGCCCTCAGTACAGACGCTTTTAAACCCACCTGATCCATTAGCCGTTTCAATCGTGAGGTCGTGTCTCGAGTGCCGCTGTAGACCGAGTAAACAAGAACCTTCCGACCCTTTGCTTTTTCACTCAGGCACAGATCAATCACCGCACGCTCTTTCGGCATCAGCTCGTCATCCCCGAACAGCGAGGGAACCAATGCCAAGGTTTCTTTAGACCGTGGATGTCTGACCATTTCGCTCCTGAAGCAACAGTCCGGCCACGCTAGCAACACGTTGAGAACCACGCCAAGCAGCGTGGTGTCCCGTTTTGCCAATGCCTGACGTAATGCTTGAGTCAGTGTTCCTGCCAGTTGCTTATAGACAACGGACTGCTCCGGTGACAATTCAACATCGATAAATTCCTCGTTGTACGCCGGCAGCACATTTCCACCGATGTCTTTGAGTTTCAAGAACGCGGTATATGGCAGCACGAAGCGATGAATGCCTTTGGGGCCAAACCCGGGCGCTTTTACCGTTCGGACCGAAAGCTTCTTGCCCTTGGCCGTTTTGTGCGAATCCCCATCCTGCTCGGTATAAATGTCCTTCAGTACCCCGTGATCACGCATGAATGACATCGCTGCTGGAGCCATGCTGCCACGGGTATTCGGCCGGTAGCCATCCTCGATCATTCGGCGTGTGAGGATGCGGAACAGCAGGTAGAACAAGTCGTCCGCGTAGCCACCCATCAAGGTTCCCGTCAGCAGCAATGTCTTGCGAGCCTTCGCCGCGAGTACTCCCATTGCCTGCCCCTGGGCAGAGCCGCTGTTTTTGTATTCGTGGCCCTCGTCAACGACCAAGAGGTCAAAGAACCCATCAGGCAAATAGCGCTTGATGAATTCCGTGGGTTGATACCCACCCTCACCGAATCCAAACTCGAGGTTGGCCATGGCCCGCTCCATGCGGTTGGCCTGGCGATCGCTGAAAATGAAGTTTCCTGACGCATCCATCAGATTGATGAACTCTGAAACGTTGTCCGAGAGCATCGCAGCAAGAAAATCCTCACCGAAGTCGGCAATCAGGCGTTCCGCACGAACAGGGCCGATGGTTGGAATCCGACACATTGATTTGAGAATGAGCGAATGTCTGCTGCTAGCCTCGGGTTTTCCGGGGCGGATGAGTGTCCAGAGAGCTCCTTGGCACTGAGAGCATTGACGTCGACGTTCTTCCAAGTGAAACGCCTCAAGTGTTACGAGATTGCCTTCGTGGTCCTCGATGGCCCGTCCACAGTCAGGGCAGCAGGCCAACAGCGTTCCTCCGGCAGTTCTACGTGAGGCGCAAGCCAGCCGCCAATGAAATCCCATACGCATCCGCACGCGGCCGAGGATGAAAAACTCCGGACGACCGTCATAGGTCATCATGCGCGCCGCCCTGAGCTTGAGCAGTTTCACCAAAGTGTCGGGACCGTTGAGTATCCAGACTTTTGCACTAGGAAGCGTTTCCAGGATCTCGCGACGCCACTTGTAGACCAAGTGTGGCGGCGAGATGACCAATGTTCGGCGGTAACCGACATTGTGCATCACCGCCGCCACAGCGATGGCCATCATTGTCTTCCCAGTGCCCATCTCTGCATTGATAACCGCGGCATCCTCATTGCGATCAAGCAACAGGGCGGCTACGGCCTGCACCACGGCGGCCTGAGCCGGAAAGGGCTTGCGGCTTAGACCGTTCATAACGGCTTGGTGGGTGATGTTGACGTTTCCGTTGTAGACCGGCGGGTTTGAGCGGTTGAGCGAGTCCAGCAGATCATCCCCAAACTCGGCAATGAAGTCGTTGAGATTTACAGTAACCGGCGGTTTTGCCGCCAACGCTGAGCCGTGGGTAAGGTCGTTCATGATGTTTCTCCAGAGGACGAAACAGGGCAGGCACGACCCCGGCAGGGTGGTGTGCCCTGTGGGTGATTGATGCTTGTGGTTTAGAAGTGGTCAGTAGTCGGCAGGCAGCATCACGGTGGTAGCTTCCCGATTATCGTCGGTGATGATCAACAGCCGTGACTCACCTTTGATGTGTATGTTGTATCCCGAGACAAGACGGTCGCCGGTTTCGAGAGCCCGCTGGTTACTGCTCCAATCCTGAGAGTCAATGTCTCCCCAATCGCCTGAAAGGTGTCGGGCCAAATACGGGGCGACGTCAAAGGCATGATTGTCCATCAAGGCTTTCACCGTTTGAGTTACAAGCATCCGTCCAGGGACAAATAGTGCCACGTCCAGAGGCGGGTGCTCCGGCTCTTGCGCTATATCTGGCGGCGACTCTCCATCCGCAGCCGAGCTGATGATTAGAGCTTGGCCATAGGTCGGTGAGCCGGTCGTCATGTCCCACGCACGGATGATCGGCACGAAGCGATCCGTCAGAATTCTGACCTCCCTAACGTTGCCATCTTCGTCCTCGGTAAATTCCGTTTTGCGGGTTTTATCCTTATAGGTGTTTCCTTTCAGAATCAGCGTGCGGCCTGATCCGGATGTAACAACGCCTGAGATCGCTCCGGCAGCGAGTGCCAATGCCAGGTGCCAGTGTGAGAGCGGTCTCAGCGGAGCTCGTGAGGCGCTGCTATGTTGACCAAAGTGCAGGGTGAAATCCGGCCAAAGACCTTTCAGTCGTTGAGTCTCGAGCTGGAATTGTGCCGGCTCCATCGTCATCCGATAAAAATGGTCAATGTCGTTGATGACGGGCAATACCCGATATGGTTCCCATGGCCAACTGGCAGGAAGCGGTTCTGCCGTCTTTAGGTCTGCACCTACGCCAAGCAACCTCGAGCGGATGAGTGTGATGTCTTTGGTTCGAGCTAGGTCCTGGCGGCGGATTCGGATGCCGAATATCACCACCTGCTTGAACGTTGGGTCGGACCCGGCGTAGATACGCAGATCCGTGAAGTGATTGCAAAGCCATCCGCACAGTTCATCGTCCAGGACGTAGTGTGGGACGATGAAAACCAATACTCCCCCATACTGAAGCAGTGGAAGAGATCGCTGGTAAAACGCTTTCTCCAGCCGTCGACGTCCGGTGCCTTGATATTGCGAGGCGCCGGCATGGTCGGCAACCAGGTCGCCGTAAGGAGGATTGAGCCACAGCAGTCCGAATGACTGTCGCGAAATCATCGTATCCATCAGATCCGCGTGAAGCACGCAGTCCAGAAGAGTTCGAGAATGATCCGCTCGGGTTTGATCGTATTCGACAGCGTAGGCCAGGACATCAGCTCGACCCAGCGCATGCGCTGCTTCAGCTAATGCAACACCTTCGCCGGCGCACGGGTCGAGAATCCTCATCTTGCCGTTAGGTGACGGCGTCAGCGCCTGGAGTGTTCTCTCGAGCGTGACCTCGTCAGTAGGGTAGTAGCCATTACGAGCAAAATTGCGCGCGAGGCGTGGGAACATCAAAGCCATGGAGGCCTCCGTAGGGCCCGGGAAACCGGGCAAGGATTAAGGGCGGATGAAAAATCCGATTTGATAGCCGTCACGACCATCGTTGAATTCGGCGCGTTCAATCTCAGGGTATTCAGCAATAGCGAAGTCAAACGCTGCGTTCAGATCGGTAGCGGCAACCAGCCACGTGGTGGGGGTGACCCACTCCTCGGCAGAGAGGTTGACGTGAAACAGTTTTGGACCGTGGCCGATGAATTGCGTCGATAGCTGAACAAGTTCAGCACGGGGTAGCTGTGTCATTTGTTGCTCCGATAGTGAGTTTTTGCTGGCGTATCAATTCGCCGAGAGCGGCTTCCAGCGGTTCAAGCTGAAGCGCTATTCGCCATACCTTGACCGGGCCAAGTGTGTGAGGGAGCTGGTGTAGCATTCCGGTGTGGTTCAGGACCGCGAGTACCTGGTCCCGCCAGTGGTCCAGCAAGGGCAAAGGACAGATATCCATGGCCAGCGCCCAGAGCCGTTGTTCCGAAATCTGATCCGGGCTTAGAAGGGCAAAGGCGGTATGGTTTGCGCGATCCGGCAATGCGCATCGTTGATCAAACAGCCACAGGTGAAGCAGGCTGCCGAACAACGTGCCGCGCAACTGCCGGGTCGTTCGTTTGTCCAGAAAGTCGAGATTGGGAAAAACAGATATTCGGCTGTTGCCCGCAAGAATGTGGAACTGGGTCAGCCCATTGTCTGCAGAACCCAAGGTCAATCTCGCCAGAAACTCCTGCAACGCTGTGTCGCGGCCCCAAGCGGAAAGAAAGACCAGATTGCCTTGCTCGTCGCATGCGCAGGCGTCTACATAGAGGTCAGGGCATTCCTCGATCTGGTACGGCATGGGGGTGGAAGTCGTGTGCACGTCGCAGTCTCTTGTGGATCGAGCGGCTGCGAGCCCGCGAAGGGCTGTTCAGCCCCTCGGAGTGAGTGGATTAGTGGAGATTCCAGGTCTGTTGCTTGAAGTCCAGTACGTAGCCCAATGTTTCGAGCCGGGAGCATTGCGCTCGAAGTCGTTTCCGATCGACAGTTGTATCCAGTTTGACGCAGCTAGCGAGCGGCCAGATCGTGCCAAATAAAGCAGCGTCGGCGTTTTCCGGCATCGATTTAGGACGAAGTACAGAATCTTCCATACCAAACGGTCGATCATCGGACTCAGAGGCTTTCAGTCCCACTGGCGGGTGATCAGTTGTTGATAGCACAGCAGTGCGGCGTTCTTCCTCAATAGGATCCTGCTCACTCTGTGACAGTCGATCAACTTCATCTGGTGAAAGACTGGCGACATCCTCAAGGGACATGCTGTCGAGCTTTGCACGAATCTCGACGACCAGCCGGCCGCCAGTGGTGTAGTAGGAAGGGCGAATTTCGGTGATCACAAAATCACCACGATATTTGCCCTCAGTGTGTTGATCTAGCAGCGCATCTTTGACGACAAATTCACCGATAGACGTGGATAACCGTCCTACGTTGAAATCGCCATTGCGTCCTGAGACCGTTCGAATGGCCAACTGGCCGGGGAGTTTGATCATATGAAGGCTCCGGGATTAAGCACACACCTTCGCCAGTTCTTGGGACTCGTGCAGGAGAGAAAGGTGGAGGTAGGTTGGCTGACCCGGTAGCGTTACGACTGACAAAAGCAGCTCTACCCATTGCCTCTCATCTCCGGTAGCACCTTCGTGATAGAGCCCGAACGGAAAGGTCGTTTTCTCAGTGTTGAAGCCGAGCTCTCGGTGAGCCGCTGTAATGATGGTTGCAAGTCGCTGCCCAATTTCAGATGAGTTTTCGGGAAGCTCCCGGTAAACCAATCTTTTCCAGGCATAGCCTGTCAGCACAACCGGGCATTGCTGGTAGAAGTCGCGGGATAGCAGAGTTTTTGCTGGAGTCGTTTTAGTCATCGCAGGTTTCTCCTAAGCAGAGGAGGGAACCCTCCCCGACGGGGAGACGGTCCCTGTCTGGGTGTGATGGTCGAAGTAGCGTTGGGAAAAGACGCTTGTTGTACGCGTGAATGGCGAGGACGATTTCCATCGACTGGTTACGGCATTATCGCCAGGTCTTTGATGAGGGGGTGTTACCAGCAGATGTCGTTATCGCCGTACCCGTATTTTTCACGATGCGCCCGGTCCTCCATCAATTGCTCCGACGGTGGACGTGGGTAAGCAGTGATAACCGTCCGAATGTGGCCTGAAAACCCCAGCTTGCTCGCGGCGTCCTGTGCTTGAAGAAACGTTGGAAAAGTGTGCGCAACGCCAATATCGCCAACACGTGAGTCTACGAACTGAAATTGTTCAAGGTGTCCCATCTGTCTTCCTCATAACGGAAACGAAAAAAAGGCGCCGGTTAGGGCGCCTGTGTATGAAAAGAAGCTGTTAGGCAGTGAGTAACTGTTTAACAGAATCAGCGGGAGTATCTTGCGACATTACAGGATGGGCATTTACCCATTCTGCATGTGCAGCTCGAACATGTTCAAAGCAAAAAAGCTCGTTACCGTCCGGGTCTGTGAAAGTCTCAAAAACATCGACGCCGTCAGGAATCTCATTGTTCCCGAGATACCATTCTTCGAAGCTTGTTCCCGATTCAGCTGGAGTGGTCATGTGTTGCACCTCTTGCGGTTTGGCTTCGTAGACGGTTTGGCCGTCCACCTTGATCATTCCGATGTAGAGCAAACGACCTTTCAGGCTTACACCCGCTTGGCCCTGCTTTTCACCTTTCGTGTAAGTGAAAGAGTCAGCCCAGATGTCTCCGATTCGGAAGGACACCAAGACTTTCTTTTCAGCTGCGACAGCTTCCTGGCAGCGGCGGATCAGCTTTTCAGCTTCAGCGCCGACCACGTTGCAATCGATGTACGAGTACTCGACAGCATCAGATTTTCCTTTCAACGCAGCGACAGTGACGGCGAAGAAGGGTGAGCCTTTACGCGGTTTCACTTCACGAATGCGATTCAGGTAGCCGATGCCAGTGGTGTGCAGGTCGAAATATTTGGCTTCAGTAGAATTGCTCATAGTAGTTCTCCAGTTTCATGCAGAAAGCGAAGAAATACTTCGCCCAGTGGGGAAGGATTCCCCGCATGGGTGATAGAGCGAAAGGTTGTGCAAAAGCACGGGATTCTGAATATGCATTCATTGATCGGATTAACCGGTCAACTGTTCGCGCCTCCGAATGCTTGGCGAACTTCGGGAATGGATCAGTACAGAAATCGTACCGCAATTTTGAGATCCAGATTGCCTCGGGCATGTGGCTGACAACGTCAGCAGAACATGACCCAAGAATGTCCAAGCCTATAAGTGGTTGTCAATCCCCTAAAACGAAAAAAAGCCCCAGTGAAGGGGCTTTATGTATAGCGTCTGATCTATCGATGGGATCGGTGTTTATGCCACCAAGTTTGGAGTTCAGGCCATTTGGCCCAAACGACTAGGCCAGTGGAAACAGCGAGAATCCATCCCATGATCATCAAGCCGAATGCGTCTTGGCTCATGTCAATCCTCCCGAGTGAGGTAGATGCCTACGGTCCACAGTAGCGCACCAAGTAGTGCTGCACAACCGGTTAGGAACCGGTGGTCACTGAAGAATACGCCGACTAAAGCGGTAGCTACGGCTGTAGTTCCCACCTTACGCAGGTCTTCGGCTATTGCAGCCAGTCTATGAGGGTTCATGGGTTTCCATTCATGAATAATGTGATTGGAAACCTCCTGTTGGAGGTTCCCAACAGGGTCGGTGCGTGAAAGCGCGAGTCGAAGTCAGGCGATCAATTCGTTGAGCGAACCGAAAGTCGGACCATGATTTTTTTCGGTTGGTACAGCCACCGGAAGAGCCTCAGAGTGGTTCTGCTTGGGCTTACGAGCGCGTGGCTTCTTCGGTGAAGGCTGGGACTCGCGTACGTTGGCGGCGAACCAAGCGTTGAGGTCAACACCTTTGTTCCGAACGAAAGCAGGGCTACGACACAGGCTTTCGAATTGCACAGATGTCGGTGCTGGAGGTGGAGCGAAAGGCTTGGAGGCCGTCGCGGACAGAGTGATAGCTATAGGTTTGGATTGGCTGCTGATGGCACGAATACATTCGCGCATGACAGTGCCGATTTGAAAGCCGATTTGGAAGGTACGTGCGCTCATGGTGTTTCTCCTGGAAAATTGCGGAGAAGCACGACCCTGAACGGGGAGTGATCCCCGCTGGGTAGGTTGAAGCGTTTAGTGTGCATCCATCGATAGGCGAGCCAATCGACCGTTCGCGCCTCCGGAAGCTTTGCGAACTTTGGGTGAGGATCGATGCGGAAACCGCATTGCAATCATGAGATCCAGATTGCCCGGGCATGTGGCTGACAGCGTCAGCGGAACATAACTCAAGAATGTGGAGGCGCCGAGTCTATGTCAAGCAGATGCAATGTCTGGAGTCTGCCCCGCTGTAAGCAGATCACGATGAGGCTGATACGTCGCTAGTTGGACAGCTGACCGGAGGTATATCGAGCTTTTCACGCGTTTGAGCAGACAGTCAGCAGGCGCAACCGGCGGTTGGTATCTACACGGCTCAATCCACAGCGGCAGGCGCTCGTCTGCGGCGAAAGTCCTTACTGCGCCCGGCAACGTCGAGGCAGTGCAAATGATTCTTGGGCATGCCTACCTTGGGTTGACCAAGGCGTTATGCGTCGAACCTTTGCGATTGCGCTATGGCCGTGACAAAGGCACATGAGCACGCCTAAAATTGGTGCGTTAATAGCACCCAAGAGCAGCCTAATGACCGATGTTGTGAGTTATCCAAAAGGCGACCTGCGGCGCATGCTCTCTGTGCTTGCTGCAATCGACTCAATCCCCGACGCCACGCTGGTAAAAGTTGTGGCAAAAACCGGACTCGACAATAAGACCGTCAGCAACCTCATAACCCAAGCGGGCGAGCAGGCCGGGGTCAAGATCACCAAGGCCGGCCCGGTTTACACCCTTGAAAGCTGGGGGCCGATAATTAAGCGATCCGGCGCGAAAATGGCTTTGACAGGTGCTTTAAACACACCTTCCGTCGAGGTACTGCCTTAAGCCCTACCTGATCAATTCGGTCCTTTAGCAATTGTCGCGCGCAGACTGGCAGCCTCATCGAGAAGCACCAAGTCCAGGTGATTGAATCCCCACTCAAATTTCGACGTGGCCGGAATGCACCCATCACTGTAAAGCGTCTTGGCAAACTCGAAATTCTTTAGCTGTTTCTCGTAGAGCCGGATTTGGCGAATGTAGTGAAAAGCAGTTTCGACGATTGCTATCGGTGCGCCTGAGCCAGAAACGCCCATACCTGACATCCCTCCGATATACATCTCGCCCGGTAATCTTCCTTCCGCGAGCCTTCTTTCGTAGATTGACCAAAGCATTCGTCGCTCAGGAGTCATGCGCCCTAGAGCATCATGTTCAAAGACGTCATGTGTGAACAAGCCTACGACTTCAAATTCGTCCCGGCCGACCAAGGCAAAAAGGACTTGGTCAGTACGCTCAATATGCCCTGCGGCTTCTTTGGTCAGGCCGAGGTGGAAATGATGAAAGCCCATAGCGTTGAGGAGGAAGTCCTTATCGGCCCACAAACCCTTGACGTGGTTAGGGTCTGGGATTGTGAAGCCATCCGACTTCGCAGCAAGGGACAGGTAAGGTGTCAGGTTGTCTCCGGCCTCTACCGCTCTGAACAACGCCTCGATGTTCGGCATTAACGCAGTTGCCTTTGGATCTTTGTCCAAGAGATGAGCACGTATAACTTGGCGAGGGCGCATGCCGACCGACCGCACTTTCCACCCAAGATACACTACGAGCAGCTCCGTAAGTCCCATGGCTTGCAGGGCTTGAAGGGTCACTTTGTTGTTTGGAAATCTCGGAATGGTTGCAATGAGTTTTTTCCGAAATTTTTTGAGGCGAGGAGATTCGTTAGCAAATTGATCCATCAGTCACTTCCAATATGCTGAGAGCAGAACGCAAAAAAATGCCACAAGCGATCGCATGATAGTGATCCCTTGTGGCTCTGTTTGTCAGCAATCATGGAGGAAGATGCCACCTGTGAGCGACTTGACTGGCGTGGATCCCTGGGCATTGACCACACGCACTCACTTCATCAACTTCACCTGGCCCGTCATCGTGGCTGGGGCCAGTAATTAAAAGGCACGCATTCGCGCACAAAGGGAGCCCGTTTTTTCACCGGTGGGCGCCGGCAATGATGAGCAAAACCCTGAAGGGTAGCCTGGTCATTTGGACCGGCTAAATGACCAGGCTACCCTTCAAGTAGATAAAAAAAATGGACCGCAACACCAGTGCGGTCCTGAGACAAATATGCACCGAACCTCTTGTGAACTCTGTGTGCCTGTGAACCCGTTTTCACGAGTTAGACGGCTGCGTGTCAGCGAAGGACAGGGAGACACAGGGAGAATTCACGCAGAAATCCGCACGCCCTTCCCGATGCTAAGCGTGCTCTGGGTTTGAAGTCTGCAAGCGAGCCTGCGACTTCAGGGTGTCACTGATGACCGTCAGTAACCAGCGGGGTGGAACTGATAAACCGTTGTTGCCACTATTGTGGCATATCGCACAACGCCGTGCCAATTAGGTGTTCTCCGCTATGAGGCGCGGACCGAGCGAGGTTTGGCAGATTTAGGAGGGCTCTTCTTCTTCGGGGCTTCGATGTTCACCGTGCCCTTACAGTTAGGGTAGGTTGTGCATGCCCAGAATGAGCCTTTTGCGCCTTTACGATGCGTTGTTTTCGATCCGCAAATTGGACATGCCGGACCCTCAGCGACTTTGATGGCGATCGTTGTGCCTTTGTGCTGTTCAATAAGCTTGCTGATCCAAGCGGACTGCTTTTCGATGAACTGATCGACCGTCAGAGCCCCAGCTTCGATCATGCTGAGAGCCTGCTCCCAGACTGCGGTAGTACCGGGATCGGACAAGACTGCTGGTACAGCGCCAATAAGCGCAAATCCATTGTCCGTTGCCTTCAGGGCGCGCCCTTTTTTCTGCAAAAAATCACGATCGAGCAAGCCCTGAATGATGTTTGATCGAGTAGCTTCAGTACCTATGCCCGTCGTCTCTTTCAGTTTTTGAGCGAGCCGAGGATCCTTGACCAATTTAGCGACCTGCTTCATCGCCTTGATCAGATCCCCCTCCGTGAAGTGTTTGGGTGGTTGAGTTTTGAGAGCCTTGAGCTCGGTATCTTGGACCGTGCAACGCGAGCCGTTTTGCAGCTGAGGAAGTATTTGGGACCGAACCTTGGGGTCTTCCTCTTCACCCTGGGATGCCAACAGTGATCGCCAGCCCGACACCACAATCTGTTTCCCTACCGCTTCGAGCTGGATGCCTTGGCAATCGAATTGCGCAACGGTCCGATCGTATTCGTGATGAGGGAGAAATTGAGCCAGGTACTGAGTTCTGACCAATTCATAAACCGCTCGCTCTTTGTCGGTTAAGGACGCCAGATTAAACACGCCTAGTGTTGGAATGATGCCATGGTGAGCAGCTGCTTCTTTGTCATTCCATGCTCGAGATCTGAGCGTCGTATCAAGTGTTTCTACCGTAGAACGGAGATCTGGATCGATCTGCAGGAGTGCCGAAAGAACGTGTGGGACTTCCGGCAGCATATTCTCTGGCAGAAACCCGTTGTCGGTCCGCGGGTACGTGATTGCCTTGTGTGTCTCGTAGAGCGCCTGGGCTATTCCGTCTGTTTCTTTGACGCCTAGTCCAAGCTTGCTGGAGCAAGTTTCTTGCAAGGCACTCAGCGAAAACGGGAGGGGTGGAGGCTCTTTTTTACGTTCAGTTTCGACGGTGATGGCAATTGCGGTTTGGCCTTTAGCAAGGCGCTGTTGGGCTGCTCTCGCAGAATCCTGACTCAGACACCTGCCCTGGTCATCACTGTCTTTCGCTGATGGAACCCAATCCGCACTAAACGATTGTCCGTTCGCATAGAGCGTGACGCCCAAGTCCCAATACGGCACAGGAATAAATGCAGCGATCGCCCGATCTCTATCCACGACCAAGCGCAGTGTTGGTGTTTGGACTCTGCCGACAGTGAGCACCCCGTTAAATCCAGCTTGCCTGGCCAGCAGGGTGAAGAGTCGAGAGAAATTCATCCCAATCAACCAATCGGCACGCGATCTGGCCAAAGCGGAATGATAAAGCGGTCTGGTTTCCGCATCTGTCTTCAGGTTGGTCAAACCGTGTTTGATCGATGCGTCGTTCAAGGCCGATAGCCAGAGGCGCTCGATAGGGCCGCGATAGCCACAGTGCTCGATCAGCTCTCGGGCGATCATTTCACCCTCTCGGTCTGGGTCAGTCGCAATGACCAGGTGCTTCGCTTGTTTGAGTAGCTGCTTTACAGCTTTGAACTGGCTGGCAGTTTTGGGTTTGACGACAACTATCCAGTTGGGAGGGAGAATGGGAAGGTGATCTATGTTCCAGGATTTCAAATGCTCGCCATAGGCCTCGGGCGGAGCAGTTTCAAGCAAATGACCGATCCCCCAGGTCACTGCGATTCCATTACCTAAAATGGCTCCGTCCGCCCGCTGGGTCGCGCCCAACACTTTGGCGATATCTTTCGCCTGACTAGGTTTCTCACAGAGGTACAAGCGCATTCGATTCTCCGATTGTTCAGACACTGTCTGTTCGAAGAACCGTCGCATTTAACCGCATGCTGCGCCGCAGTAAACCGTTACTGCAGAGCTGTGGATTTACTGGAAGGCGACAGCTGATCCATTATGAACGACCCCAGGAACCGATACACCAATCATCCCTCCTGACGGGCTTACGAGCTGACCATTCACAACATAGCCGACAGCCTGGGATGTCCCGGTGATCGTGACGAGCTCTCTCACAAGCCCTTGTGGAGGTGAGGCGTAGTACGTGTAGCTTGATCCAGACGCTATATAACCGCTGATCCCGGGTAAACGAATATACCAAGACGGCAACGCGAGAGCAGCGTCTGCGACAGGCCCTACGGCCGATTGGTTTCCATGTGCATATTCTGCCAATGCGTTGCGGTAAATGAGCATGTTGTGCGCAATGGAGGACAGATCAGCAGCCTTGGAGTGTGCGTCTGCTCGTTCATTGACGAGTCCCATAGCGCCGGCTGCAATGCCGACCAGCAACAATACAATCCAGTAGATTGGCATCTGGCAGTTCTCTAGGTGTGAATCAGGTTGTACGGCCCTGATGCAGCGTCTACCTCCTTAAACCGCAGGTCAGCGGCAAATCGTTATCCACTGATGAGGGATTGTGGGGTTCAAGCCCTACCAGTTCATGAGATGCGTCCCTGAGCATCAGAATGGGGCGTGTTGCAGACAATAGTCCGCTGACGACAATAGTCATCAAACCGACAATCGCGGCCATCTCATTTAGGCCGCTCACTTGAAAGCTTCCACTCGTTCAGCCGATCACAATGCTGCGTTCGGGCAGGTCCTCGCGGATCTGCGAAGGGGCGCGGGTTTGTCACAGGAGAAGCTTGGGTTTGAGGCTGATTTTGATCGTTCTTTTATCAGCCTCCTCGAACGGGGGAAACGTTCCCCTACGCTCGACACGATCATGCGCCTATGTCAGGTCCTGCAGGTTTCCCTGACGCAGTTGTCGACACTCGTTGAGGCAACGCTGGACGGGGAAAATGACTCAAGATCTAACTCTCGCTGACGCGCTCGACAAATATCGCCTGCAAATATCGATCACCAAAAAAGGGTACCTGCAAGAGGGCTACCGGATCGATCAGCTAAAGCGATCATCGATGGCGCTCAAAACATTAAGAGAGATATCGAGTCCCGACATTGCTGATTATCGTGATACCCGGCTGGGCCAACTCAATGGCAAAACCAGAAAGCCGATATCTGCTGCCACTGTGCGTTTGGAGATGTCTCTGCTCAGCAATCTATTCGATGTCGCAAGGATCGAGTGGGGAGCGGCGGATCAGAACCCTGTCCAAAACGTTCGCAAGCCCAAATCACCTCCCGGCCGCGAGCGCCGATTGTCTGCACGAGAGGATCGCCAGATCCTGCGATACGCCCACAACCATTCAAACCCAGAGCTGTACTCGATAGTTGTGATAGCCCTAGAAACAGCAATGCGGCAAGGCGAGATTCTCGGGTTGCTCTGGGAAAACATAAATCTCAAGTCTGGCATCGCTGCGCTTCCAGATACCAAAAACGGAACAAGGCGCGATGTGCCACTTTCCCTCCGTGCTCGCGAGGCATTGATCCGGATGGGCGTCAACCGGCAGGGAAAGGTCTTCACCTATACCTCGGCAGGTATTAAATCCACTTGGCGGTTCATGATCCAACGTTTGGGCATCAAAGATCTCCACTTCCATGACCTTCGCCACGAGGCTGTCAGCCGACTTTTCGAACTTCAAACCTTGGACATGATGGAAGTGGCAGCGATCAGCGGTCACAAATCGTTAAGCATGCTCAAGCGATACACGCACCTGAAGGCTCAAAAGTTGGTTCGCAAGCTCGAAGGTGGCAAACACAAAGGTAAGCAGGTTGTCGCCAGTTACCTCATCCCATACCCCGCTTTGGTGATCGCGGGCGCCGATGGGGTCACGATCCGTCTACTGGACTTCAGCGGAGTGAGCGCAAGTGGGGCAACGGTTGAGCAAGCTACCGCGCTCGCCCAAGACAAGCTGCTTCGTTGCCTGATGACGTCGCTACGGGACGCATGCCCGATACCTGCTCCTGACCAGTACTTAGAGCTCGTTGATGAATCAGCGGTGATTATGATCGACCCATTAGCGACGGCGGTGGCGGCTTGAAGCCGTAATTTCAGTAGAGTATCAACGTAAATCAGGGGCGGCGCCCCTGTGGCCCATAGGATTGCCGACACCTCATTGCCAATCCGGTATCTGGACTGTCATGCGTGGAAGTGGCTATGGCGGCAAATACTTCACCAATGCGAACAATGGTGGTGAGTGTTCACTAGCGAACCCAGTGACGGGGGCATGTACTTGCCCTAGTGGATATTCTTCTTCGACAGGGGGAAGCATCGGTGTTACCGAGAACCTGAACTACGTTCCTGCTGATTGTGAAATCACCAAGAAAACGGTGAGCTGGTACTACCTGAAAGAAGTGGTCAGCCTCACGATCTACAAACCGTCCCCGCCTACTACAACCAGATCCTGTTATATCGGACCTTGTACCTGCCCCGCAGGCAGCGTGCCGGAAGCTGCCGGGGCGACTAATGATAACCAGACACTCGCTTATCCAGGCATTGATCAGCGCACCGCTAAGATACAGGTTCTATGTATCAGCACAGGCTGATTTCGGGCAAAACATAAGGATTAGCTGGTTGTTGTGACGCAGCTGTAACTAATATATTCCAGCCTGTTGTCCACGATCGAGGTCGCTGAGGTTGTGTAGTATGAGGAAGTTGCTGTACTCGCTGCCGCAACGGTTCCAGCTGGACACACGCAGCCTGATGGGCTGGCGTAACATGTTGAGTCGACGGTTGTAGGGGCTTTAGGAGACAGATAGATTCTCACGTGCCGCTGGATTGTGTAGGAATAGACATTTTTAGTTTTAACTACACACTTGGCAGAGCTAAAAGTCCCAGACGCAGTTGTGATCCAGCCTTTATCACTGCCTGCATCAAAACCCGACGGGCACGTGCAATCGCTGGTATAAGGATTTGGTGCAGCGCAATCACCGGCATTCGAGCTGGTCATGAACGTCCCACCGTACGCTCCGCCGCGCATGGCAGTCCAGATACCGGATTGGCAAGATAGTATCAAGCCCTTGGCATTTTTCGAGATGAGCCCTGTTTTCGGGCACGCGGTGCCCTCGACTTCTTCACTCTGAATGTCGATGTATTCCCCCACCTCCGTCCGACTGTTTGATTTCAGCTTGTCGCCCTGCACCTGCCCTTGTGCGGTCACGTTCGTGGCGTTGGACACGTCATTCGTACCCATGTCGAGCCCGGTGTTCATGCGGTTCAGCTCAGGCTTGCCGGCGATATAGTTCCGATACAGGTAATCGTTGGCCAAGGTGCCGTCCTGTAGGAACAAAGCGCTTGCTGTGTGGCCAACGCCGGGGCTTATTCCAAAGCTGCCGAGATTGACCTGCCAGCCACCGCGAACGCCTTGAGCAACGCCAGTGTTCGTTCCAGGAATGAATCCACCGGATCCTCCGAGGTTTTCGGCGATTTCTCGGGTTCCTATTTCATCGATTGCTTGGCCGCCCGTTGTGATGACGATCGATTCGAGTTGGTTCGTTCCGGCTTTACGAGCAATCGTGAGAAACGTTTGCCCAAAACCGTTCGTGTCCGAGAAGCCTGATGACAGATACCCGCTGGTCCGCAACATTGGGACTGAGATTTGGACAGGGGCTGACGCTGCTGCAGTCGCTACTGCTGAGTAATTATCCTTAAGGTATTTACTGGCGGCATCCGCTACTGCCTGCTGCTGTTGAGCGGCGACCTGATAGTTCTGCGAGTCCGACCATTTTGACTCAAGGGCGACGCCAATCGACGTCATGATCGCGATCACGATGAGCGTGAACATTATCTCAATGGAGACAAACCCCCGAGATCTGGTGTGTGCGTTCTTGATCATCCCCACAAACTCCTCTTGGCTTGGTTTTCCACGTCGTGCTCGATCTGCTGAATGTGGCCTGACCTGATCTTTTCCCGAATCGACAGCCCGTCATCGCTGGTCAGGACGAGGCTCCGGATTTTCAGAACCTTCTTGTTGCCGGTGTTTTCCAGATTTTGATAAACGACCGCGATCAGCCCCTTCGCCAGAATCTCGCGAGCGTTGCTGATATAGGGCTCGGCAAGCGACGCGATGCGCTCGATCACGTCGGAGATTGAACCTCCGTGCCCAGTAGTGATGATGAAGTTGCCGTTGATCGAGGCGCGGACAATTTGCGCGGCAGAGGCAGGATCGCGGATCTCACCGACGTAGATCATGTCGGCCCCCGTCCTCAGCGCTCGCGTAAGGCTTTCTTCATAGCCGCCGGTTGCGCGGGAAACCTGCATCTGTATGCATCGTCCCTGCCCGTGGACGCCGCTCACATTGGTTTCCTGGGGATCTTCTGCAGCGATGGCTATCCCACCGTGAGCTTTCAGCCGGGCAACAAGCAGTGCGACCGCCGTTGATGTTTTACCCACCCCCATATCGCCGCAGATCACTACCAAGCCTCGTGCGGCCTCACTCAACAAGGCGTCAAGCAGCGAATTGGGGAAGCCCATAAGCTGGATGTCGCGAATCTCGATGTTCGATTTTCGAAGCACGAACACGTTTTCACCGAACGGGTCGACGAACTGGGTAACCCGGAGCAGTACGCCGTCCTCAATCAATGAGAACTCCGGGTCTTTGTTCGCGCCGAAGTGCTTCATACAGCGCTCACGCAGCTGGGCGATGTCCGCTTCCCATCCGTCAGGAGTTGGGACTCGCCGTGCGGTCGCACCGTGCAAGCCCTTGACGTCGCTATAGCCATTACCCAGATAGAGGTCCACAAAACTGGCCTCGGTAATCGCAGTCATCTCAGTTCACAGTCCATGCGACAGAGTTGGCGGAGGAGTCAGTGCAACCGGTCGCAGCTGTTGCCGCATCGACTTCACCACTTGTGGAAGTGCCGCCGTTGAGGGCGGTGGACACCTTCTGACCGCGTCCGATCTTCGTGCCCAAGCTCACGCATGCATCCTGTGGCAAGCCGTTTTCCGTAATAGCGAAGGAGTTGCCTACAGAGGTCACCGTTACGGTTCCGCCCCAGGCGTTGTACAGCGCCCCGCCACTGTAGGTCATGTTCGGCAGGCCTTTGATGGCGGCCAGTTGGGGAACCAAGCTGGTTCCAGACGTGCCGTAACCAGTGCTGCCTTTTAGCTTTCGGGTGTTCGCGATCAGCATGCCGATGTTCGATTGCTCGTTGTTCACGTCGGAGCTACCCATCAGGCTTCCGCCGTTATACATCGCGTAACCAACGCCTACGGCAATGACGATAAGTACGAAGATCATCGATAGATCGATAAAGCCAGATTGTGCAGCCCTTGATTGATTGCGACGCATGTTTAAAACCTCTTTGGGTCAGTGTGAAAAGGTCGTGGTGACGTTGGATTGCATGCTGTAGGTGCCGATCAGAACGAGGACCATTAACGAGCCCATGGCCACTGACGAGACCATCAACACACCTTTGGCGTAGAGCTCGACGAGTTTTAGGGAACTGTCGAGCCAACGGTTGCTGAACCGGTGAATCGAATCTGAGAACCCTTGGCGCGTTGCGAGAACGCAAAGAAATTGCACGGCCATCTTGTCCGGAAAGTCGTGGCCGGCGATCTTCAAGGCCACCCCGAAGTTCTTTCCCATGCTGACCCCGTAGCGCGCCGCTGCGAGCCGCTCACGCATCCAGGGAGATGCGTTTTGGGCGAGTGCGTCCAGCGCTTCGATCTGACCGATGTTGGATCGGAGCATGACGGAGATGTTGAGAAGGAATGTGGACCCGTGGAGTGCTTTGTAAATGGACCATGGCGGGATCCGCTCCAGATACACCCGAAGCGGACCTCGAAAATAAGGCAGGGACACCAGAGAGATGACAATGGCCAACAGCACAACAATTAGGGCGATAACCCCCCAGTTATTCACGAAGCTGGAGATCAGGTACAGCACATACGGTGCGCCGCTCCAGCCTTCAGGGTTCGACATACGGGCCATCGCTGGCACCATGCGAGAAGCAATGACATGTAGCAGGTAAGCCATCAAGGCCCACAGTAGCGCTGGATACAGCGTGGTCGAGAGCACGAGGGAGGTGATGCGTTTGCGCGCCTCGATAATGCGTACGCAGTCGCGGAAGGCCTGCTCCAGGTTCCCGGATTTTTCACCGGCCTCGATGATTGATGCCTCTTGCGGGGGCATCCACGTCCTGCAACTGAAGGCGAATGTTTTGCCGTTTCTTACACTCATCAGCATGCCGGAGCAGGCCAGATCGATCGGATGGTTCGAGGTCTTGAACGTCTTGCCTTTGCCGGCAGTGATGGCTTTGTCCCGACCGCCGTAGATCGCTGCGATCTCATCCAGAGCAGTGTCGATATCGACGCCGTTCTCCAGCAGCGCAACCATGCTCTCGTAGAACTGGATGCGTTCTTTTCCACCGAACTGAGTGGAATACCAGGATTCGGCCAGAGAAGACCACACATCGAACAAGCGCGAAATCATTGATCGCGCTCCAGAACGTACTGATCAAAGTCCAGTGGTCCGACGATGGTTTCGGCCATCCGAGGATCGATCTGGCCGGCTGAAACTTTCATCAGCGTATGGGCTGTTTTGGTGATGCCTCCCATCTCCTTGACCCAGTAGTTCCGTGCTTCGCCTGCGCCTTTGAGGCGAAAGATCTGCATGAACTTATGGGTTGGTAGCAGCACCTCGCCCACGGCGGTACGGTCAGTGACCCCCAGCCCTCGGCATGCCGCACATCCATTGCCGACCAGATACACCCGCCGGATGTCTGTGAGCCTCTGCAGTCGGTCGACGAGGTCGACGTCCAGCGTGGCAAGTTGCAGTGTTGCCGGCACACGGCAGCTTTCGCACAGAACTGGCAGCAAGGATTGGTTGATGATCCCGGCCATAAGGGCAGGATCTGTCACAAGGCTTGGATCTACCCCCATATCCTCGAGCCGTTGCAGGGAGCCAACAGCATTGTTGGTATGGAGCGTACTTTTGACCAGGTGACCTGTCATGCCCCCGCGAAATGCTGCCTGAGCCGACGCCAGATCTCGGATCTCGCCGTACATAAGGATGTCCGGATCGAGGCGCATTGAGTTGGTGATAGCGCCGTCCCATGTCTCACTGGCCCCCAGCGGAGACTGGTTGGCCATCAATGGGTATTCGGGCGGATCCTCAACGGTGAGGATGTGTTTTGTACCTCGTGATTCCGCGGAAATCAGATTGATCGTGATTTGCAGAGTTTTGGATTTGCCTGAGCCTGTCGGGCCTGTAACCAGAATGACGCCGTACGGCAAGCTTCTGAACCGCTTCATCAGGCGCACTTGTTCTGGCAAAAAACCAAGCTCTTCAAGCGTCTGTTTGCGCTTGTCGTCAGACAGAAGACGCAAAACCATGAGAGGACCGTCCACCAGCGGCCGGGTCGCGACCCGAGCGCCGAAGAGCCCCAACTGGTCCACGAACGCTCGGCTGACCCGGGCGTCTTGCGGTATCGCTGGCTGATAGTGATCCTTCTGCACATCACACATGGTGTTGTACAACGCCGAGCACAGCTCGATGCCGATCGAGCTTGGAATCTGGGTGTATTCCGTCAGCAGGCCGTGTTCACGGAACAGAATGTGGGTGATCTCGTGCCCGACTACGAAGTGGACGTCACTGGCGTTCCTCTCATGTGCATGGCCCATGATCTTGATCACGGCTTGCTGTCTTTGGGTTTTGCTCATGTCGCTGACGGTTAGGTCGTCGGTATCAGTGTTAGCCTGATACAAGGCCTTCACGTCACTCATGGTGACGCTCTGAATCTGGTACTCGAATCCAGCGCGTTCCAGGCGATCCATGAATGCCATGACGTAGTGGTCATTCACGTGGTGAGCAGAGATGAAAAGTTTGCCGGATGCCGTCAGAGCACAGAGCTGACGCAGTTCCGGGGTAATCTCCCAAGGTCCGCCGGCAGTTGTCAGGAGACGATCTGTTTCAACCACGTTAAGCGTCGGGAATTCGATAACGCTTGCTGGTACTTCTTCACGTTGAAGCTGGCTCGCAGTATTCATTTCGTCCCCTCACTGTTGCGGGGCATGGTTTGAAAAACCGAGCGGGAACAGCTTCCCGTCTCGGCTCAGGACCACACCATCAACACTCACACTCGCAAGCTTGAATCCACCGGGTAGTGACGCGCCGATGGTCTGTGCCTCAACTTCGTAGCCGCTGCTGTACAGCAAAGTTGCTTGAGGGGCACGGCTCGATCCGGAGATGAGCGATACGACCGGCAAGCCCTCAGTGCGAGGCTGACTGCCCGGATCGGGCGCAGGTCGAGTTGATTGTTGATAGGGCACGGAGGCGACGGTAGACACGGGTTGGGGGGCCGAGCTTTCAATCGAATTGAGCGCCTTGGCTCTTTCAGCCTGTGCCTTGAACAGGATGGTTTCGCTCTGAACCTGGGAGAGTTGGCCGACATTCACCACGTGCATACCAGCCTCACCTGCAGCTGTGCCAAGACCCGGCATGACGAATGCGCCGAAGGCTGTGATCAACAAAAGGCTATTTCGCATACAGGTCTCCAGTGACGGTCCAATTCAGTTGGTCGTTCTGTAACGTGGTCTCGATCCCGCGTATTCGCAGTCCGATATCGGGCACCCCGTGCAACGCGATGGCGGGAGGTAGTTGGCTGGTGTACTTCACATCGAAGTGCCTCCAGTCAGGGGTCGCCATGGGCGCAGGTCCTGGCTGGCCGGGTAAGGCCGTCACCTGAGGGGCTTTGTCCGCAAGTTCGGTGAAGGTTGGTGTAAGTTTTTGGATGTGAAGCCAGGACCTGAGTTGGCTGAGCGCTGTTGTGGAGTCCTGGAGAGGTCCATCTCCTGCTAATGAGAAACTCAGCTTGATCTGGCCGATAGCGCTGTTTCCGTCTGCGGTAAAGATCGGAGCTTCCAAAAAATAGCCTTCCGTTGCACGCAGGAAATCTTCAGATGTAGCGGTCTCGCCTCGAGTGAATGTCGCAGTGACGGTTTCGCCTTCGCACTTTGCGCTCGCGAATGGCCAGCCAGTGATGCTCAGTGCCAGGTGATCAATTGCCCCACTGCAGGTCTCGATAAATTCGTGAGCAGGCGGCAACTTCGCCCAAGGATGTTCGAGAGCTTGAATTGTCTGCTGCTGTTGAGTCTGCTTATTGAGCGCTTCCAGTGCTGCCTGTCGCTGTTTTTCAGCCGCTATCGCTGCTTCCTGTGCCAAGCGAGCCTTGTGCGCGCTCCACTGCTGCCAACCGATCAGACATAGAGTCAGCACTCCGCATAGTGCGCCCAGGCGCATCAATTCATGTGAAGAGAGTCCGAATGCAAGAGTGCTGAGTTGGTATTCGCGTTTGAGGTTTGCTGGAGACAGCAACTCCTCGATGTTGAGGTGTTGCGCTTCTGGATCAAATTCGACCGGCAAATAGGTCCGGTCAAATTTCATTTGCCGGCTCATCAACTGGCCGACCTTACGCTTGACCTCTTCTGCTGTTCCTACCAAGTCGTAGCCCGGTATCACAGCGCCTTCAAACACCGCAACAAGCGCAAACCTTTCCTCATCTGTATTGAGCTTCCATGCGGCAAACCAGGACGACCCTAGCTGCCCTGCCAGCGTTGCAGCCAGCGAGTACATGCCTTTGACGGCACCTGCGCTGCGAGCGACAAATCCTGCTTGGATAATCGACTCAGTGTGCCGGATGGCCACGATGTCCATCTTTTCCTGGCGTCCGAACTGGCGCGCCTCGCGCATGTAGCCGTTCAGGCTACCCAAGGGGTGCCAGAAGAGCCCGGTCACGAATGATTTGCCGTGGTAGGTCAGAATCTGGACGGATTTGTTGGGTGGAGTGATTGGAATGGCCATCTGTCACGCAACCCAATCCGGTTTTATCCGCTCGAGGCAGGCGAACCCGTCAAAGAGACGCTCGTTTGATGCATCTCCCAAGAGGATTGGAGTGATCAGAACCACCAGCACGCTGTGCTCGGTGTCTCTGGTCTTTGCACCACCAAGACCCATGAATCCGGCGTCACCGACACCCTGCTTCAGAGTGTTCTCGCTCATCTCATCAAAACCCGAAAGAATCAGCGTCTGCCCGCTTCGCAGCTTCACTTTGGGGCTGAGGCTTTTAGCGTCGTACTGAGGTACTTGGGCACTAGAACCGTCTTTGCTCTCGAACGTCTTGATATCGGGTTTGGAGCTCATGTTGATATCGATCTTCACGAGCATTTCGTTCTCGTTCATGACGCGTGGAAGAAGCGTCATGTTGAAACCCGACGTTATCGTTGCAGGCGTTTGTGATGTGCTGGAGCCCACTTGTGCGGTGTTGGTGGTCGTCGTTGCAGCGATATAGCCCTGAACATTACCGATCTGGATGGGCGCAGGCTGCAAATTGAGGGTGGTGACGGATGGCGTCCTGACATTCGACACGCGGCCCTGCTCAGACAGTGCCTGAATGATTGCTTTCGAACCTGCGAACGCGGAATTGGCAGTGTCAACGATGCCGACAGACCCACTGATCGCGCTGGAACTGATCCCTGCAACCGAGTTGGAAAGCGACAATCCCCATTTGTTTGAAAGCGACTTGTAGACAGCCGACCAGTTGAGTGCCAGGTCGTCTCTGTCGGAAAGCGTGACTTCAAGTACCGTGACGTTGAACAACACTTGTTGCGTGATGGCGTGATTGGTCGAGTTGACGTAATCGTCGATACGGGCCAGCACTTCGGGGCGGTCTGTTACCGTGATTGTTCCCGTTGACGGGGACAGGAACATTCGACCTGGGGGGGACACGCTGAGCATTGCGCGTACGCTTTTCTCGATGTCCGCCATTATCGAGGACTCCAATACGCTCTTGGTGCTCTGGTTACTCCCGGACTGGCCTGAAACGCCGGAGCCAGATCCTGATGATCCGGAGCTCGAATTGCTCGAGTCTCCTCCGGAACTGCCGCTTGTCCCAGAGCCTGTACCGGAGGATGTGTTCATCCCCGATCGCACGGTGCTTTCAATCGTCTGCTTGTCACCAAATGCGTACACGTCGAAGACTTTGGTATCGAAGTAGTTCACGCGGATCGCGTGTTCCGCCGCGGAAAACTGCCATGAAAGCCCCAGTCGGGCTGTACCTAAATCCAGCAGGCCGGAGGCCTTGCCGGTGTATTTGATCCCGCTGATAAGGCTACCGGAGCTCGTGCTTGGCGCGTCGAGGCTTTGTGGGCTGTATGTGCCTGACGGCCCTGGGCCACTGATGATTCCTGCGGGCATCAGCCCTGCGAGGCTATCCGGATTGCCGGAGCCCGGAGCACTGCTATTGGCTGCACCAGAAGCCTGGGCCATCAACAGGCGAGGGTTGACGGCTTCAGGGGACACCAGAACGTTGATGCCACATTGCTTGGTAATGTACTGAGCGATGTCGTTGATGCCGACGCTGGTGGCTGGCCGATAGACCAGGTCACAGTCCAGTGCGATCGGCAAACCTCGTTTGGCAACGATAGGTTGGGTCGAAACCCACGGTTTGTCGCTGAACACGACTGTGTCCCGAGGCGGAGTCTGCTGTTGGTTACGAACGATTGCTGCATAGTCAGACGCTCGATCAGCTGCATTCTCAGCCCGTTGAGCCGAGTCGTTGACTCGTTGCACCGAGCAACTGGTGACCAGCATCAGGACCAGTGACAGGCCCCCAAACTTCAGGAGCGCTGTCATAGCTTTTTCCTCTCGGATACGTGAACGATCCTCTGCGAAGTGTTGCCGTCGACTGCGAATGATCGGCGGGCACCGTCGTACAGAGGAAAAATTTGGGAAATGGCTTCAGCGAAGCTGCCACGAAAATGCAGGGCTGCTTCAATCGGGTAATCCAGATCTGGCTGTGCCCAGATCAGTTGCCAATCAGCTTTCTTCGCCCAAGCTTCCACTGTCTGGCGCAACGTGCTTCCGACAGCTGCATCCCACGTTTCGGCTGGTGCTTCCTGGGGCTGAGCTGGTTGAACGACGACAGGAGCTGCATTTTGAGCCAGGCGAGCTGATTCGATTGCGGGCGTTCGGGTCGCTGGTTGCGAAACGACGGCGGCGGCCGGTGCTGGGCGTGTTGTAGCGGCCGGCTGAGTCACATTTGCAGATGCCAGTGGAGATGGCCGATCCTTGGCCACAGCACTGGGGAGGTGCTCTTGTGGGCTCTGCTTCGCCGGAGAAGCGGGCAACTTGCTTGCGGCTACCGCGACGGGTGTCGCACTCGTAATCGGAGGTTGCACGGTGGTTGCAGCCACTGTAACAGCCGCTGTCGTCGGAGGGACTGACACGACAGCTACGCTGCTGACATCATGATCAGTGGCTTTAGGAGCGTTCACCGCGATAGGCGTGGTCTGTGGCGGTGGGGGCTTCGGATAATCAGGCACCTGATACCCCGCCCGTAACACGAAACAGACCTGGCGGGTGACTTCATTGACTTTGACTTGCCACGCAGGCCCTGCCAGCACTTGCAGGGTATTGCGCAATGTCATGGGCCCAAGCTTGTACTGAGCGGCGGGCAAGGGCCGGGTGTAGAGAATGCTCACATGCTCGGTGCTGTCAGGGCACAGAGAGTAGCCAGAACGGTCCACCACGTATTGCATAGCGTCATGCACTTGTGGGTGCATATTCCCCGGGATGTTCACATCAATGATCTGGGCCATCAGATCACGCTGTTCGTTTTCTGGTGCCGTGTTCACAAGCGTGTATCGCCCGTAACGCACGTTGGCATTGTCCTCAGGCTTTGAGCCGTTTGGGTACAAATCAGGTGATAGGATCTCGGGGTTACGACTGCTATCGATAGCAGGTTTGATCGGTTTGACCTCCTGCTGCATGCAGCCAGCGACCAGCGCGAGCATGGAAAGTGTTGTCAGCTGCCTGATCATGTATGGCATGGCCCCATTTCGTGATGGGATCACGGTGCCAGCACATGGCTCACAAATCAGCGGCAAACCCTTATCAGTTTGGCTGGGGTTTGCGCTGCACCTGGCTCAAACCCAAGTCAGATAATGGCAGCGAGCGCTTCCCTGCTGGCTGCTATCGGATCGGGCTCGATCAGATCCTGAGCCAGCGATCGTTTGCTTTGCAGCATCTGCCAGAGCTGCTGGTCGATAGAATCCTCAACCAGTGGAATCTTGACGAAGACAGCGCGTAATTGACCGTTCCTGAATGCCCGGTCCTCGGCTTGATCTTGCAGACCAGGAGTCCACGGCAGTCCGAGAAAAAATACGTAATTTGCCGCCGTGAGATTGTTGCCCGTACCAGCGGCTGATGTGGTTCCGATGAAAAAGCGCACATCAGGATCCTGCTGAAACCGGTCAATCGATTTTTGACGCTTCTTGGGTGTGTCACTCCCCACCAACGTCACGCATTCAAGGCCTGCTGCCGAGAGGCGATCGTCGAGTTCGAATACTGTTTCCTTGTGTTCGCAAAACAGGATGGCTTTGTCCTCGACGTCCAGCTCTGAAATCAAATCCACGATGACTCGGACTTTGATCCGCTCCAGCATCTGACGTAGTGCCCCGAGCCGTGCGAACGTGTGTCGATCGCTGCGCAAAATCTCGTTGTATTCCTTGCGCTCATCAGTTGTCAGCACCACCGAGACGGTTTGCCGCTGCTTACCCTTGAGGTTGGGCAGTACGTCTTTGCGACGACGCATCATCCAATCGGAAATTTGGGAACGTAGCGTCTGGCGAAAATCGGGGTTACCGGCAAATCGCTCACAAAATTCACGCAGCGGGAGTTGGCCTATCGGATGCCCTGAAAGCCGCAGCAGCGTGTGTAGCTCCGACTCCCGGTTCAGCACCGGCGTGCCTGTCAGCAAGTATCGATTCGGCACATTTGCCGCGATGTCGAATCCGTGGCGTGTCCATGCTGCGGTTGGTTCTTTAAGCCTGTGTGCTTCGTCGACGATCATCACAGCAAAATGGCTTCCGAACTGAACGAAATCTCCGAGTCTTTCGTAGTTGACTATGACCCACTGACAACCCGGATCATGTTTTTGCAGCGCGATAAGCGCGTCTGGGAAAACAGTTTGAATTTCGCGTTGCCAGTTGATGATCAGGCTCGTGAGCACGATCACCAAAATCGGTTTTCCTTGCGCTCGAATGGCAGCCGCAATGATCGCTTGCCGGGTTTTGCCCAAGCCCATGTCGTCTGCGAGTAGTGCGCTTGTGCGCTGTAGCAGGTGTCGGATACCTGCTGGCTGATGCTCCATCAGCGAATGTTGTTGCAGCGCGTGATCAATGAATTCCTCCGTGAGTTCAGTTAGGCGAATTGAGGGTATGGACGCCAGATAGACGTCAGCTTCACCGTCGTTTGATTCCGATTTTGGGCCTGCTTCTGGCGCCTGGCCGCCCAGCTGCATTCTCACGACGTCAGATGCTTGAGCGATGGAACCGTCGCTTAAAAGCTCTTGAAGCGTATCCAGTAGCTCGAACTGGTCTTCGGTCATGCCAATCTCGAGAATCAGATTGCTGCGCACAACCTCTGGTGACGCATGGATGCGCCATGAACGGCTCGCAGTGAGGTAAGTCCCCCGCATACGTTTGGAGACGGCCACAGAGCCTGGATGAAAGTCTCCTGACAGCAGCACGCCACCTTCAACGAGCGGCGCCAGTCTGAGTTTCATCCCCCAAACGAATGCACTGCGATCCACCTCTCCTTGAGCTTTCTCAATCTTCTCTCTGAAGGTTGGCCAACTCTCGGTGAATTTGCCGTCAGCAAGTTCGACCAGTTCGCTGAACAGGACATCCAGATCATCCAGCAGCTTGGTAGCTGGTACCCGCCAAAACTGAACCAGCGGGTGGTCTGCTCTGCGGATAAAAAAGCCACCCCGTCGAAGCAATAATCGGTTTGCACCCTCCACGTAACTCAATGAGAGTCCGAAGTCGTAGCCGTCGAACACTACCTTGCGCAACAGTGCTGGACGCCGATTCATCAAGCGTGGCTGGGCCATTTAGCAACCCCGCTTCATGTAGTCGTCGATCCACTTCGCGACGGCTTGCGAGTGCCTGATGCTGTCCGTTGCGTCGGCGTAGCGCTTCATCGTTTGGGTCTGATCGGGCCATTGGAGGTTGACTGGGATCCGGCCGGCTTGGACCTGCATGATGAACCAGTCATAAGCTCTACTCTCTGCAGAAGCCGAGTTTGGAATGGCGTTACGCAACCCCCGGATCTGCTCTGTCACGAGATGCCTGACGGACCACGGGATGTCGTTTTTTTCATTGGGGCGTCTTTCAAGAACCACTTCAACCGAAGCGAGCGGTCGGCCTTGGTCGCGCACGGATAGCAATCGGCAGAGTCCCTTGTAGCCCCTGAAGTCGTAGGTATCGATGCAGTGGTGCAGTGTCCTGCTTTCTACTGTGAGATCGGCGGGGCAGTTGAGCTCTACGATTTCAAGGCCCTCGGGAGTGGTGATCGCACCTTGTTGGAGCAAGCCTGGCCACTGAGTTTGTGAATCGGAATCAGACAGTGGATTCGCCTTCTCGAAATCTTCGCGGATCTGGGCCAGTGCCTGGTGGAAGGAATCCACGAGACTGGCGATTTCATTGCCTGTCAGTGATGAAATAAACGCCTTAAATCTGGCTGAGGTCGCCATGAGGTCGGGGTGCTCACCTCGGTTGAGATTGGTGAACAGCTCTTTGATATCCTGGATGCTCGCCCTGTGCGCAGGCCAAGACGGATGTGCCCAGTCGGTAGGCCAGCCTTTGATCATGCGATTCATGTCGCGTAGAGCTGACCGTGCTTCCCATGGAATTGACTCGTAAAGGTACGAGAACGACTGCCATTGCTTCTTGGTGCATGGCCGGCGGTTTCCTAGCTGAGCGCCTGTTACCAGCATGTGCCAGCCACTGTTGAAGCCTTCGAGCTTGAATCGAGTGAGAGCACTGCCTGTGTCATATACGCGCTGTTGGCCCAGGTATCGAATCGCACTAACCGGCGTCTCCAGCATCCACGCGAGTACATCAGTCAATGGAAGCCCCGCATCTACTATCCGACCGAGAAGGTGGAAACCGTCCATGTTGTATTGGTGTTCATAGGGCCTTTTGAGATACGCGATATGCTTCTGTAGCCCGTCCGGGAGGGGATTGCGGGACACATAGCATCCTTGTGGCAGTTCCTCAGATAACACGATCAGAGGCACCAGTACCGGCTGCGCTTTCAGTGCCTGCAATCGACGGAGCGTGTTGCCTGTTGCGAGCCAGTTGTAGAGTTGTGGTGATGGACACTGCACTGATCTGATCGCGTGAAGTAGCCCCTGATCCAGAACGCTGCAGAACCGCTTTAGAGTTCCGCCCATATGCGAGAGATAGAACCTCATGCGCGGGCCAAAAAAGCGATTGTTACGGCCCTCCCTCGATACGGTGTAAGAAAGCCCGAAAGATCCAAGGTCTTTCATGGCTTCTTGTAACGCATACCCTCTAGCCTTTTCGCAAAAGGTAGTGAGTAGCGCAGATTTGCCAGTCCATCGATCCAGCTCAAGTCGCCTAAGGAGCTTGCCTGCGGCGTCAGGGGTTGGAGGTCGGTTGGGCACTCTGTGGGAGCGGTCGCTTATGCGAGCATGGATCACTTTCCCGTCGAAGTACTGCACGAGGTCTCCGAATCGGAGCAGTGCGGGCGTTCCTTCATTGGTGTCATTCAATTGGACACACCAGATCCGACGACTGGTGATGCTGGTCAGGTACTCGACCATAAATCTGGTACGTTGTAGCCCACTGAGGCTGAAGTGCGTGGCCCATGTCCCAGCGACCGCTTGCTGACGCTCGGAGAATTTGGTGAGTTTGTACAGGAGTGGGGTGGCCTCGGCCATCTCCAGTAGTGGCGCGTTCATCGACGATCAGGCTCTTACGGACACAGAGCCCAAATTCTCAAGTCACACGCGGTAGATTCCACCGTAAACCGTAACTACCATTGTCTTGAGTTGCGCAGACGGCGCTTCAGATGCCCAGATCAAGCTCAAGCTGTTGCTCCTGGGCAAACCCCTTTAGCCACGATGCGCGCATCGCTGCATGGTTGTAGGGACAAGAATGGATAGGGAAGCCGTCCCGCGCCGCTTTTGCGCCAAGGGCTCTCACACTGGCATGAGCGTTATTGAGTTGGCGTCGGTCGGTCTTCATATCCGAAGTTTTTGTCACTGCGAGAGATTCCGAATAGCGAGATTGTTTACTCGACATTTTCACGCTTTGGCGCGATTTTTTCGGCGATTTTATCGGTGAATTCTGGTCTTTTGAGCGACTGAGTGCCGAAGAAGAGTACCGTTTTTTTCAACAACTTCACGTATGGGCGCGTTTTTTGAAGCCCGGACCTACAGCAGTTCAGAGATCGTTGCGACCTCACTGCGCGCCTCGTCGGCATCCCAAATTTCAAGCCTTGACTCAAGGTGTTCGGAAAGCGTGATGTGATCGATTGGTGATTGGCCGGTTATCTGACCGCCGTTGGTGACAACCGAACGGATGACTCCGTTTGAAAGCGCTGCTCTTGCCGCCTCCGATACCGGCATGCGGATCACATACGTCATGAATTTGCTCATTGCTGTTCTCCACATATTGGAGTTTTCCCGGGCCAGGGGATTGACGCTGAAAATTTTTTTAGCCCGGGAGAGTCACGCTGAGGGGCGATTTTTTTTATCCTGATTCACACCGGGATGTCTTCGTCGAACTCCACGACGTAGTCGCTCGCTGCATGCAGTGGTGGCTGTGATTGATTGGAGGCTTGGGAGTTCTGTGACGGTGTCATTGTCACCGCGGACACCCGATGCGGGAGAATCGCGATACGACTGGCCTGAACTTTCATGGCAGACATTTCATCACCGTCTTTGATCCATGAATCCATCACGGCTCGGCCTTGGATCATTACCCGCATGCCTTTCTGATACAGCTTGCTGTAGCGCTCTGCATCTTGATGCCACCACTCAACGTTGGCCCAAAATCCGCCACGATCTTCGAAACCTGAGCCGTCGCCTTTCGGGATCGAGTTGTCGAAGTAGACGTTGAGCCGGAGCAGCCGTCGTGGGTCTTTGTTGCCGTTTGCGAACTCTTTGAACTCAGGTGCTGAGCCGATGTTGCCTTCCCATTCTACTGCTGTGCCCATATCAGGCCTCCTTCGGGTGATGCGGCGACTCGCCGCAGGAATTTGAAATCTGGTCCAGCCGTTGTGCGTACACGGCATCGGCCTGGGCCATTTTTTCAGCGCATTCAGTGGCCTGTCGGCCAATGGTGTGGACCAGGCTGATTTGCATGTTTAAGGCGATGCGTTGGAGCTCCATCTGGTGCAGGTCATGGAGTAAGAAGTCGGGAGTCTTTGACGCTTGAAAGATGTTCGTCCACACGCCCACGCCCATCATTCGTGTACCTGTGTCCTGCCAGCGCAAGAACACTGTTCCGGAGGCTGCGCGTTGAAGCGTCATACGCACGGGCAAAAGAGTGAACGGGTAACGGTTGGCCTGGGCATGGATGTTTTCCTGGGCCAGCGCATTCAATGCTGTTTCAAGAGAGCGGCACTGTTCGGCCAACTGGAGCATTCCCCCCTTACCTTTAAAAGGTTTCAAAAGGCCTTTTAGGGAGGGTGCGTGTTGCAAGCTGATGAAGGCCTCGTGTTGCAGCGGTTCGAAGGCGCTGTGTTGCTGGCCCGCTGGAGCTGATGTGTGAGAACTGGAGGTACTCATTGATCAGCCGCGCCGCTCTGCCATGGCTCATCTTCATCGTCATGCGCATCGCTGCTTTCATAGTCGTCGTCAGCCCCGAGCAGGCTGGTCAGCGACGACGGACGATTGATCTGAGGTGCGAATGCGGCCCGTCGTGTTCCTTCCAATATGTCTTGTGGGAGATCGCCGGCAAACGCGTACATCTCCCGTGCATTCTGAGCACGGGCATTATTTGCTGCAAAGTCATCACGACTGGCACCTGAAAAGCCTTTGTACTTTTGGGCCAGTCCGTAGAGGCGACGGAGAATTGCAGCACCCTCGTCAAGCCACTGCCCCTTGGAATGGTTGTCGATCATGCCTACGTGACCAGCGAGTAGCACGCGGCGGACGAGCTCGTCATATGCGGTCAGAAGGTAGATGCCCTGAAACGCGAGAGGGCTGGTGAGAAACAGATCGAACTTGGCTGGTTGCACCGATAGGTTTTCCCCCACCGACAGCATCTTGGGTAATGCCGCCATGACCTGATCCAGGCGTTGATCGATGGCGGCCATTTCTTCTTTGGACTGGGCCAGCTTCTCCTCGATCATGATCATGAACCAGTCTGAATAAGGATCGTCCTGAGCAGCTCCACGAGTGATGCGGCCGAGGAGGTTGGAGAACCCACTCATGCCGATCATCCCGGGTTTGTCATCGGTGCGCTGCCGGCCAAACCAGAGTCGCGAAGCATGGTGTGTATGAAGAGTCAGGTTGACGCTGCTACGCAGTGAACCGAGGTTTACCTGAAAGTTGTCAGCCATGCTGAGCGCTTCCTCTATATAGGTGTATGGGCTTGGCAAGACTGCCGGACCGGTTTTGCTACTTCAGTAGAAAACCGTTTCTATGTCCGGATGGTTTGAAACCCGAGAAGTAGAGGAGGGGTCATGAGTGGTCGAGCTCTGGATGGCTTGGGTGAGTCCGTGTCGGAAGTGATTCCCGGGGAATCACCTCGATCTATTCCCGGGGAATAGCTTGATCTGTGTGCGAAGTGATTCCAGTGGAATCACCTTGGTCTATGTCAGTGGCATAGCTCAGATCTGTGTCCGAAGTGATTCCAGTGGAATCACCGCGACCTATGCCTGAGGCATAGCTCAGATCTGTGTCCGAAGTGATTCCAGTGGAATCACCGCGACCTATGCCTGAGGCATAGCTCAGATCTGTGTCCGGAGTGATGCCCGGGGCATCACCTCGATCTATTTCCGGGGAATAGCTTGATCTGTATTCGAAGTGATTCCAGTGGAATCACCTTGGTCTATGTCAGTGGCATAGCTCAGATCTGTGTCCGAAGTGATTCCAGTGGAATCACCGCGACCTATGCCTGAGGCATAGCTCAGATCTGTGTCCGAAGTGATTCCAGTGGAATCACCGCGTCCTATTCCCGGGGAATAGCTTGATCTGTGTCCGGAGAGATTCCCGGGGAATCACCTTGGTCTATGTCAGTGGCATAGCTCAGATCTGTGTCCGGAGTGATTCCAGCGGAATCACCTCGACCTATGCCCAAGGCATAACTCATTTCTGTGTCCAGAGTGTTGCCCGGGGCAACACTCCCAGCTAGTCCCGTGCAACACTCCGTAGTTGGGAAGGGGCTGACGAAAATCACGGCTTGGGCATCCTAGGGGCAACCATTTGCCGAATGCTTAGCATGTGGCTTCGCCCGTTCTCCAGGGAAGCTTCTGGTCTCGCGGGCTGTGCAGATCCTGCGGAGGATGAGCTGGGTTCCGGAACGCGTCTGCCTGTCTGGCTGATGTCTGGCCGGACCTGCGATGCAGATGTCGAGGCAACAGCACTGCCCGAGTCCTGGACCGATGGAGCTCGCCACTGCGTATTGAACTCACCCTTCATCGCCCGTTGGACGCAGCTGAGGAGATACCCGAATGAGTTTTTGACCGTCCCAGTGCTCACTCGATGACCCCATTGAATCAAGACAGATTGCTGGACGTGAGTTTCGAGCATGGACAGCGCCGTGGTGGCTCTCTGCTGCTGCTCTTGAGACATACGTCGAAACTGGTCAGGGACCAGCAGACCTGATGGTTCTTGCTCGCGCAGTACAGAGCTTTTAGATACAGAGGTATTTGTATTTGTATACGTACTATATGAGTTCGGATTCCGAACTGAGACCAAATCCGCCAGTTTTTGTCTGAGTTCGGATTCCGAACTCGGGTTCCCGAGAGAAGCTTTCGACTCTAAACCGCTGAGTTCGGAATCCGAACTGGGGTGTTCTGTGTTTTCAATGATCTGAGTTCGGATTCCGAACTCAGCTTCTAATGCGGTTGTTGGTGGCAGATGATCTGCAATGTCTCGATAGCTCAAGCGCTCCTCCATGACCTCCAAACGCGATGGAAGCGTGGAGGTCTGAAGGTTCGTATCAGACGCGACGTCATTGAATGCTCGCTCCGCGAGAAGTCTTACCGAACGGTTCGCGTGTTCCAGAGACTGGCCTATCAACAGCATGTAGTCGCGATCAATCTCCATGGCTTCGGCGCATCCGATTGGCTCGTCATGAAGGATGTAGACGTTGCCCTGTACGCGGCCACTGAGCGAATCCCTGACCCTACGGCCGAGGCTCAACCACCGGGTCAATCGCAATTTGGTCAGCGTTTTGGCGATCGTCTCTCTGGATGCCGGCGTGCTCGGCTCGCTGCCGAGGTAGGGGCGAAGTTGCTCATAGGTTGGGAAAGCTGTGAGTCCATCGCTATTGATCAGCAACCTGAAGACTTGCCACGCGTTGCGCTCGAGCGGCGATAGCCTGTCGTCCAGCAACAAGCGGCGAGGGACGGTTTCGTGCGGGTTTCCGCTGAACACAATCCCAGCGTACTGCTCATCATCGCCTCTGACAGACGGTGAGCTCTGAGCAGCGCTGGATTTGAGTAACTCTGCGGCTTTGTTTTGTTGCAGCACATGCTGTTGTAAAGCACCGGCAGCGGCATTGACTGCTCTGCCGAGTAGAGGCCGCCTCGACTGATTCATCACATGCGTTCGCCTTCTACCTTGCCCAAACTAATGCCTTTTTGCTTGTTAACCTGGCCTGAATTTTCCCTGCCGTTATTTTTCAACAGAACAAGGCTCGCTGGCTTCCGGGCTTGTCCTGCTGGGTAGAGACCTTCATTCAGCCATTGCTGAATTTTGCTCCAGACCAGCCCTAACGAAATTCGATCTCCTGCGGCTGGTGTGTCGGCATCCAGTGGCGCGTTGATCTCTTCTGTCAGAAGCATTGCAACGTCGAGCAATGCATTGGCGTCCAAGTGGTTTGCACCGTTCTCTTCCATAAGTTTCACGAATCGATGCCAGAGAGGGGTGTCATCAGGTAGATCCCGGTTCCGTCCTGGCTTTCCTGGCACACCAGCCATGATTCGCTGCATCGAGACTTCTTGGGGAGACATCCCAAAGAACTCTTGCAGCATTGGGGTCGTGGCACCGAGTCGAAGCGCACGCTGTACGATCCGCGCTTCTTCGTCACTTCGCTCTTTGTTAGAGAGCAAGCGCTTGACCATCTCTTGGTCCACGGCGACATGGCACCACGTGACGGAGGCATTGATCAGCACGCTCGCAGATCCTGGAATCTGGAGCAGATTCAATATTTCAGGATCAAGCCCCATTTCGAAGCACCGGCGAACTTCGCCATTGCGTAGTTGATGGAGTACCTGATCGATGATCGCTGCATTCAACGGATTTTGCTTTTTGGCCATGACAGCTCTCCCCGATACGTCAATGCCCGGATATTCATGGTCTGGGTTCGCTCGCGTCTTTCGATTCCAACTCGACCAGGCGACGGCCGAGGCGAATCAGCCGAAACAGCTTTACCGTTGCTGCGTCCGAAATGCGGCCAAGCATCGAAGGGGGGCATGTGTCGTAAGCCGGCTGGCCCATAAGCAGTTGGCCCAAGGCTGCCGTGAACTCGAACTCTGAGATGTTGAGCGGTTGATCTGGATCCGGTGTAGACAGCGCTATCGCGTACACACCGCTCAGCGCTTGCAACAGTGTGAGGGTGTTGATCGCGATGGGACTAAGTTCCATTTCTTCTGGTGGTTCGTTGCAGATGAACCCAATGCCGCCAGGTACCTCAACGACGTACGATCCCCCAAGCTCGGAAACCTCAGCGATTTCGCGTGCCAGTTGTGCAGACACTCGACGGAGCTCAGTTGGCCAATCAATCTCGCGCTCGATGTACCAGACGTCTGAAATTGGATGGAGCCCGCCTGCTTGCACTGGGATGGATATCAAGGCATTCGAGTTGAAGTCTGGGAGTGTTTCTCCGTCCAGCGCTGCTAGCTGCTGTTTAATGCCTTGGACTCGACTCGTCGTCGCCACCGGTGTCACAACATGGCCAGCAATTCGCTCAGCTTGCTCCTCTGGACTGAGTTTGGATTCAGTACGTAATTCCGAGGCAGTCGAGGTCGCGTCTATTTTTTGCGTTTTAGCGGGCTCGGGTTGTTTCGAAGGTTCGCGGCGAATCGGCGCGCCGCTTTGGTTGGTAGCTCCTGCATCGTTGGTTTGCTCATTCAGGTGCGCCGCTGAACCCTGTTCATTGGGAGGTGTGGCTGCATGGCTCTCTGTTTGAATCGGAGCCCGATTCTGGTAGACAGAAACCTCCAAGGGAGCCGAGCGCCGAGCGCGACCTTGGTGCTCGGTGATATCGAGCAGTACCTGTTCGTATGTCATCCTCGTGCCGGATTTCATCGTACCGATCAGTTCATCCTGGAACCGCTCAAACACAAACTCGGACGCATCGCTGTCGAATTGGCACAACACGTCCTGAAAGATGACCTCAAAATCGACAGGGTTTGTTGTCTGTTGCGAAATCCCCTCCCAAGTGAGGGCAGCACCCTTGCGCAAGGAAAGCAGTTTTTCGATCTGAGGCTTGCCTAAGCCGGAATACAGCGCTGTCGGAATCACCGGTAATAGTGTTCTTATCGCTTCCTGCATCTTACTGAGGTGGGATTGCGAGATCGGGTACCCATCAGCCTCCAATCGACGGGACAGTTCTCGTTGTGAAATCGGCTCCCCAGCTTCTTCTTCATATATCTGCCTTGCATGATCCACCCCTACAGCCCGCTCAATGAACATGAGCTGCCCTTGCAAATCGTTTTCAGCAAGGTGGCCAGTCAGGGCGATGATTTCGCCTCTCGCGCTATCCCAAGGGCGGAACAGCACGTTGATCTTGAAAAAACGCTCGTCTTTGGTTTCATTCCAGAGTTCTCTGAGAATCTGAAGACGAGTGTTTCCTCCGTTGCGAATGATGTACTTGAGCTGACCAGGACGCCGGGTAACCGGTGGTGGTTGATCGAGACCGCGAGCGCGGATGGAAGCCTTGAGCTCTTCGTATTTCGAGTTCGTCATCTTCCGAGGGTTGTGCTCGTAAGGGATCATCTCCTCGATCGTCAACACCATAGCCGTAGGTGCAATCGGATCTGCCAAGCGTTCGACTGATGGACCTGGTCGCGTAAACGAGCCCTGTAACAATTTTCCAGAAATTTCTTCTGGGGACATCGATTTGCCTGCCATGATCAAACCTCCTTACCGTGGGCGAGGTTAGCAACCGCGCCGCTGGCGTTTGAAAGGAGCGCATCGATTACAGCTTTGAGGCGTAGCACTTCGTCTTCGAGATCAAGAGTCGATCTCATGCGGTACACGATCTCCGCATTCATTGAGCGCCCGTGTTGTTTGGCGCGTTGAGCGATCCGGTCCCGCATCCCCACCGGAAAGCGAACCACGAATTTTTCATCAATAGGGCCATTCGATTGAGCAGCCAAAGGCGTGCATGCTTCAAGTTCGAGAGCCAGATGCTCCCCAGCATGAAGAGACCCGCGTCCCGAATTGGCGCTGTACGCCGGCATAGCAGTTTGGGGAGTGATCATTTTGTAGATCTCTTTTTGAGGAATGACTTCGTACGAAAGGGGATACGCTTTTCAACTGCCAAACGCCGGCAACGCTCCTCAGGCACCTTCAAAGCTTTTGCAGCTTCAGAAAGTGTTTTGCCGTCAGCAGAATGCTTTGCCAATTTTTCGACCAGTTCGGCATCATTTACTGGAGTCGGAGTGGGCTGAGATGGATCTCCTGCCGTTCTGATCTCATTGCCCGCTGCTAAAAACTCTGCAACCGCTTGATCGATGCGGGCTTGGTCCTGAGCACGGGCATTTGTGCCCGGGAGGTCATCATCGGTCGTATGAAAAGTGTGCATCACAACCCCCTCCGTTCAGTTCCAGTCGTCTTGTCGGTAAGCACGTCGAAAACGTTGCCAGCTTGGAGATGAACGATTTCGGCTTCCTGTAAGTCGCTGAAACGTTCGGCCAGATCAGCCAGAAAATGCCGGGTTGCCTCTCGAGTACCGGTAATACGAAAGGCCACCGTGCAGTGCTGAACTTCTGCATTGGGACGCAGTTGAGGCATCACTGTGGTTTGATAGCCTCTCGACTGGAGGTGATGTGGAACCCACATCGACCAGAAATAGCTGTTAAGAAGCGCACCCGGGACCAGAAGCTCGACGTCGACGGTCCCTTGGGCTGTCGGTGAGAAGGAGACGTACCCTAGATCGTTCAGATTCGAGAGCTCACCGGCTTGCCGCCTAGTGATGATGGTGGTGGTATGTCTGACTAGGCGCTGGATTGCTTGCGTTAACCCGTCCAGCTCATCCGCGTCGATGCCACGTTTCTGTGCGTGCGCAAAAACGGTATTGATGGGATTACTGCGAGCGTGCAGCGCAGGGAAGGGCTGGAGTGGTTGCGCATCGGGTAAGGCCTCAATATCGCCGCTGTGGCAATGGGGGCACGAAACAGCACGTCCTCGCTTTACTGCTGTCTCTGGGTGGTGCCGATGACAGTTAAGGCACTCGTGACTAATGAACAATTCTTGTGCTGGAAGGCTCATGTGTGCGCTCCTTGCCAATAGGCGGGAGAGAGGTTCTCGAAACGGGTTTGGTGTGGGATGAAAGCAGTACGAGCGGTGCCTAGAGGCCCGTTTCGTTGTTTACTGATGATGATTTCAGCAATGCCCTTGTGTTCGGTTTCCGGGTGATAGACCTCATCCCGGTAAACAAACATGATCACGTCAGCGTCCTGTTCGATAGAGCCCGACTCGCGCAGATCTGCGTTCATCGGACGCTTATTGGCGCGTTGCTCGAGGCTACGATTGAGCTGAGAAAGAGCCACAACTGGGCAGTCGAACTCTTTGGCCAATGCTTTAAGACCGCGAGTGATAACACCCACCTCGTTGTTTCGGTTCTCTGCACCAGGTGCTTCCATCAGTTGCAGATAGTCGATCATGATTAACGCCGGGGTGCCGTATTGACGGGCTCCCCGCCGAGCTCTAGACCTCATCTCTGAAGGCGAAAGCCCCGCTGTGTCATCAATAATCAATCGCGATCTGTAGGACTGAATGTGTGCAACAGCGCTTTGGAGTTTCGGCCAATCCTCATCCTCCAGCTTCCCTTCCATGAGCTTTTTCAAATCCAGACGCCCGATGATCGCCAGGAGGCGATAGATCAGCGAAGACGCTGGCATCTCCAAGCTGTAGATCTGTACGGTCTTGGTGGGGTCTTTGCGAAGTGCTGAGTCAACGAAGTTCAGAGCCAGGCTGGTTTTGCCCATCGAGGGGCGGGCTGCGAGGATAATGAGATCCGTGTCCTTGAACCCTCCGGTGAGTTGATCCAGATCCTCGATGCCTGAGGGAACTCCGTTGACGGCGTCTCCGCTATTGAAATTTCGGTCGATCTCATCAATGACGTTCAGCAACGTCTCATTGATGTCAACGAACTCCGATCGTTTCCGGCCTTGGCCCATATTGAACATCTGTTGCTCAATCGACTCCTGTACTGCTGCGGGGTCGGCTCGTTCTTCGGAAGCTTCTCTTGAACATTGATATCCGAAAGAGATGAGGCGGCGCAGATGAGCACGCTTGCTGACAATCTGAGCGTACGATTTGATGTTGGCCACAGACGGTGTGTTTTTTGCGAGATCCGCCAGATAGCCGAGCCCGCCCACCTGATCAGGGTGTTCGAGTGAGGCGGAAACCGTCACGACGTCGAATGGACTCGCACTTTGAGCCAGCGTTTCGATGCATTGGAAGATGAGCTTGTGATCTCTGCGAAAGAAATCCTCAGCTTTAACTTCATCAACGATCACGTCCCAGGCCTGATTATCAAGCATGAGCCCACCAAGGATGCCTTGCTCGGCTTCAATCGAGTGGGGAGGGGTGAACTCGGTAAGGCTCATGAGTTGGCTTCCAAACGATGAGTGCCGGAAGCATTTCCACCAACGGCCCGATGTAAGTACGCCGATGAGCCTTGTTCCCAGCCTGCAATCATCGAGCGTGAATCATGCCCGCGCACAGGAGTGGTCTTTGCCTTCTTGAACTCTAAGTTGGGGTGATGGAGCTCGAGGTAGGCTTTTATGGATCGGATGGCGTCCTCAGGCTGCTCATCAGAGAAGCGGGCGACAGTGCTATGCACTGCAGAGATCCAAGACTCAGCGAACAGCTGGCCACGTCGGCGTTTGGTAGACAGCTTGCACCGTGTTTGCGCCGCCACGTGTTCGCGGCGCGCCAACAGCAACTGTTGATGAAGTGCTGAGTAAGCATAGGCAGCAAGCTCGGGCGAAACTCCAACTCCGATGAACTTGAAGGAGTAGCTCTCTGCTGTTCCCCGATATGCCAGGTAGTCGCAGTCGAACGCCATCGCACATGTACCAGCCAAGCTGTGAAGCCATGAGGGAGGAGCGCGGCGTGTGCCAGTCGGTACGCTAATCGCAGAAACGAGCGATGCGCGGATCTCAAACTCTTCAAGCTGGTATTGTCTCCTCAGGCTGCGTGCCTGACGCAGTGCCGTCTCTGCCTCATTTGGGGACGCACCTTGCGCACGAGCCAACGCGAAGCATTTCGCGACTTTTTCAATGACACGAGCTCTGTCCATCACTCGTCCCTCGATCCGGTGAAGGACGTGGGCGGGACACAGACCAGGTACTCACCAAAGGTCATTACGCGTGCACGCAGTTTAGGGCTCAGTTCGTCAATGAGCTGCTTCAATTCTGCGAGATTGCTTTCAACTGGCGAGCTAGAATGCGCAGTGATGAATTGCTGAATTGATTGCTGGCAATCACTAAAAAGCTCGTGGAAGAAGTACTCCGCCCCGAAGTTCGCACTCAAGCCTTCTGCAAGTGTGCGCAAATGCTCATCGAAAGCAGCAGGTTGTTTTTCCGGCTTTAGCAACCCAAGCTGGTTCAGGCTCAGAGCAATGCAGAGGCCTGCCTCACGCTGCATAGAATTTTCATGCTGGACTGGAAAAAAGTGCTGGGCGAGTGCCCAACCTTCCGCTTGGCGCTCATGAAAGCGCTGCTCCAGAGCTTTTTCGTCTTGGAGCCTGCATTCCTTGGCGGTTTCGATTTTTTGGCTGACAGCCTGGATTACTTTGATCGATTTCTGCAGCAACGATCGCTCTTCGTCGGCCAGAACCTGACCCAGCGCATCGTGTTTGTCGCTCAGATTTGCGAGCACGCTTGCCGTGCGTGTGAGTTTCGTTTTCAAAACTCGCAGACTCGAGCTGCTGTATACCTGCTCCAAAGGAATGCTGGACTCAATGGATCGACTCGGCTTCATTTTTGAAAACCTCCCTTCACAAGAGCTTTAACGGTCTCCTCAGTGAGCATGTCAAACCGTTCTGCCCATTGCGGGAAGAGCTCGATCGCAAGATCCCGGATAACGTTGAGTGCGCTAGGTGCTTCGCGATTGGAAGGCTTTCGGTATTCAAGGTGGTGCGCAGGAAGGCCACGAGTCGCGGCGTCCCGGAAGGTAACCGAGGCAGGAATGGTGCTACGCAGCACATCAATTTCAGGGTGGCCGGCAAATGTTTGCCGGATTGATTGGTGAATCATCTTGGCATCGTTCGTCTGGTCCAGCGAGTTGATTACAACTTTCACTGGGGGCAATGGCAGGCCAAGACGCTCATAAGCGCGAAGGCCGTCCAGCATCTGAAGTGTCCCGCGGCTGAATTCACGGGCGGTAAGCATGTTTGGTTCAAGAGGAGATACCGCAAGATCCGATGCCAGCACGACCATTTCGAGCATCACGCTGCGCGCACCCTGTGTATCGATCAAGACGACATCAAACTGCCCCTCAAACGCCTTGAGTAATTCCGACAAACGTAACCGTCCATCAGGAGCTTGAAGCAGCAGGTTGATGAGCTGATTGTTTGGGTCGTTTGACAGAATCAGCGACAAATTCGGGATGATCGTGCGGGATATAACTTTTGGAGGATCTGTGATGTTCAGTGCGATGAGATCGTAGATGCCGCCTGTGGCCTCATGCGCGATGGCGTAATAGGACGACAGCGAGGGCTGAACTGGATCGAGGTCGATCAGGAGTGTCTTAAGGCCGGCGTCAGCACAGAGAGCCCCGAGGTTCGCGGCTACCGTGGTTTTGCCTGCTCCGCCCTTGGTAGAGATGATTGCGGTGATCATCATCCGCAGGACGTGGTGCTGAGTGAAAGAAAAATTTTGCGCCAATGTGTTTTGCATTCGTACCACCTCTAATGGAAGTCATTAGAGGCTGCGTAGCTGAATCTACATCCTTGATTCTTAAGCAAAAAGCTATCGTTTAGGCACTGCTAAAGCCAATTGTCTTTTAACCAATTGGTCGTAGGTTCGAATCCCACACGACCCACCATTTTTGGCCTGGCTTCATCGGGTTGAATCTTAGGGAGTGACGTCTGTTACGTCACCCGCTTCAGGAACACCTTACGGGGTGTTTCTCTGTTTCATCGGGGTATAGCGCAGTCCGGTAGCGCGCCTGCTTTGGGAGCAGGATGTCAGGAGTTCGAATCCCCTTACCCCGACCATTTTCGCCCCAGCAGCACCCGGGCAGAAAATCAGGCTCTGACGTCATCCGCGTCGAGCCAAAAAAAAAGCGTCCTTCGGGGCGCTTTTTTCGTTTCTGGCATTCCTGTTTCCCTTTCCCTTCTTGATGACGAAGCATCTCTGATGACAACGGCCGAATGGCCGATTTGAGCGCTTGTACGTTTACGCTATATGAAAATATATACAGCGATCGGTATCATGGGCACCCGTGTGACGCTGGGTAATCAAGGCCATCGCTCACGTTGGAAGGTGCGACGTGGATCGTCTGCGCCGTGCACACACCTCATAGAGAGACTGAGCCATGAGGCCGAACCTTAACGAGCGCATTTACCCTTACACCGCCTGGGTGCTAACCCGGAGCTTTGCTGTGCTTGAAGTCGAGCTCGCGGGTCCCACCGCTGACGGTCAGTACGAGCGAACGATCAAGGGCAAGTGGTACGCCCCAGACACACTTTTTGAGTCTCACGAGGCGGCGGTGGAAGCGGGACGTGCTCGTATTGACACGGCCCGCGCAGAGATTGCTCGTCGGGCTGCCGTGCTGGAAGAAAAGAGCGCGCTCCTCGATAAGATGTCCGGTCGCTAATCGTTGTCTACCGCAGGCCTGGCGCAATGTCAGGTCAGGGCCGACATAAAGTCGACCGTTCTTGCAGCCAATTATATAAGTTCAGATTAATTACGCCCCGGGCGATGAGCGGCAATAAGCTTCTCTTGAAGCTGTGTGAGAGGGCGTAGCATACAAACTGGCTCGATGTTTTTTAAATACGTAAGCCAAAATGCGTCTTTGTTTATCTGTATGATTTATAGAGGAATTTATATATTTTTTATTCATGTTTGTAATGCGCGTGAAACACTGCACACGAAAGTATTAATGCTATTTGAATACTGTCGCGCTTTGACATGAACTTGCTGGTCAACTAAATCTAACTGCGGACGCGGTGAGGATTCGCTTTTGTTGTTATGGGAAAGGCAGTTCCCATATAAAAGGATGTTGACGTGAATAATCGGGATGTTTCAGCAGCAGGTAATCGGTCCGGCCTTTGGGTTATTGGGGGATTGAGCGCGGTAGGGCTGGCGCTAGGGCTTATTTCAAGCCCGGTCATGGCGGCATGCACCCCGGTCTTTCCTTCGGCAGGTGCAACGATCACCTGCACCGGCGCCAATGGCGGCTACTCCTCGTCTCTGAACAACATCACCTTCGTGATCAATGCCGGCGGCTCGGTCAACAGCCCGCTGCTGGGCATCGGCACGGCGCTCCAACTCTCCGGCAACAGCGTCACCTTCAATAACGCTGGCACGGTCGATCCATCATTGCTCGGCCTGCTGTCGGTGCTGAGTTCAGGGGTGAAAATCGGCAACTCGGGCACCAACGCCATCAATATCTCCAACGCCACCGGCGGGGTATTGAGGGGCACGACCGGTTTGCTGGGCGTCAGTTTGCTCTCCCTCGATGGCATGGCGCTGAACGTGCAGAACGGCGCGGGCACGACCACTATCAACAACGCGGGCACCATCAGCTCAAGTGGGTTGTTGGGCGTGACGTTACTGGGCGGTGACGCGCCGGTCGTGGCGGCCTGGGGTGGCGCGCAAATCAACATGACCAACGCTGCCACGGGCAAAATCATCGGCAGAGTCGCCTTCGAAAAACCGACGACGGGCGGCAATACGTTCTACAACGCGGGCGAGATCGTCGGCAGCGTATCAATGGGGCAAAACAGCACCAACACATTCACGGCCGTCACGGGGTCCAGCGTCAGCTCAGGGGGCGGTGTCGGGCTGAATCTGGCGGGCCTGGTGGGCGTGAACCTGGGGTTCGCGGCGACCGGCATCATCGACGGCGGCGCCGGGGGTAACAACACGCTGGTGTTGAATAACCCGACGAATACCGGCAGCAGCGGCACGGGCACGATCAGCAGCGCGAATTACATCAACTTCAACAAATTGACCCTCAACAGCGGCACATGGACCTTACAAGGGCCGGTGGTCAGCAACACTTCCATCCTCAACGGCGGCCTCGCTCAGTTCGACAGCGTGGCAGCATTCGGCAGTGGGCTGCTGACGTCCAATGGCGGGTCGATACTGGCGCTCAACAACGGTTTGACGCTGGGCAATCAAGTCACCCTCGGAACGGGTGGTCTGACCGTGCAGGGCGCCAACAACCTCACGCTGGGCGGCGTGGTTGGCGGGACCGGTCCTTTGATCAAATCCGGCACCGGGACGTTGAGCCTGAATGGCACCAACACCTACACCGGCGGGACGTCGTTGGGCGGCGGTGGATTGTCGCTTGGCAATGGCGCCGCGTTGGGCACCGGGCTGTTGACGGTGACGGGCGCCAGCAGCCTCGACAGCAGCACGGCACTGACCGTCGGCAACAACATCAGTCTTGGGGCCAATTTGTCCGTTGCAGGCACCAATGCACTGGCGCTGGGCGGCATCCTCTCGGGCACGGGCCAACTCACCAAGAACGGCACCGCGAACCTCACGCTCAACGGCGCCAATACGTGGCAGGGCGGCACGCAGCTCAACGGCGGAAGCCTGAAGCTCGGCAACGCCTCAGCCTTGGGAACGGGCGCATTGACGGTCGTCGGCGCAGCGACCCTGGATAACGCGGCTGCCTATACCTTGAACAACGCCGTGCATCTGGGCGCGGACCTGAGCATCGCGGGCCTTCAAGCGCTGACCTTGGGCGGTGTGATCGACGGCACCGGTGCACTGATCAAAAACGGCGCGGCCAACCTGACCCTAAGCGGCAACAATGCGGGCTTCACCGGGCCGCTGAGTATTCTCGCCGGGACCGTCACCACCGCCAGTGCTGGCGCCTTGGGCAACAGCTCCGGGGCGAACATCGCGACGGGCGCGGCGCTCAACCTCGGCAACAACGCCAGCCTCGGTTCGCTGACCGGTACCGGTGGCGTGAACATTGGCACAGGCAATACGTTGACACTCGGCGGAACCAGCGCGAGCAGCACGTTCGGCGGTGTCATCAGCGGCGCGGGTGGGCTGACCAAATCCGGCTCCGGCGTCCTGGGCCTGACCGGTGCAAACACCCTCACCGGCACCACGCTGGTGAGCGGCGGCACCCTGAACGTGGGCGGCAGTCTGGCCAGCGACAATGTCAACGTGAACAGTGGCGCGACCCTCGCCGGTACAGGTTTGTTGACCGGGGCGGTGAACATCGCCAATGGTGCGCACCTCGCCGCGACCTCGGGCAGCACCTTGAACGTGGGTTCGCTGGTGCTGGGCAGCTCGGCGAATCTGGATGCGGGATTAGGCGCGCCTTCCAGCACCGGGCTGATCAAGGTCAACGGCAGCCTGACCCTCGACGGCAACCTCAACGTGACCGACGTCGGCGGGTTTGGCACCGGGGTGTATCGGCTGATCGACTACACAGGCTCGTTGAGCGATCTGGGGCTGAACATCAATTCCATCCCGGCCAACGTCAATCTGGCAGACCTGACGGTACAGACCGGGGCGAACGGACAGGTCAACCTGGTCGTCGCGGGTTCGAACAGCAGTGTGCGTTTCTGGGACGGCGCGCAAACCGCTGCTAACGGCATCGTCGATGGCGGCGCCGGGACATGGGCGGCAGGCACCACCAACTGGACGAGCGTCAACGGTACTCAGAATCAGGCGTGGGCGAGCGATTTCGGTGTGTTTCAGGGCACGGCGGGCGCGGTCTCGGTGGTGGGAAATCAGAGCTTCAACGGTCTGCAATTCGTCACCGATGGCTACAGCCTCAATGCGGGCACGGGCGGGCGGCTCACGGCGGTCAACGGCAGCACCGGCAATACCTCGATTCGGGTCGATCCGAACGTCACGGCCACAGTGGGCGTCGGCATCGTGGGGTCGGGCACGCTGAACAAACAGGACGCCGGGACACTGGTGCTCAATGGCGCCAATACCTACACCGGTGGCACGCTGCTCAACGGCGGCAAACTGGTGGTCGGCAACACGACGGCGCTCGGTACAGGACAACTGACAGCCGCCACGGGAACGACGCTGGACAGCAATACCGCGATCAGCCTGGGCAACGCGATCAATCTGGCCGGTAATCTGGCAGTCGGCGGCACCAACAATCTCAACCTGAGCGGCGTCATCAGCGGCGCCGGTGGCCTGATCAAAAACGGCCTGGCCAACCTGACGCTGGCAGGCAACAACACCTTCAGCGGCTTGCTCGACGTGCAGGCCGGGAGCGTGACGACCCAAAGCGCGAACGCCCTGGCGAATGTGTCAGGCGCGAACGTCGCCTCCGGCGCTCAATTGAATCTGGGCAATAGCACCAGCCTCAACGGCATCAGCGGCGCGGGTTCGGTGCAAATGGGCGCGGGCAACGCGTTAACAATCGGCGCAACCAATCTGGACAGCGTTTTCAGCGGCGTACTCACGGGCGCGGGCACGTTGATCAAAGCAGGCACCGGCACGCTGGCACTCTCCGGCAGCAACACGATGAGCGGGGCCGCGCAGGTTAACGCCGGGACCTTGAACGTCAACGGCTCGTTGGCGAACAGCACCGTCGCGGTGGCCAACGGCGCGACGCTGGGTGGCACGGGGTCGTTGTCAGGGGCGGTCAACGTTGCCGACGGCGGGCATTTGAAAGCCTCGACCGGCAGCACGTTGTCCCTTGGCTCCCTGGTGCTTAGCAACAACGCCAACCTCGACGTTGGTCTCGCTGCACCCGTCAACGGCGGCGGCACCCGGCTGTTCAATGTCGGCGGCAATCTGACCCTGGACGGCAAACTCAACGTCACGGACATCGGCGGTTTTGGCGTCGGCGTGTATCGACTGATCGATTACACCGGCAGCCTGACCAACCTCGGCCTGGACATCGGCAGCTTGCCAGTTGGCGTCAATCTGGGCGATCTGGCGGTGCAAACGGGCGTCAATGGCCAGATCAATCTGGTGGTCTCGACAGGAACCACGCCAGGCACGATCCGGTTTTGGGATGGCAGCAACACCACCGGCAATGGTTCGGTGGACGGCGGCAGCGGCACGTGGAGCAGTGCGGGCAATAACTGGACCTCCGCCAACGGTGCGCTTAACCAGCTTTGGGCCAATGACTTTGCGGTGTTCCAAGGCACGGCGGGCACGGTCACGGTCGCAGGCCCCCAGACCTTCAACGGCCTGCAATTTTTAACCGACGGCTACGTCCTGAACGCTGGCGCGCTCGGCGAACTGGCGGCGGTGAACGGCAGCGGCGGCTACACCGCCGTGCGCGTCGATCCCAACGTGACAGCGACCCTCAACGTTGGCATCACCGGCGCCGCCACGCTCAATAAACTCGACAGCGGCACGTTGGTGCTCAACGGTCTCAGCACCTACACGGGCGGCACGCAACTCACGGGCGGCACACTGGTGGTGGGCAACGACGGCGCACTCGGCGTCGGCGCGCTGACGGCCGAGGCGGGCACGAACCTCAACAGCGTCAATGCCGTAACCCTGAACAACGCCGTCAACCTGAATGGCAATCTGGGAATCGGCACGCCCTCCAGCCTGACGCTCAATGGCCTGATCGGCGGCGCAGGCGGCCTGACCAAAAATGACACCGGCGTGCTGACCCTCAACGGCTTGAACACCTTCAGCGGCGGCACCACCCTGAACAGCGGCACGCTGGTGGTGGGCAACGGCGCGGCGCTGGGAACGGGTGCGCTGTCGGTGGTCGGCAACGCGACACTGGACAACAGCGCAGCGCTGGCCCTCGGCAACGCCATGAACCTCGGCGCTAACCTGACCGTGGCCGGCAGCAACGACCTGACCCTCGGCGGCGCCCTCAATGGCACCGGCAGTCTGATCAAAAACGGCGGCAGCCTGTTGCGCCTGACGGGCACCAATGGCCTGACCGGCGACACGCAAGTCAACGCAGGCACGCTCGACGTAGCGGGCTCGCTGGCCAGCGCCAACGTCGGCATCGCCACCGGCGCGACCCTGACCGGCAACGGCTCATTGCTGGGCGCGGTGAACATCGCGGACGGCGGTCATCTGAGCGCCAGCAGCGGCAATACCTTGTCGGTCGGTTCGTTGCTCTTGAACGGCAATTCTAATCTGGATGTGGGCCTGGGCGCGCCGTCCACCGGCGGCACCCGGCTGATCAACGTCAACGGCAACCTGACCCTCGACGGCAAACTCAACGTCACCGACGTTGGCGGCTTCGGTGTGGGCGTCTATCGGCTGATGGACTACAGCGGCAGCCTCACCGACCTGGGGATCGACATCAGCAGCATCCCGGCGAACGTGAACCTGGCCGACCTCGCCGTGCAGACCGGTGTCAACGGCCAGGTGAATCTGGTAGTGAACGGTGACACCGGCACCATTCGCTTCTGGGACGGCAGCCAGACCGTGGCCAACGCGGCGGTGGACGGCGGCAATGGCGTGTGGGGTTCGGGCACTAACTGGACGTCAGCCAACGGCTTGCTCAACCAAACCTGGTCGAGCGACTTCGGTGTATTTCAGGGCACAGCGGGCACCGTCACCGTTGAGGGCAATCAGAGCTTCACCGGCCTGCAATTCGTCACCGATGGGTACAACCTGGTCTCTGGCACCAATGGCCAGTTGACCGCGCTCAATGGCGCAAACGGCAACACGGCGATCCGGGTCGATCCCAACGTCACGGCGACCCTCGGTGTCGGTATCGGTGGCGCAGGCACGCTGAACAAACTCGACAGCGGCACGTTGGTGCTCAACGGCGCCAACAGCTACAGCGGTGGCACACAACTGAATGGCGGCACGCTTGTCGTCGGCAGCAACACCGCGCTTGGGGTCAGCCGACTGACCGCTGCGGACGGCACCACGCTGGACAGCAATACCTCGGTGGCGCTGGGCAACGCGATCACGCTGTCAGGCAACCTCACCGTCGCAGGCAGCCAGGCGCTGGCCTTGAACGGCGACATCAGCGGCGCGGGCGGCCTGATCAAAAACGGCTTGGCCAACCTGACGCTGGGCGGCAATAACAGCTACCTCGGGCCCATCGCGCTGAATGCCGGTGGCCTGATTCTCGCCTCGAACACGGCGCTGGGCAGCGGCGCCTTGAACGTTTCCGGCAACGCAACGCTGGACACGGTCGATTCGACCACGGCGATTACCGCGAACAATGCGATCACGCTGGCAGGCAATCTCGGCATCGGCGGCACCTCGGACCTTACCCTCAACGGCGTGGTCAGCGGCTCCGGCAGTCTGACGAAGAATGGCGCGGCGCAGTTGATCCTCGACCGTAGCAACATATACAGCGGCGGCACGACCCTGAATGCCGGGGGCCTGCTCCTTGGCGATGGGACCGCCCTGGGCACCGGTGCGTTGACCGTCGGCGGGACATCCACGCTGGATACCCTCGCCGCAATGACGGTGAACAACGCCATCAACCTGAACAGCAACCTCAGCCTGGTCGGCAGCAATGACCTGAATCTGGCAGGCGTCGTCAGTGGCGCGGGCGGACTGACCAAGTCCGGCAATAACACGCTGACCCTCAGCGGCACCAACACCTTCAGCGGCCCGCTGGACATTCAGTCGGGCACGCTCAGCACCACGAGCGCGGCCAGTCTGGGCAACACCTCCGGCGCCAACGTCGCGTCCGGCGCGTTGTTGGACCTCGGCAGCAGCCTCAGCCTCAACAGCCTGTCGGGCGCAGGTGGCGTGCAGCTGGGCAGCGGCAACACCCTCAGTCTTGGCGGGAACAGTGCCAGCTCGACCTTCGATGGCGTGATCAACGGCGGCGGCAACCTGATCAAAGCGGGCAACGGCAGCCTCAATCTGACCGGCGTGAACGGCCTCAGCGGCGATGCGCAAGTCAACGGCGGCACGCTGAACGTGGAAGGCTCGCTGGCCAGCGCCAACGTGGCCGTCGGCAGCGGCGCGACACTCACCGGTATCGGCTCGCTGGCGGGCGCGGTGTCGGTGGCCAACGGCGGGCACTTGGCCGGTTCGACCGGCAACACCTTGTCGATGGGCGCGCTGACCCTCGCCAGCGGTTCGCAAATGGACGTCGCACTGGGCGCGCCCACCGCAACGGGCGGCCCAGAGCTGTTCCGCGTCGGCGGCAATCTGGTGCTGGACGGTGACCTCAACGTCACCGACGCAGGCGGGTTCGGCGTCGGCGTGTACCGGTTGATCGACTACACCGGCAGCCTCAGCGATCTGGGGCTGAACATCGCGACCCTCGCTGCTGGCGTCAACCTGGCGGACCTGTCGGTGCAGACCGGCGTGAACGGGCAGGTCAACCTCGTGCTGTCCTCGCAGTCCAGCAACCTGCTGTTCTGGGATGGCAGCAACACGGTCGCCAACAATGCGGTGGATGGCGGCAATGGCACCTGGAGCGCGACCAATACCAACTGGACCTCGGCCAACGGCACGGTCAATCAGGCGTGGGGCAATGACTTCGCGGTGTTCCAGGGCGCGGCGGGCACGGTCACGGTAGACGGCAACCAAAATTTCGGCGGTTTGCAGTTCTCGTCGAACTACAGCCTGATTAACGGCACGAACGGGCAACTGACCACCGCCGATACCGGAAACGGCTACGCGGCGGTGCGGGTCGATCCCAACGTTACCGCCACTTTGGGCGTGAACCTCGCAGGCACCGTCGCGCTGAACAAGCTCGACAGCGGCACGCTGGTCCTCAGCGGCAACAACAGCCACAGCGGTGGCACGTTACTCAACGGCGGCACGTTGGTCGTTGGCAGCGACAGCGCCCTCGGCGTCGGCGAGCTCACGGCGGTCACTGGCACCACGCTGGACAGCAACGCGCCTGTCACGCTCGGCAATGCGGTGAACCTGAATGGCGACCTGGCCATTGGTGGCAGCAACGGCTTGACCCTCAACGGCATCGTCAGCGGCGCCGGACGCCTGATCAAAAACGGCCTGGCAAACCTGACCCTCGGCGGCAATAACAGCTACCTCGGCCCGACCGCGCTGAACGCCGGTGGGCTGATTCTGGCGTCCAACACCGCCCTGAGCAGCGGCCCATTGAATGCGGCGGCAAACACCACGCTGGACGCGAGCACCAGCGTCATTGCAGCCAACGACGTGACGCTGGCCGGTAATCTCAACATCGGCGGCACGGCAGATCTGGCGCTCGGCGGCATCGTCAGTGGCGCGGGCGGTCTGACCAAAAACGGCGTGGCGCAACTGACGCTGAACGGCGTCAACACTTACACGGGTGGCACCACTCTCAACAGCGGAGCGCTGAACCTGGGCAATGGGGCCGCATTGGGCACGGGTGCGCTGAACGTCGCAGGTGCTTCGACCCTCGACAACAGCAGCGCCATAAGCGTCGGCAACGGGATCAATCTCGGCGCCGATCTGACGGTCCTCGGCAGCCATAACCTGACCCTCAGCGGGCCGATCAACAACGGCCTCAATAGCATCGGCAACCTGATCAAAGACGGCACCAGCACACTGACTCTGGCGGGGGCTAGTGGCTTCACCGGCAACACCCAAGTCACCGGCGGAACACTGAACGTCACCGGCTCGCTGGACAGCAGCAACGTGGGTGTTGCCAGTGGGGCGACGCTCGCAGGCACCGGCACCTTGCTGGGCGGGGTGAACGTTGCCAGCGGCGGTCACCTGAACGCGCAGAGCAATCAGACCCTGACTGTCGGTTCGTTGGTGCTCAACTCGGGGTCGAATCTGGACGTCGGCCTGGCCGCGCCTTCCACGGGTGGCACACGGCTGATCAACGTCAACGGCGACCTGAGCCTGAATGGCAATCTGAACGTTGTCGACATCGGCGGGTTCGGGCTGGGCGTCTATCGCTTGATCGATTACAGCGGTGTCTTCAGCGGCGCGGGCCTGACCATTGGCAGCATTCCCGGCAACGTCAATGCTTCCGATCTGCTGGTGCAGACCGGCGTCAATGGCCAGGTCAATCTGGTAGTCTCCGGCGCTGGCGGCAACCTGCAATTCTGGGACGGCAGCCAAGTGCTCCCTAACGGCACCGTCGACGGCGGCGCAGGCACGTGGGATGCGACGAACACCCACTGGACCAACGCCAATGGCACCGTGAACACCGGCTGGGGCGGCGGTTTCGCCGTATTCCAAGGCACCGCTGGCACCGTCACGGTGAACGGCACGCAGAACGTGACCGGTCTGCAATTCCTCACTGACGGCTACGCGCTGGTCTCCGGCAATAACGGCCAACTCAACGCCGCCAGCGGCACGCTTGCCGTAAGGGTCGACCCGAACGTGACCGCGACCTTGGGACTCGGCATCGACGGCGCAGCGACCTTGAACAAACTGGATGCGGGCACGCTGGTGCTCAACGGCGCCAACACCTACAGCGGCGGCACGTCGCTTGACGGCGGCACGCTGGTGGTGGGCAACAACGGGGCTTTAGGCACTGGCACGCTCACGGCAGCTGACGGCACCTCACTGGGCAATAACGGCAACGTAACGCTGGGCAACGACGTCGTGTCGAACGGCGCGCTGAGCGTGGACGCGACCAACACCTTTGTCCTCAACGGCGATATTAGCGGCACGGGCAGCCTGATCAAAAACGGCGCCGGGTCGCTCTTGCTCAATGGCAATAACGCCTATCAGGGCGGCACCACCCTCAACGTCGGGACCTTGGTGGCCGGTAGTGACGGTGCGCTGGGCATCGGCGCGCTGACGGTGGCGGGCGCTTCGACCCTCAGCAACATCGGCGGTGTGAACCTCGCCAACAACGTCTCGCTGTTGGCGGACTTGATGATCGCGGGCACCGGCAACCTGACCTTGAGCGGGACCGTCGACGGCGCTGGCAAACTCATCAAGAACGGCACCTCTGATCTGAGCCTCGGAGGCAACAACACCTGGACTGGCGGCACCGACCTGAACGCGGGCCGCTTGATCGTGAACAACACTCAGGCCCTAGGCACTGGCGCGCTCACTGTCGGCGGCGTGTCGACCCTCATTAACAACGCAAGTGCGCCTGCCACTGCTTTGGCCAACAACGTCAACCTGGGCGCCAATCTCACGGTGGACGGGGTCAACGACCTGGCATTGTCCGGGGTGATTTCCGGCGTGGGCGGGTTGATCAAAAACGGTCTCAATGACCTGACCCTGAGCGGCACCAATACATTCACCGGTCCGCTGAGTGTCGTCGCGGGCAATGTCTTCACGGTGGGCAACAGCGCGCTCGGTAACACGTCCGCCGTGAATGTGGCGGCGGGCGCAGGCCTGAATCTCGGGGGCGATGCCAGCGTCGGTGGGCTTGCCGGTGCGGGCGGTGTCACCATTGGCAACGGCGCGACGTTGACGGTGGGCAACAACAACCTCGCCAGCACGTTCGACGGCAGCCTGGCTGGCACTGGCCAGTTCACCAAATCCGGTCTCGGCACCCTGACACTGACCGGCATCAACAGCCTGTCCGGCGACACTCTCGTCAACGGCGGCACGTTGAACGTCACCGGTTCGTTGGCCAGTGGCAACGTGCAGGTCAACAACGGCGCGGCGCTAGCGGGCACTGGCTCGTTGGCGGGTGCGGTCAACATCAGCAATGGTGGGCATCTTGAAGCGGCGCAGGGCACTACGTTGTCCGTGGGCTCGCTGGTCATGGGCGCGAACTCGAATTTCGATGTCGGGCTCGGCGCGCCATCCCCCGCCGGGTTGGTGAGCGTCGGCGGCAACCTTACGCTGGACGGCAACCTCAACGTGACGGACGTCGGCGGCTTCGGCGTGGGTGTGTACCGTTTGATCGATTACACCGGCAGCCTGACAGACCTCGGTCTGGACATCGCCCGTATTCCCGCGGGCGTGAGCCTGGCCGATCTGCAAGTGCAAACCTCGGTCGGAAATCAGGTGAACCTGGTGTACGGCAACGCCACCGCCAACATCAATTTCTGGGACGGCACGCAAACCGCTCCCAACAACAGTGTCGATGGCGGGGCGGGCATCTGGGGCGCCGGGAACACCAACTGGACCACCGCTGATGGCAGCCAAAATGGCCCGTGGGCCGGTGAGTTCGCCGTGTTCCAGGGCACCGCAGGCGATGTCACCGTGCAGGGCAATCAGACCTTTAACGGCATGCAGTTTTCCACGGATGGTTATCACCTGCTCGGCGGACAGGGCAACAGCCTGACGGCGGTCGCTGCGCTGAATGGCAACACGTCCATTCGCGTCGATCCGGGCGTGACCGCGATCATCGACACCCTCATCGACGGCACCAGTCCCATCGCCAAACTCGACACCGGCACCCTCGTTCTCAACGGCGCCAATACTTACAGCGGTGGCACCTCGTTGCAGGGCGGCACGTTGATCGTGGGCAACGACAGCGCACTGGGCAGTGGCGTGTTGACCGCCGCCAATGGCACCACGCTGGACACCAACGCCGATGTGGCGCTGGGTAACGGGATCGTCCTTAACGGCGGTCTCAACATCGGCGGCAGCAACGCCCTGACCCTCGACGGGACGATTTCCGGCACAGGCGGCCTGATCAAAAACGGTCCTGCCGCGTTGACCCTTAACGGCGACAATCTGTATCAGGGCGCGACCACGCTAAAAGCAGGTTCGTTGATCGTCGGCAGTGACTCGGCGTTGGGCAGCGGCCCATTGAATACCGCTGACGGCACGACGCTGGACAGCTCGACGGCAGTCACTCTGGCCAATGATGTGAATTTGGGCGGAGGGTTGACCGTCGCGGGCACCTCTGGCCTGACGTTGTCGGGTGTCGTGGGGGGCAACGGTCGGCTGATCAAGAATGGCGTTTCCCGACTCGTCCTCAATCGTCTCAACACGTACACCGGTGGCACCCGGCTGAACGGTGGCACGCTCGTATTGGGCAACGCAGGCGCATTGGGAAGCGGGGCGCTCACCGTGGGCGCGGCCTCCACGCTGGACAACACGACACCGCTGAGCCTCGCCAATGACGTCACCCTGGCCGACAGCCTGACCGTCGGCGGGAGCCAGAACCTGACCCTCGCCGGTGTCATCAGCGGCGCCGGTTCGTTGATCAAGACCGGTCTCGCCGACCTGACCCTCAGCGGCAACAACACTTTCACCGGCCTCATCGATATCCTGTCGGGCAGCCTGACCTCCGTGGGAGCTGGCGCCCTCGGCAATAACGCGGGAATCAATCTGGCGAGTGGCGCGGCGCTGAACCTGAGCGGCTCCGCTAACCTCGGCGGGCTGAGTGGCGACGGCAACGTCGATGTGGCCAGCGGCAACACGCTGACCGTCGGCGGTGGCAACGCCAGCAGTGTGTTCGACGGCGTGCTGAGTGGCCCGGGCACCTTCGTCAAGGACGGCGCTGGCACCCTCAGCCTGACCGGCGCCAACACCCACAGCGGCGATGCCGTGATCAAAGGTGGCACCCTCAACATTCGTAATCTGCTGGCCAGCCGCACCGTCGCGGTGAAGAACGGCGGCACGCTGAGCGGCACCGGGTCCGTCCTCGGCGACGTCACCGTCGAAGACGGCGGGCACCTGGCGGCGAGTACCCCCGATACATTCACGCTGGGTTCGCTGGCCTTGGCGCCGAACGCGCTTTTCGATGTGAGCCTCGGCGCACCGGTCGCCGGGGGCGGCAATGCACTGGTCAACATCAATGGCAACCTGACGCTGGACGGCACCCTGAACGTGACGGACATTGGCGGGTTCGGCAGCGGTGTCTACCGTCTGATGCGCTACAACGGCGCGCTGATCAACAACGGTCTGGCGATCGGCACGCTGCCCGGCGGCGTGAGCCAGAACGACCTGCAAGTGCAAACGGCCGTGGCCAACCAAGTCAATCTGCTGGTAGCGACGTCCGGCACCACGGTGCAATTCTGGGATGGCGGCCAGACCACGCCCAATGGCACGGTGGATGGTGGCAGCGGCGTTTGGAATGCCGGGTCGAGCAACTGGACGTCCGTGGACGGTCTGGATAACAACACCTGGAAAAACAGCTTTGCGGTGTTCATGGGCGCACCCGGCACCGTGACCGTCGAAGGCAGCCAATCCATCACCGGTTTGCAGTTCGTGACCGACGGCTACGTCCTCGATCAAGGGGCAGGAGGCGAGTTGAACGCCGTGAATGGCAGCACTGGCACGACAGCGGTGCGTGTCGATCCGAACGTCACGGCGACCCTCAACACCGTGATCAATGGCAACGGCACGCTGAACAAGCTCGACAGCGGCACGTTGGTGTTGAACGGCGCCAATGGCTACACCGGTGGCACTTCTCTCGACGGTGGCGCGTTGGTCGTAGGCAATGACACTGCGTTGGGTTCAGGCGTACTGACGGCGGCGGACGGCACTGCGTTGGGCAACAACGCTGCAGTCACGCTGGGGAACGGCATCGTGCTCAATGGTGCGCTGGCGGTCGGAGGGCTCAGCCCGTTCACCCTCGCGGGCAACATCAGTGGCGCGGGTAGCCTCATCAAAAATGATGCAAACACCCTGACGTTGACGGGCACGAACAGCTGGCAAGGCGGCACGCAACTGAACGCCGGGACGCTGCTATTGGGCAACGACGGCGCTTTGGGTTCGGGCGCTCTGAATGTCGCCGGTGCCGGGACACTGGACAGCAGCGGGGCGTTGAATCTGGCCAACGCGATTCAATTGGGCGGGTCGCTGACACTTGCAGGCAACCAGGCGACCACACTGAACGGGGTGATCAGCGGCACCAGCAGCCTCATCAAAAATGGCACGGGCGCGTTGCTGCTGACCGGCGCCAACACCTACAGCGGCGGTACAACGCTCAACGGCGGCAGCATCACTGGCGACACCACCAGCCTGCAGGGTTCAATCCTCAATAACGCTGCGCTGACCTTCGCTCAAAACGCCGATGGCACCTACGCGGGCAGCCTGTCCGGCAACGGCTCGCTGATCAAAAGCGGCACCGGCGTGCTCCTGCTGACCGGCAACAGCGCCTTCACCGGCACTACCGACGTGCAAGCCGGTGCGCTGCGGGTCGACGGCAGCCTGAACAGCGCCAGTGTCAACGTCGCCAGCGGCGCAACTCTGGGCGGCGGCGGACAAATCAACGGCGCGGTTCAGGTCAATTCGGGCGCGACATTGACGGCAGGCAGCAGCGCGACGCCGCTGTCCCTCGGCTCCCTCGCCTTGGCGTCCGGCAGCACGCTGGACTTTGCCTTGGGTCTGCCCGGCAGCTCGACCACTGCAGTCAATGTGGGCGGCGATCTGACCCTCGGCGGCACCCTGAATATCAGCAACGCGGGCGGATTCGGCACCGGGGTTTATCGGCTGTTTCGCTACGGCGGCAACCTGACCAACAACGGCCTGAATTACGGCGCGTTGCCAACGGGCACCGCTGCCGGGGACCTTAGCCTGCAAACTTCGATGGCCAACCAGGTGAACCTGCTGGTGGCCAGCGACGCCAGTGAACTTCAGTTCTGGAACGGCAGCAAAACCAGCGCGGACGGTGCCATTGGTGGCGGCGACGGCGTGTGGGGTGCCGACACCAACTGGACCGATGCCACGGGTACGCTGAGTCTGCCCACCAATGCGCGCTTCGCCGTGTTTGGCGGTTGGGGCGGCGTGGTGAACGTCGAGGGCAATCAGAATTTCACCGGCCTGCAGTTTCTGGAGGATGGCTACACCCTCACCTCAGGAAGCGGCGGCACGCTCACGCCGACCAATGGGACCGATGGCAGCCCGGCACCGGTGCGCGTGGATTCGGGCGTGACCACGCAGATTGCCGCGTCGCTGGTAGGCGCTGCCGGTATCGAAAAACTCGACGCCGGTACGTTGTGGCTGACGGGGCCCAATACCTATAGCGGCGGGACCACGGTCAGCGGCGGGATGCTGGCGGGTAACACCAGCAGCTTGCAGGGCAACATCCGCAACAACGCGCGGTTGCTGTTCGCTCAGGTGGCGAATGGCCGATTCAATGGCACCCTCAGCGGCAACGGCGAGTTGATCAAGCAGGGCGCGGGCACCTTATTGCTGACCGGCGCGCAGCCATTCAGCGGCTCGGTTGCCGTGAACGAAGGCACGTTGCAGGTGGGCGCCTCTGACAGCCCTGCGACACTTGGCGGGCAGGTGGCCGTTGCCGATGGCGCGGCATTGGTGGGCAATGGCAGCGTCGCGGGGCTGAGCAACAACGGTCTCGTGCAATCGGGTGGTGAGACCGGCAATCTCGGTGTGACCGGCAACTTCACCAATGGTCCGACCGGCCGCCTGCGTCTGTTGGTCAACGCTGCGTCGTTCAGTCCGTTGGCGGTCGGCGGCGTTACAACGTTGGGCGGCACGTTGCAGGTTGTGCCGCTGGCACCGTTCACCGGCAACACCCGCTACACGCTGCTGACCTCCACAGGCGGTATCAACGGCACCTTCAACGCACTGGACCTGCCGAATTACGCGTTCCTCGACACCTCCGTCAGCTACGCGCCAAATGCCGTGAATCTGGACGTCACCCGCAATCAGACCCGTTTCACAGACGTGGCCGATACTCCTAACCAACAAGGTGTCGCTGGCGCGGTGGGCGGGCCTCAGGGTAACGGCTTGCAGAACGAAATCCTCAACATGAGCAGCAGCGGTGCCCGGGCGGCCTTCGACAATTTGTCCGGCGAGATTTTTGCCAGCACCACCAGCGCGATGATCGAGGACTCACACTACGTTCGCGACGCCCTCACTGAACGCATGCGCCAACCCGGCTGCTATCGCGAGGACGATCCGCGTAACGCGCTGGTGACCAGCGAAAATCGTCTGAGCAGCGCGGGTTGCCAAAACGAAATGGTCGGCTGGATGCGCGTGTTGGGATCGTGGGGCGAGGCGAAGGGCGACAGCAATACGGCCAAACTCGATCACAACGTGTCAGGCTTCATGCTCGGCACCGACAAACAGATCGATGATCAATGGCGCGTCGGGGCGGCCGCCGGTTACACCCGCAGCGACCTGAATGCCCATGATCGCCACTCCACCGCGAGCGTCGACAGCTACCACCTCGCCGCTTACATGAACTACCAGCTCGACACACTGGCTGCGCGCTTCGGCGCGGTTTACAGCTGGCATGACATCGAAAGCAAACGCGACGTCAGCGTCGGCAATTACAGCGATCGCCTGAAGGCGAAATACGATGCGCGCACGGCTCAGGTGTTCGGTGAAGTGGGTTACACCCTTGAGGCAGGCGGCGTGTCGTTCGAGCCGTTCGCGGGCCTGGCCCATGTCGATTACGACAGCGACCGGGCGAAAGAGAAGGGCGGCATCGCGCGTTTGAGCGCTGACTCCGACCAGAACATGACCTTCTCCACCGTCGGCGTGCGCGCGGGCAAACGCATTCAGTTGGGCAAGGATTCGGAAATCACCCCTCGTGGCAGCATCGGCTGGCGGCATGCATACGGCGACACCAAACCTGACGCCGACCTGACCTTCATCAACGGCGGCGCCTCCTTCAGCACCCAAGGCGTGCCGATTGCGCGGGATGCAGCGGTGGTCGAAGCCGGGCTGGATTTCCAGGTGGGCGAAGACAGCAAACTGGGGATTGGCTATTCGGGGCAGCTTTCGAAAGAAAACAAAGACCACGCCATGACCATCAGCTTCAGCATGGGGTTTTGAATCTGTGGTGGCCCCGTCAAACGCTCTCCAACGGGTCCACCCCATTTATCGTGTCTCTGTTTTCACTGACCCCAAGACGCTTCGATCTGCGCTTTCAGATCGTTGGGGATCGGGGCGAAGTCCAGCTTGCGCGCCTGTTCCTGGCCGTTCTCCAGCGTCCAGCGGAAGAACTCTTTTACGGTCGTCTGGCGATCGGCGTCTTTGGGTTGCTTGTACATCACGATGAATGTCGCGGCGGTGATGGGGTAGGCCTTGTCACCCGGCGCGTTGATCATCGACAGGTCGAAGTCCTTCGCATTCTTCCAGTCCGCAGTGTCGGCGGCTGCCTGGAACGACTCGGTGCTCGGCGCCACGAATTTCCCGGCCGCGTTCTGCAACAGGCCGAAATTCATCCCCTGTTGTTTGATGTAGGCGTACTCGACATAGCCAATCGAGTTCGGCATTTTTTTCACGTACGACGCCACGCCTTCACTGCCTTTGCTGCCAATCCCGACCGGCCATTTGACCGACGTTCCCGCGCCGATCTTGCCTTTCCATTCAGGGCTGACCGTGGACAAATAGGTTGCCCAGTTGAACGTGGTGCCCGAATCGTCCGAGCGGTACACGACGTTGATGGCGCTGTCCGGCAGCTTAAGATCCGTGTTGAGCGCCGCCAGGGCCGGGTCGTTCCACTTCTTGATCTTGCCCAGGTAAATGTCCGCCAGCACCGGGCCGCTCAGTTTGAGCGCGCCGGCCTTGATCGAGGCCACGTTGATCACCGGCACCACACCGCCGATCACCGACGGGAATTGCTGCAGGCCCAACTTCTCCAGTTCGACCGAGTTGATCGGCATGTCCGTGGCACCGAAGTCCACCGCACCTGCCTTGATCTCCGCGATGCCAGCGCCCGAGCCGATGCTTTGATAATTCACCTTCACGCCGGTCTTCTGGTTGTAATCGGTCGCCCATTTGAACAGGACCGGGTAGATGAACGTGGAACCGGCGCCAGTGACTTCCTGGGCCGCGCCAGCGGTGCCTGGCATGGAGAGGGTCAGTGCAATGCCAAGACCTGCGGCCAGCATCATTCGGGAAAGTTGGAACATGGATGACTTCCTGTGATCGAGCGACATCGGGGTGTGATGTCTTAATGGGATCACAGTCATCCGCACATTTTTATGACAGGGCATTGCTGAAACCCGAGATCGCAAGCGGGATGCGCATTGCCACGGCCCGGTATAGACTCCAGACAGTCTTTTCAGGGTCGGCCGATTTATGAAAGCGCCAATTCCTCCATATGAAAAAGAGCGCCTTGAGGCGCTGCAGGGGCTGGAAATTCTCGACACCCCGGCCGAGGCCTCCCTCGACCGGATCACGCGGCTGGTGGCGCGTGTCCTCGATGTGCCTATCGCGCTAGTGTCGCTGGTGGACGCCGATCGGCAGTGGTTCAAATCCCGCGCAGGCCTCGACGCCACGCAAACCCCCAGAGAAATGGCCTTTTGTGCCCACGCCATTCTGCAATCCACGCCATTGGTGGTCCCGGACGCTGCGCAAGATGAACGCTTCTGCGACAACCAGCTCGTCACCGGCGCCCCCCATATCCGTTTCTACGCGGGGGTGCCCATTCGCACCAGCAAGGGGTTCGCCGTCGGCACCCTCTGCGCCATCGACGAACGCCCCCGGCAGTTGACTCAGGACGAGCTCGACACGCTGCGCGACCTCGCCGACATCGTCAGCCGTGAGGTGCAGTTGCGGGAAAACCTGATGATGGCGCGCTTGCAGAAAACCCGTTCGGACGCGCTGATGAAAGCCAGCGAAGCCGGGTATCGTTCGATGTTTGAACTGGCCTCGGTGGGCATCGCGCTGGTGGCGCCCGACGGCGGCTGGATCAGCGTCAACTCGGCGTTGTGCGACATCATCGGCTACACCCCGGATGAGCTGAAACGCCTGACGTTCCAGGACATCACCCACCCGGATGACCTGAACACCGACCTCGAATTGCTGACCCAATTGATCGACAACAAAATCGATCGCTATCAATTGGAGAAGCGCTACCTGCACAAGGACGGCCACCCCGTCTGGATCAACCTCAGCGTCACCAAAAAGCTGTCCGAAAAAGGGCACCTGGAATATTTCATCTCGATCATCCAGAGCATTCAGGCGCGCAAGGAGCTGGAGCAGGAGGCTCGCCATGACGCGCTCACGGGCTTGTTCAACCGCCGTGCGCTGGACGCCATTCTGCCCATCGCCCAGGCGCGCTCAGATCGTTCAGGCTTGCAGCTGGCGCTGATGTTCATCGACCTCGATGGCTTCAAAGGCGTCAACGACACCTACGGCCACGACGCTGGCGATGACCTGCTGCGCACCGTCTCGGCACGCCTGCAAAGCTGCGTGCGTCGCACTGACAGCTTGATCCGTCTGGCGGGTGACGAATTCATCGTGATCCTGGAAGGGATCGTGCCGGGTGTTGACGAGGCAAGGGAAGTGGCGAAGAAACTGATTGCTGCGATTGCCGAGCCGATTCTGCTGAAAGGGGGCGTGATCCGTACCAACGCCAGCGTGGGTTTCTCCATGTACGAACCCGGCTCCGGCAAAGCCCCCGACGAACTGATGCGCGAAGCGGACCGCTGGATGTACAAGGCCAAACATTCAGGGAAAGGGCGGGTGATGCCGTGAGTCGGTATCTGCTTGGCTAAGGTTTGGAACATTGGCACAACGCGATGTGCCTTTGATTCTGGCCGAAGGTCGTGGAAGCTGGCTTGCCTGCGATCTGTCGCGCAGCGGCAGCAAAACCTGCTGGCTCGATTTTCCTGAAACACCCCATCGACCGGATTGACGACTGCTTCGCAGCCGATCGCAGGCAAGCCCGCTCCCACGGCCTTCGGCCAGAATCAAAAGCCCTGTTCGCGCCACCTTGGCAGCTTCTACGCCTTTGGCAGAAGCGGGTCCGCCGCATATGCGCGGCAGACCCTAGACAAAAATCAATGCAACTTCATCCTCGGCTCAGTCCCGCGCCCGATCCGGCTGCCAAGCATCAGCATCAGCGTGCGGAACATCCCGTACAGCGCCATCTGGTGCATCCGGTACAGCGACACATAAAACATCCGTGCCAGCCAGCCTTCCAGCATCACACTGCCGGTCAGGTTGCCCATCAAGTTACCCACCGCCGAAAACTTCGACAGCGAAATCAGCGAGCCGTAGTCCTTGTAGCGATACTCCGGCAGCTCACCGCCTTCGATGCGCAACTTCAGCGACTTCACCAGCAACGACGCCTGCTGATGCGCCGCTTGAGCCCGTGGCGGGACGTTGCGATCCGTGCCTTTCTGCGGACAGGCCGCGCAGTCACCGAACGCGAAGATGCTGTCATCGCGCGTAGTTTGCAGCGTCGGCCGCACTTGCAGCTGATTGATGCGATTGGTCTCAAGCCCGGCGATGCCTTCCAGAAACGCCGGAGCACGAATGCCCGCTGCCCAGACCTTCAACGTCGCCGGAATCACCTCACCCGTTGCTGTCACCAGACCCTCCGCCGTCACTTCGCTCACGGCCGAGTTGGTCAGCACCGTCACGCCCAGCTTTTCCAGCGTCTTGTGCACCGGGCCACCGATACGTTCCGGCAGCGCAGGCAGTACGCGAGGGCCGGCTTCGATCACCGTGATGCGCAGGTTTTCCGGCTTGATCTGACCCAAGCCATAAGCGGCCAATTCGTGAGCGGCGTTGTGAAGCTCAGCGGCCAGTTCAACCCCTGTCGCACCGGCGCCGACAATCGCCACATTGATTTCTTCGGTGGCGGCCAGTTCGTTGGCGTGGGCGCGCAGATAGCGATTCAACAGCTGCTGGTGGAAGCGTTCGGCCTGCTTGCGGGTGTCGAGAAAAAGGCAATGTTCTGCCGCACCCTTGGTGCCGAAGTCATTCGTCGTGCTGCCGACAGCAATCACCAGCGAGTCGTAATCCAGGCTGCGCGCCGGGACCAGTTCGTTGCCGTTTTCGTCCAGCGTAGCCGCCAGATGAATCTGCTTGTGCTCGCGGTCCAGGCCCATCATCCGACCCAGTTGAAACTGGAAGTGGTTCCACTTGGCTTGCGCCACGTAGTTCAGCTCGTCCTCGTAAGAATTGAGCGAACCGGCCGCGACTTCGTGCAGCAGCGGTTTCCAGATGTGGGTCAGATTGGCGTCTACCAGCGTGACGCTGGCCGTGCCTTTCTTGCCGAGGGTTTTACCCAGACGGGTAGCCAGCTCCAGACCACCGGCGCCTCCGCCGACGATCACGATACGATGAGTCATGGGGATATCTCATAAGGCTTAAGGAATTCTCTAGTGGCTCTATCCGAGCGAGCGCCAGGCAGCTCATAGCGTCAGATAGCTCAGTAAACGGCTCAACAGGCCCAACCCGATCACCACCATAAGCACCACCACAAGGAGCAGCCAGGGCCGAAAAGGCCGGCGCTCGACTTGGTGCTGAGGCGCTTGAAGGTACTCTTCGACACGCTTCTGGTCGTCGGGGTTCAGGCGGCTGGTCATAAAGCCTCGTCAGAACGTTGACCGGCGTCAGTCGACGACGGCCTGCCATGCGGTAACTTCGTCAACGGCGCTTCGCCTAGCCGACATCAACGAGCAATGGCTCTTTGTAACATTCGCGTGGGAATTGCGCTATTACAGGCTGATGCCCACGTCGAACACCACGCTGCGGCCCAGATTCGTGCGCAGGAAATCCGGTGCGTCAGGGTGCGCGAACAGCACGCGGGCGAAGGTCGGGCCGACCAGCGAGAGCGAGCGCCACCCTTGTCGCAGGTATTCGGTCGGGGGAGGGAAGTGGCTGTTGAGGTCGAGCACTTCGCGTTTGAGGCTGGCGAACGCGATGATGTCCAACTCACTCAAGTCCAGCCCGCGTTCCTTGTAGTTGTGGGCCTTCTTGCGCAACGTCGGCGCCAGGCGTCGCAGCAGTTCCGACGCAGGAATGCGCTTGGGCTTGGCCTCGCGTCGCACCAATTGGCTCAAGGAAAACGCACTGCGCCGTCGCTGCAATTCCTCACGCCACTCATCATTGAGTCGCCGCCCCTCGTCGAGCACGAAAAACACCTCAAAACACGCATCGCGAAACAGTACGTCCGGCGGTTCTTGCCCGGCGGGCAGGAAATCGTCGGTGCGATGAGCAATGTTCAGACCTTGCAGCAAACGCTGGCACACCCAGCGCTCACGTTCCCATTTACGCGCATTGGACAGGAACGCATTGGCCTGCTCGGCCTGGATCGTCAGTAGACGGAGGTAATCGGAGTCGTCCATGGGAAAGAGCTTAGCGCTCTGGTGTGAAGATGAAACGTCTTGTGGAACATAAAGTTGAGGGCTCTGGCTCTGGTTTTTGATTCTGGCCGAAGGCCGTGGGAGTGCCGGGGTGGTATTCCACCTTGCCTACGATCTGGCGCGCAGCGGCAGAAAAACGGGACACCTTCGTCGTATCCGATAGACCGTGCTGGCCGGGCTTACGACTGCTCTGCAGCCGATCGCAGGCAAGTGAGCTCCTACGCTTTCGGCAGAATCAAACCCTCGACAGCGCCACAGTCTGCTTCTGGCCGAAGGCCGTGGGAGCGTTGCTTGCTCGCGATCTGTCGCGAAGCGGCAGCAAACTCTGTGGACTCGGTCTGCCGGAAAGCACCGCATAGTCAGGCAGGTTTTGCTACTACTGCGCAGCAGCCTACAAATCCCGCTGCTTCCTGAACTGCCCCGGCGGCATCCCGTGGGCGTGACGAAACCGCCGTGAAAAGTACGCCTCGTCTGCAAACCCGCACAGCCGGGCCACTTCGCCCACAGGTTTGCTGCCGTTTAGCAACAGGGTGCGAGCCAGGTGCATGCGGCGTTCCAGCACCAGTTCGCTGAAGGTCTTGCCGACTTCCTTGCGCAGCCAATGGGTCAGGTAGTTGGGCGACAGGAACGCCGCTGAGGCCGCTTTTTTCAAGCTCAGATCCGGATCGCTCAGGTTTTTGCGCACGTATTCGGACATCCGCGCCAGCGCATCGCGACGGCTGCGTTCGGCGGCGTTGTCGTCTGCCAGCAGCTTGATCGGTTCGGCGTACAGCGCGCAGACGGTCCCGATCAGTTGCAGCAAACAGCCCTTGAGCATCTCCCGCGTGCCGAACTGACGGTTCTGGTCCAGCTCGCGCATGCGGTCGAGCAGACGCTGTATCTCGGCGAAGTCCTCTGCGTCGAGGGTGAAATCCAGATGCTCCTGAAACCGAAAGGGCGACAGTTCAGGCGCCAGCGCAATGGCCACGTCTTCCAGGTCCAGCGGGTCGCATTGCAACTGCGGCAGCAGGAAGGTCTGGGCGAAGTTGATCAGCAGGAAATTGCCCTCGGGCGGGTGCGGGATCAGGTGCAATTTGTGCGGGAGGATGAACGCCAGCGTGTTGCGCGGAAAAGGCCGGACGACACCGCCGATGTGCTGCACCGTGTCGCCACCCAGATTGATCTGAATCTGGAAATACTCATGCCGGTGAGGCGCGGTTTCCGGTTTGCCCTCGGTCTTGCCACGGATATAGAAATCCGGCCGTTCGCTGCGTTGCTGCATGCCGAAAGTGGGGACGCGATTGGCAGAGTCCATCGTGGTGTTCCTCAGTCATCTGTTTTTATTGTCAGTTGTCCTACGACACGATTCAAAACCTTTCTGTTTTCGCTGGCCAGTTTTTTTGTCCAAAAAGAACGCGATACGTCAGAAAAGTGAAAAGGCTCTATCTCGGTATTTTCCGACGCTTACATTCCAACATTTACCTTATCTGACTCCTCTAAATTTCTTGGACTAATAATGACGGGCACTCTCTGAAATCCGAAAACGTTCTAAGCAGCGTCTTGTTTAAAACCAGTCGTACGATAAGTTAAAGGCATGCTTCATCACTCGATTCCAATAAAAACAACGAGGAATTCTCATGTCGAGCAACCCTGATATTCAGGCGATCGATGCTGCCGTGGCCGCGCCCATGGCTGCCGCTCCAGCACGTCCCGCCTCTCACCGCCGCTGGTTCATGCTCTCGCTGCTGCTGATCGCGACGATCATCAACTACGTGGACCGGGTCAACATTTCCATCGCCGCCCCGTTCATGGCCAAAGACCTCGGACTCGATAAAGTCCAGATGGGCCTGATCTTCTCCGCGTTCGCCTGGACCTACGCCTTCGCTCTGGTACCCGCCGGTTTCATCGCCGACCGTTTCGGTTCACGACTGACGTACGGCGCGTCGCTGATCTCCTGGTCTGCCGTCACCGTGTGCCAAGGGATGGCGGGGGGATTTGCGTCGCTGTTCGGATTGCGTCTGGCCATCGGCGCCATGGAAGCCCCGGCGTTCCCGGCCAACAGTCGTGCCGTCACCGTCTGGTTTCCGGCGCGGGAGCGGGGCCTGGCGAGCAGCATCTACGTGTGTGGCCAGTATCTCGGCACCGCGTTGTTCACCGGGTTGCTGCTATGGCTCGCAACCACATACGACTGGCGCCACGTGTTCTACAGCACCGGCATCGTCGGCATCCTGTTCGGCGTTGCCTGGCTCTACCTGTACCGCGATCCGCTGAGCTGCAAGAAGGTCAGTCAGCAAGAACTCGACTACATCGAGGCAGGTGGTGGCCTGGTCAAAAGCAGTCAGGACAAAAATAAATTCAAGTGGGGGCAGATCGCGGAGCTGTTTCAGTATCGCCAGGTCTGGGCGATCTGCATCGGCAAATTCGCCAACACGTCGGTGCTGTACTTCTTCCTGACCTGGTTCCCGACGTACCTGATCGAAGAGCGTCATTTGACCATGGTCAAAGTCGGGATCTTCGCGGTACTGCCATTCATTGGCGCTACGGTCGGCGTGTTACTGGCGGGGTTCGTTTCCGATTGGCTCATCCGTCGCGGAATTTCATTGTCCTTTGCCCGCAAACTGCCGCTGGTGGTGGGTTCGGCGCTGGGCATGTCGATCATGCTCGTCAACTTCACTGACTCCAATGAAGTCTGCATCGCGTTGCTGACCATTGCCTTCTTCGCACAAGGCATCGCATCGGCGTCCTGGGCTGCCGTCTCGGAAATCGCACCGAAAGAACTGATCGGTCTGACCGGCGGCGTCACCAGCCTGGCGGCGAATATTGGCGGCATCGTGACCCCCATCGTCATCGGTCAAATTCTGCATGTTACGGGCGGTTTCGCCTGGGCGTTCTGGTTCATCGGCGGTCTTGCCTGCATGGGCACGCTGTCTTACTCGCTGTTGCTGGGCCGGATTTACCGCATCCAACTCAAGGCCAGCTAACCGCTACGAATGTGTGTGACCTTCTGCCGAACTAGGCAAGGGCGTGCGCGAGTACGCCTTTTTTATGCCCGCGACATTGAGTTTTTTAGTCCAGCGCCAACACAGTTTTGTCCAACTTTCGGACGTTTTGATCCCGTAGTCTCTGGTTCAAACGGCCATTGGCCATAAGGAATTTCCATGAGCAATTTTGTCTTCGAACCCGCCCGCATCCCTAGCTTGCCTGTCAGTGGCAGCGACGCGCGCTTCCCTGTCGCACGCGTGTTTTGCCTGGGGCGCAATTATTACTGGGGCGATGCGCTGAATGCCGTGCGTGAAGTTCCGGCGTTCTTCATGAAGCCTGCGACCTCAGTCATCGATGCGAGGGGCGAACTGAACTTCCCGACCCAGACTGAACAGTTCTGCCACGAGATCGAACTGGTGGTCGCCATTGGCAAGGACGGTTTCGAGATCAGCGAAGCGCAGGCCCTCGACCATGTCTGGGGCTACGCCGCTGGCCTGGACCTGACACGCCGCGACCTGCAAATGGCCGCAAAAGCCGTGGGCAATCCGTGGGAACCCGCCAAGGCATTCGACGGATCTGCGCCGATCACCCCGATTCGCCCGGCGAGCCCTGACAGCCACCCGAAGCAGGGCGCGATCTGGCTCAGCGTCAATGGCGTGGAGCGTCAGCGCTCGGACCTGGACAGCCAGATCTGGTCGGTAAGCGAAATCATCAGCCAGCTGTCCCACTCCGTCGGCCTGCGCGCCGGGGACCTGATCATGACCGGCACCCCGCCCGGCGTCGCAGCACTCCAGGCGGGTGATGTGATCAACGCGGGCATCAGTGGCATCGGCGAGTTGGAAATGCGCGTCGGCAGCCGTCGCGCTGACTGACCCGCTCTACCAGCATCCAGACGAGCAACAGGAGAACAACAATGACTGCACAATCCCCCTCGAAAATTGCCTTGGTCACCGGCGCAGGCAGCGGCATCGGTCGCGCTGTGGCGTTGGGCCTGCTGGAAGATGGCTACAAGGTCGTGGTGACCGGGCGCCGCCTCGAGCCGCTGGAAGCCTTCGTGGCACAGGCCCGCGAGCAGGGCGGCGAAGCGCTGGCGGTGTCCACTGATGTGCGCGATCCGGCCAGCGTCGACGCGCTGTTCGCGACCATCGAAGAGGTCTACGGCCGACTCGATGTGGTGTTCAACAACGCGGGCGTCAACGCACCGGCCGTGCCGATGGACGAGCTGCCGGTCGAGACCTGGCTGAGCGTGATCGACACCAACGTGACCGGGGTTTTCCTGTGCAGTCGCGGGGCGTTTGGCCTGATGCGCAAACAGTCGCCGCAGGGGGGCCGGATCATCAACAACGGCTCGATTTCCGCCCACGTTCCGCGCCCGTTCACCGCGCCGTACACCGCCAGCAAACACGCGGTTCTGGGTCTGACCAAAAGCCTCGCGCTGGACGGTCGCGAGTTCAACATCGCGTGCAGCCAGATCGACATCGGCAATGCGCTGACCGAGCTGTCGGTGCGCATGACCAAAGGCGTGCGTCAGGCCAACGGGTCGATCGCGGTGGAGCCGATGATCGACGTCAAACACATCGCCGATGCCGTGCGTTACATCTCCGCGCTGCCGCTGTCGGCCAACGTGCTGAACATGACCGTCATGGCCACCAACATGCCTTTCGTGGGCCGTGGTTGATCCTTTTGCCTCCCGTTGCGAGCGAGACTTCGATGAAACCTGAAATCCTGCAACTCAGCCCGATCCTGATTCCCGACATCAACGCGCGGCTCAACGCGCTGTACACCGTGCGCCCATATTTTCAGCAGGCCGACAAGGCCGCCTATCTTGCCGAACATGGCGCTAACATTCGCGGCGTCGTGACCGGCGGCCACACCGGCATCACCCGTGCGGTGATGGAGCAGTTGCCGAAGGTGGAAGTGATCGCGGTCAATGGCGTCGGCACGGACGCGGTTGATCTGGCTTATGCCCGTGATCGCGGGATTCGGGTCACAGCGACCATCGGTGCGCTGACCGAGGACGTCGCGGACCTCGCCATCGGCCTGTTGATTTCGGCCTGCCGCGGATTGGGCACTGGCGATCGCTACGTGCGCTCCGGCGAATGGGCCAGAACCGCCACGCCGCTGGTGCCGCTGCCTCTGGCCCGCCAGTTCAGCGGCATGCGCGTGGGCATCGTCGGCCTGGGCCGGGTAGGGCGTGCCGTCGCCACGCGGGCTGCGGCGTTCGGATGCCCCATCCGTTACACCGACCTCAACGCTATGAGCGACGTGCCTTACGCCTTCGTCAGTGATCTGGTGGAACTGGCCCGCCAAAGCGATGCGCTGATCGTTGCTGCGGCGGCGGACAAGGCCAAGGGCATCATCAACGCACAAGTGCTGGCGGCGCTGGGCGCGGAGGGTTATTTGATCAACGTGGCGCGGGGCAGTCTGGTGAACGAGCCGGACCTGATCGCAGCGCTGCAATCGGGGTCAATCGCAGGCGCGGGTCTGGACGTGTTCGTCGACGAGCCGAACGTGCCCGACGTGCTGTTCGGCCTGGAAACCGTGATTCTCCAACCCCACCGCGCCAGCGCGACCGTGCAGACGCGGACGAAGATGGGCGAGATGGTATTGGCCAGTCTGGCGGCGGTGCTGGAAGGGCGCGAGCCGGTGGGTGCGGTGGCTTGAATGCGATTCCCTTTTGATTCTGGCCGCAAGCCGTGGGAGCTTTTAGGGTCTCGGATAGGCCCTTCTGCGGCTTTGCTGTGTCAGACGGATCGCTTTCGCTGGATCTGCTGCCGTTACACGTCAGATCGTAGGCAAGCCAACTCCCACGGCCTTCGGTCAGAATCAAAAGCAATCTTGCGTATACATCAACCTGCTTCTGCCGAAGGCGTGGGAGGGTCTCGGATAGGCCCTTCTGCGGCTTTGCTGTGTCAGACGGATCGCTTTCGCTGGATCTGCTGCCGTTACACGTCAGATCGTAGGCAAGCCAACTCCCACGGCCTTCGGCCAGAATCAAAAGCAATCTTGCGTATACATCAACCTGCTTCTGCCGAAGGCGTGGGAGGGTCTCAGATAGGCCCTTCTGCGGCTTTGTTGTGTCAGACGGATCGCTTTCGCTGGATCTGCTGCCGTTACACGTCAGATCGTAGGCAAGCCAACTCCCACGGCCTTCGGTCAGAATCAAAAGCAATCTTGCGTATACATCAACCTGCTTCTGCCGAAGGCGTGGGAGTTGGCTTGCCTACGATCTGGTGCGCAGCACCAGCAAACCCGGCTAACGCGTTGCGCCTGACACTACCCAGGCGGCTGGTCACCCTGCCGGTTCACGATAGATCGTCCGAGTGCGGCCCAGACCGACCGCGCTTCTACAGCCTCGGCCGCTCAAAACCCCGCCGTGCCCAACGCCAGTTCTGCCACCAGAAAATCAATGAACGCCCGGGTCTTCATCGGCACCCGGCGCGCTGACGGGTACACCGCGTTCACTGAGATTGCCGGTGCTTCCCACTCGCACAACACCGCCTTCAATCGCCCATCCGCTACAGCCCTTTCGACGATGAAATTCGGCAGCAACGCGATTCCCATTCCCCCCACCGCCGCCTGCGCAAGAATGTCGCCGTTGTTGGCGTGCAACGGCCCGCTGACCGTGACACGCTGTGTTTCCTTGCCGTTGCACAGTTGCAGGCTGATCCCGCTTTGCAGGTAGCCATAACTGAGGAACTGATGATTCGCCAGATCCTTCGGCGATTGCGGCACGCCATGTTTCGCGAGGTAGTCAGGCGAGGCCACCATGAGTCGTGGCGCCGGAGCCAATGAACGCGCCACCATCGACGAATCCGGCAGGCTGGCAATCCGGATGGTCACGTCAAAGCCGCCTTTCACCGGATCGACCTGCTGGTCGCTGAGCACCACTTGCAGCTCGACATTCGGGTGCAGTTGATTGAACAGAGGGATCAGTGGCCCGAGCCGACTCAAGCCGAACGACATCGGCGCGTTGACCCGCAACACCCCGCGTATTTCACCCATTCCTGTGCGGGCACGCTGCTCCGCTTCGTCCAGCGAGGCGATGACATCGCGACAGGCGTCGTAGTACTCGGCCCCGGCTTCTGTCAGATGCAGGCTGCGGGTGGTGCGTTGCAGCAGTTGCACGCCAATCGCTTCCTCCAACGCCTGAATCTGTTTGCTGACTTTTGAGCGCGGTACATCCAGTGCTCGGGCCGCTGCGGCAAAACCGTTGGCGCCGACGGTGGCGACAAACGCGCGCATGCATTCGATGCGATCCATGAGTGTCCCTGATATGGAAACAATGAGTCTCGATTCTATGGGATTGTTCCTAAGTCAGCCAGTCCGTAAATTTACTCCCAAGCCAGCAAGCACACAGCGCCAAGCGCTCCAGCGGCTAACCCAACAGACCCTTATCGAATCCAAAGGAAAACGCCATGTCTATCCGCGAACTGCTGAACCCAACCAATTCCGCATTGATCCTGATCGACCACCAGCCACAGATGGCATTCGGCGTGCAGTCGATCGATCGTCAAACCCTGAAGAACAACACCGTAGGCCTGGCCAAGGCCGCCAAAATCTTCAACGTGCCGACCATTTATACCTCGGTCGAAACCCAGAGCTTCAGCGGCTACATCTGGCCGGAACTGCTGGCGGTGCACCCGGACCAACAGCCCATCGAGCGCACGTCGATGAACTCTTGGGAAGACAAAAAACTGGTCGAAGCCGTGAAGGCGACCGGTCGCAAGAAGCTGATCATCGCCGCGCTGTGGACCGAAGTCTGCCTCAACTTCCCGACCCTCGACGCGCTGGCCGAAGGCTACGAGGTCTACATCGTCACTGACGCTTCAGGCGGCACCACTAAAGAAGCCCACGACATGTCCGTACAGCGCATGATTCAGGCAGGCGCGGTCCCGGTGACCTGGCAACAAGTCCTGCTCGAATTCCAACGCGACTGGGCGCACAAAGAAAGCTACGACGCCGTCATGCAACTGGTGCTCGAACACAGTGGCGCCTACGGCATGGGTGTCGATTACGCCTACACCATGGTTCACGGCGCGCCACAGCGTAAAGCCAGCTAACTGACAAACTCCTGTAATCCTTCCCACCCGATGGCGCGAATCAACCCGCGCCATCGGGTGTTTTTGTGTCGGGCTAGACTGTCGTTATCCGAACGTACAAGAGCAACGGAGATGATCGGAGCACAGGTGCTGACTGCGCAGACCATGACCCTCGCCTGGCTGTTTTATCTGCCAGTGCTGGGGTGGACGATCTGGCGCTGCCCGTGGGTCGAACTCTTCACCGACGCACGACGTCAGCACCTGCTGTTCGGCACCGTCTTCGCGCTGTTTTTGCTGTGGCTGATGCGCCGCGATTTCGACACCGGCGTCTCTTTTCACTTTCTCGGCATGACGGCGGTGACGTTGCTGCTGGACTGGCCACTGGCGATCGTCGGCGGCTTCATTGCGCAGCTTGGCTTGTTGGCGTTGGGACGACAGGAACTGGCGCCGCTAGGGGTGAACGGTCTGGTGCTGATCGTGCTGCCGGTGCTGATCACCGAAGGCTGCTCACTGATCGTCGAACGCGCCCAACCGAAAAGCCCATTCACCTACATCTTCTGCTCCGGCTTCTTCGCCGCCGGACTGGCCGCGCTCGCTTGCCTGCTGGTAGCGATGGGCCTGCTCTGGCACGACGGCCTGTTCGCCATGCCCGAGTGGCTGGAGGATTTCATCGGCTACATCTGGCTGATCGTCTTTCCCGAAGCGTTCATCAACGGCGTGATCATCACAGCGCTGGTTGTGTTCTGCCCGGAATGGCTGGAGACGTTCAACCGCACGCGGTATCTGTCCCCGCCGTCAAAGGGCAACGGCCGCTAACGCGGATGCAGCGGTGTTCTTGATTCTGGCCGAAGGCCGTGGGAGCTGGCTTGCCTGCGATCTGGCGCGGAGCGGCAGCAAATCCTGCGAGCACGTTGTGACTGGCACTACGTAAGCATCTGAAACCCTTGTTGGAGACCAGATGCGGTCCAGTGTTGGGTGTTTGCTCAATGCTGCTTAGGATCAAACTCACCGGAAAACAACTCATCCTCCGCATCCGGCGCCACCGGAATCGCATGCTCTTCCGACGCCCAAGCGCCCAGGTCGATCAACTTGCAACGGTCCGAACAGAACGGCCGAAACGTGTTCTCGGGCTTCCACTCGACAGGGGCCCCGCAGGTTGGACAATCGACGGTCATTGGTTGGCTCATGATTGGCCTCCACGCAAAGTTAGGTAAAAGTGATGCAGTCGCTCGACCTCGCTTTTCAGCCAGGCCGGGTCGCGGTCATTGACGATCACATCATCCGCTCGACTCAGCCGTTCCTCACGACTCGCCTGCGCCTTGAGGATCGCCCGGACCTGCTCTTCATTGGTCTTGTCGCGCAACACCGTGCGCTCGATCTGCACCGCTTCCGGCACATCGATCACCAACACCCGCTGCACCATCTGATGTTGGGTCGTCTCCAGCAACAACGGCGACACCAGAATCGCGTATGGTGACTCGGCGCGGGCCAGGTATTGACGGATTTCCTCGCGGATCAGCGGATGCAACAGACCTTCAAGCCAGACACGCTGCTGCGGCTCCTTGAAAATCAGCTCCCGCAGTGCGCCGCGATTCAGCGCGCCATCGGCTAGCAAAACACCTTCGCCGAAGTGCTCGGCAATCTGCGCCAACGCAGGACGCCCCGGCTCGACCACCCAGCGCGCGGCGTTATCGGCATCCACCAAATGAATGCCCAAATCCGCGAAACACTGCGCTGCCGCACTCTTGCCGCTGCCAATGCCGCCCGTCAGGCCAAGAATCCAGGGTGTTGCAGGTTGCTGCGCGTGAGGAGAAGTCATCTGAAACCGGCGATCTGCAAATACGAAGACGTTATTTGATCACCCCACAGCAACGCGATCCACCCCGCGATGGCCAGATACGGCCCAAACGGGATCGGCGTGCTCGTCTCGACATTGCGCACACGCAGCAAAATCAGGCCAAGCACTGCGCCGACAATCGACGACAACAAAATCGTCAACGGCAAAATCTGCCAACCACCCCAGGCCCCCAGCATCGACAGCAATTTGAAATCGCCATAACCCATGCCTTCCTTGCCTGTGATCAGCTTGAACAGCCAAAACACCGTCCACAACACCAAATACCCCGCGACCGCGCCCCACAGCGCATCGCTCAGCGAAGCAAACAGCCCGAACGCATTGACAATCAACCCCAGCCACAACAACGGCAACACAATCGCATCCGGCAACAACTGGTGATCGGCATCGATCAAACTCATCGACAACAACCCCCAACTCAACACCAACACAGCGCCCGCTTGCCAACCGAACCCGAAATAACAGGCGATAAACGCCGACATCACACCACACGCCAGCTCGACCAATGGATAACGTTTGCTGATCGGCGCCTTGCAGCTCGAACACTTCCCGCCGAGGGCGAGATAGCTCACGACAGGCAGGTTTTCCCATGCGCGGATCTTGTGGGAACAGTGTGGGCAGCGGGAGTGGGGAAGCAGGAGGTTGAAGGTTTCCCGGGCGGGCTCTGGAGGGAGTTCCAGCACTTCACGGGCCTGCGTTTTCCAGTCGCGGAGCATCATTTTTGGGAGGCGATAGACAACGACGTTGAGGAAACTGCCGACGAGTAGACCCAGGATCAAAGCGCAAACGGCGAAGGCCAGCGGAGAGCTGGCCAGGAAGTCGGGGAGGGACATGGTTAGACGACGTTTCCGAGCTGGAAGATGGGGAGGTACATGGCGATGACGAGGCCGCCGACAATCACGCCTAAGAAGGCCATGATCATTGGTTCCATGAGGCTTGTCAGACTGTCGACCATATTGTCGACTTCCTCTTCGTAATAAGTTGCAACTTTATCCAGCATAGAGTCTAGTGCACCAGACTCTTCGCCGATAGAGGTCATCTGAACTGCCAGCATTGGGAATACGCCAGTGCTACGCATTGAAAAATTGAGTTGCATGCCAGTGGATACGTCTTGTTTGACTTTATGAACTGCGTTTCTGAATACGACATTGCCAGTGGCGCCCGCCACAGAGTCAAGTGCGTCAACCAGTGGCACTCCAGCTGCGAATGTAGTTGCTAGGGTTCGTGCAAACCGTGCGACCGCAGACTTATACAGCAGAGGGCCTACGATTGGGATTTTAAGCAAAAGCTTGTCTACGCGGTCGCGAAATTTTGCTGACGTTTTGTAGCTTTTTCGGAAAGCGATAATGATGATGATTAGGCTTGCTAAAATTATGTACCAATAACTCTGAACAACCTCTGAAAGCCCGATAACCATAAGGGTGAAGGCAGGTAATTTTGCTCCAAATCCGGCAAATACCGACTGAAATTGAGGGACAACCTTAATTAGCAAAATGCCGCTTACTACAAAAGCAACGATAATGACTGCGATTGGATACGTCATTGCTTTTTTGATTTTGGCCTTTAGTGACTCAGTTTTTTCTTTATATGTCGCCACGCGATCAAGCAATGACTCAAGGGCGCCAGCTTGTTCTCCTGCATCTACCAAGTTACAAAATAAATCGTCAAAGTATTCAGGCTTTTGTCTCAAAGCTGTGGCGAAGCTGTGGCCTGCTGCCACTTCTTGCTTAATGTCATCTACTAACTTTCGCATTTTTGGATTGGTGGTCCCCTCGCTGATGATATCGAAGGATTGGAGTAGAGGGACGCCAGCTTTCATCATGGTTGCCATCTGGCGACTAAAAAATGCAATGTCCAACGGTTTGATTTTTTTGCCAGAACTAAATAAAGAAACAGATTTTTTTCTGACTTTAGTGGGATTGATTCCCTGCTTGCGCAATTGCGCCTTTACCAGCGCAGGATTGTGGCCGTTAATCTCACCGGTCTGCTTCATCCCTTTCCGGTCGATCCCCTCCCAGGTGTAGACGCCGACTTTTACTGCTTTGGTCGCCATGCTTAATCCTTCGTCACCCGGTTGATTTCTTCTAAACTTGTTACGCCCTGCATTGCCTTCATCAGTCCTGATGTTCGCAGATCATTGAAGCCATCTTTGCGCATTTGCTCAGAAATCTCGATGGAATTACCCTCTTCCATAATGATGCGCTCTAATGCCGGCGTGTTTTTCACTACCTCATAAATTCCAACTCGTCCCTTGTAGCCAGCATTGCATTGCTCGCACCCGGCGGGAGAGTAAAGCTTGAATGATCCTATTTTTAACTCAGGAAAACCTTCTGCAATGAGGGTGTCTCGAGGGATCTCAACTTCTTTTTTGCAATGAGGGCAAAGTTTGCGCGCCAAGCGCTGCGCAATAATTAAATTAATTGCAGTGGCTATATTAAAAGCGGCGACTCCCATGTGATGCAGTCGGGTCAGAGTTTCTGCGGCGCTATTTGTATGCAGCGTGGACAAGACCATGTGGCCCGTTTGGGATGCCTTTATTGCTATTTCGGCGGTTTCCAGATCTCGAATTTCCCCAACCATGATGACATCGGGGTCTTGTCGCAAAAAAGCACGCAGTGCTTGCGAGAAGTCCATGCCTTGTCGTGGGTTTACATTGACTTGGTTAATGCCTTCTAAGTTAATTTCGACAGGGTCTTCGGCCGTTGAAATATTAATATCTGGGGTGTTGAGGATATTTAATCCAGTATACAAAGAAACAGTCTTGCCAGAGCCTGTCGGGCCAGTGACTAGGATCATGCCCTGTGGCTTGCTTAAGGCTTCAAGGTAAAGTGCTTTTTGTTCGGCCTCGTAACCCAGCGCGTCAATTCCCATCTGGGCGCTTGTTGGGTCTAAAATCCGCATGACGATTTTTTCACCCCACAATGTCGGGAGCGTGTTAACTCGAAAATCAATAGCTCGGCTTTTCGATATGCGGAGTTTGATTCGCCCGTCCTGTGGTTTGCGGCGTTCAGAAATATCTAGCCCGGCCATGACTTTTAATCTAGCAGCTATGCGTCCCGCCAACTGGGTCGGAGGTTTCGCAACTTCATGTAGAACGCCATCAGTGCGTAGACGTACTCGGAAAACTTTTTCGTAAGGTTCAAAGTGAAGGTCCGACGACCCGAGACGAATTGCGTCCATAAGCATCTTATTAACAAAGCGTACGACTGGAGCGTCATCAGCATCTACGTCGCCCAGTGTGCTTTCTTTAACTTCATCACCTGATTCGACCTCTAGGCTCAGATCGACATCCGCCATCTCTCCAAGCCCACTGTGGGTATCGAAAAATTTGTCGATTGCAGCAGTTAGCTTATTGTCCTCGACCAAAATGGCTTCTGTATTGAGACCTGTGCTGAACTGTATATCGGTGATTGCTTGATGATTTGTAGGATCGGACACACCTACGAAAAGCTTGTTTCCGCGCCGCCAGAGAGGCAGCGCTTGATGCTGACGTACGAGCTTTTCGCTGACCAGGCCTTTGGGTTGGCTATCCCTGTCGAGCGTACCCAAATCGAGAAACGGCAGGCCAAACTGGTCAGATGCCATTTCAGCTAGGACGAGGCCATCCACGAGCTTGTTCTGAACGAGATAATTGACAAGCGAGACCTTGTCTCGCCGTGCCTGTTGATAAGCTTGCTGAGCAGTTTTTTCATTAAGAAGCTCAGCAACGACGAGTTGCTTCGCTAAGCCGGTTAGGACGACATCGGTCATTACAGCCACCAGATACAGACATTGGACCGTTTATAGCCTAGTCGGGCTTCGCTGCCAAATAGACCGGTGTCATGTGACCAAAAATGTCAGTAGTTGCCGCTGTAAGCGGCTCATTGAGATACGTGAATGCGAAATCTGGGCGGGTTTGCGTGAAATCCGAGCGCTCTTAGAGTGGCACGGTGATTGCTACCCCTCTGGTGAGCAACACCAAATTGACGCTTGGAGTAGTGGTGATGAATTCACAAAAAGGCTTCACATTAATTGAGTTGATGATTGTCGTAGCAATCATCGGCATTCTTGCAGCTGTGGCGATTCCTCAGTATCAAAACTACGTAGCTCGTGCCAACGGTGCTAGCGCCGTTGCGACCCTTGATGCTGCTAAGTCGCAGGTGGCGATCAACTACCAGCAAGGTCTGTCAACAACGCTTTGCACGAGCGTGACGATGCCAACTGGCGGCACGTGTGCAGACACAACCGGCATCTTAGTAAGTCCTTCTGTAGGCAACGGCTCAGCGGCTACTACGGCTACGTTGACCCCGTCGCTATCCACCACCGCAGGTAGCATCACTTGGACATGTAAGGTGTCGATCGCAGCTGCAGCCTCCAACACCTGCACTTACACTGCTCCTCCTACTGGGGGTTGATATGCTGGCTGGCGTGAGACACTTCCTCACGAATCAGCTTTCGACAATGCCGAAATAGCTCAGTCGGTAGAGCAGCGCACTCGTAACGCGAAGGTCGTAGGTTCGATTCCTATTTTCGGCACCAGCTACACCCAAAGCCCGGGGCTAGCCCCGGGCTTTTTTACATCCGCTGCGTGTGCAGCATTCACCTCACGTCACAAGGATGTACCGATGCGCGTGCTTTTGGTCGCGGTGTTCGTTTTGCTTTCAGCCTGCAACACCCATAAGGATTTCTACGCCACGGGCGGCAGCAGGGCTGATGGGGTGATTGATGTGGCCTACGATTTCAACAGCCTTGAAACACCCGTTGTCGACAAGCGGCAGGCGTACGCCATCGCCAAATCGAAGTGTGCATTGTGGGGATACCAGGACGCTGAACCCTTCGGTGGTCAGACGCAGACCTGTCAGGCGCGCCGAGGGTTTGGGGAGTGCTCGGCTTGGCAGGTGGCGATCAAGTACCAATGCCTTGGCAGTCTGGAGCAGGCGCCTCGGCCGCTGAACTATCTCGGAAATCAACCGCCAACTGTGGCGCCTACACGTGTTCAGTCTGGTGCGCCCGCCCCCGTGCAATCTGGTGCGCTTCAGCCGATGAGCAAAGAGGCTTTCCAGAACGAGCAAGTGCAGAAGCTCATGCAGGAGAACGTTTCCTACGAGGAATATCAGCGCCGCTATCGGATCATCATGGGGCAGTAGCTTATGACCGCTGTTCAACCCCTTGCGATGTTGAGCTTTGAGCAATAGGAAAGGCGTTCACAGATATGAAAAGCCCGATCTTCAGATCGGGCTTTTCTCGTTACGGCGTCAGTAAGGGTCGTGAAGTTCGTGGTTACCGTAGAAGCTGGCGGCCATACTCGGGGTCGGACCTCAAAGCCCCCAGTAGCTCACAATCTTGTCCTTACCGAAGTTGATCCGCAGGCTATCCCCGTGGTTCTCGACGTTGCCATTCACCTTGCCAGCGGCGGTTGACGCTGCGTTGGAGGCTTGATTGGCCGAGTTGGCCATGCCCAGTGCGCTCCCGACGGCACCTGCGCCGGGGATGTAGCCGACCAGGTTAGAGGCGGCGCTCAAATTACCGTTTTTTTGATAACTCCAGTAATAGCTGCCATCCGAGTAGGTGGACTGGGCGTCAGGCACGCCGTAGATGGCCTGGACTTGAGCCTGGGTGGTCTTGTGCGGAATGAGGTGGCTTTGGACGTAAGTGGCGCTGAACTTGTCTTCGCCGCCCATGGAGGCGCAACCCGAGATAAGGGTGATGGCCAGCGCGCACAGCATTTTTGTTTTCACAGAAACTCTCCTTCCCTGAGTGGTAATCCAATTATTAGAATTTGTTACAAATTTGAATAATTCGCGATTCTAGCGAGAGAAGTGGGTTTTTCAACTGAGAAAAGGTGCGGCAGTTCGCATTTTTTGCCGTGCAGCGGGCCGTTCGTCTTGAACATGATGCTTGGGGATGCAGGGCGCCGGAGGGCGACGCCCGATGGCGACGTTATCGCTTCAGTCAAATGCTCAAGCGCATCGACAGATCCACCGCCTTTATATCCTTCGTCAACGTCCCGATGGAGATGTAATCCACACCCGTTTCCGCAATCGGGAGCAAAGTCGCGTCTGTGATCCCGCCGCTGGCTTCAAGCTTGGCGCGACCGGCTGTCAGGTGCACGGCTTCGCGCATGTCGTCGAGGCTCAGTTCGTCCAGCATGACGATGTCGGCGCCGCCATCCAGCGCCTGCTTCAATTCATCAAGGCTTTCGACTTCGATTTCCACGGGTTTGCCGGGGGCGATTTTGTGGGCGGCCGCGATGGCTTGGGCGATGCCGCCGCAGGCTGCGATGTGGTTTTCCTTGATAAGGAACGCGTCGTACAAGCCGATGCGGTGGTTGTGGCAGCCACCGCAGGTGACGGCGTATTTCTGCGCCAAGCGCAGGCCGGGCAGGGTTTTGCGGGTGTCGAGCAGTTTGACCTGGGTGTCGGTAACCATGTCGGCGTAGTGCTGGGAGCGGGTTGCGACGCCGGAGAGCATTTGCAGGAAGTTGAGCGCGCTGCGTTCGCCGGTCAGCAGCGAGCGGGCAGGGCCTTCGAGGTGGAAGAGGGCCTGATTGGGCTTGACCCGATCGCCGTCGGCGACTTGCCAATGCACCGCGACGCGTTGATCCAGCTGACGAAACACGCTGTCGACCCATGCTGTGCCTGCGATCACCGCGTCGTCGCGGGAGATGATGGTGGCCTTGGCCAGTCGCTCGGCGGGAATCAGTTGGGCGGTGATGTCGCCACTGCCTACGTCTTCGAGCAACGCACGGCGCACGTTGGCTTCGATTTCGGCTGTCAGCGAGGCAAGACGTAGATTCGGCATATCGGACTCCACTTACTAAGTGCCCGGAGTATAAGGCAGTCGCCTGTACCAACCCACCTGTCTCTCACCCCTCAAATGAATGCATGACCTGCACTTTGTCGGTTTTTTCGCCGTTGATGCGATGGAACGGGATTTCCGTGGTCTATCGGCTCACGTAAGCCTTTGCCCACACCTATATTCCTGGAAGGGCGAAGACACCGCTGGCTAGCGGACAAATTATGAAAGATACTTCGCCTTGTAATTGACGTCATAGGTTTGACGTTCTGCCTGTACACCCCAGGGACTACACATTGCGCGATCCGTCCATGTGGAGGTCAAGCCTCCGCTGGCGATCAGGTTATGGCTGTTGCAGTGGCTGATTTGGTTGAGTTTGACGAGGGGTCCTTGATGCAGAACGACGGTAAAGTTGTGCCTTTGAGCAAGTCGGGTCCGGACCAACCGGGGTCTTCGCCTGTCGCTCGGCTGCCTGTCGTCCTCCTGCAAGTGCGCGACAAGGCCGCGCAGCAGCTGAAAGAAAGCCTGCAAACCCTGTTCGATAACGCCGACGACACGCTGTTCGAGATGGCTGATCGGGCGCATAACAATGCCGAGCAGAACATCTTCTTCGAGGCCATGCGCGACCTGCGGCTCAAGCGAAAGAGCATTGAGCGCAATTTCCTCGACAAATTCTTCGAATCGTTTCTGCGCCTTGGCCAGTACGAAATCTCTGAGCCGATCCTCAACGAGCCTGTTTCCTTCGACAAACTTGCGCTGGTCCACAACGACGACCTTGAGCGTACGGTGGCCGTCGATGCAATGGTGACCAAGGTGGTCAACCGCGATGGCGTGGCCCTGAGTCAGTTGACCACGCGCCTCAACGAGCTGATCCCTCAGCCTGTCACCGACGAAACCAATCCGCTGGGTCCTACACTGCTGTGCGATTTCTTCTTGCAGGCGGGTCGGAATCTGGGCGTTGAAATCAAGGTCAAGCTGATCATCCTCAAGCTGTTCGAAAAGTACGCGCTGGCCGATGCCGATCAGTTGTACGAAGCCGCCAACCAATTGTTGATTGCCGCAGGTGTGTTGCCGGATTTGAAAGTGCTGCCGTCGCGTCGCTCGACGGATCGTTCTTCCAGTGCTGCACCGACCGGCGAGGCGCAACGGGCTGACAGTGCTGCGCTGGTTCAGGCTGCCGAGAAGCTCGACAAGAGCGTGCAGGAAGTGTTTTCGGCGTTGCAGGAATTGCTGGTGCATGTGCGTGGCAACCTGACCCCGCGCCCGGCCAATGCCTCTGCCGACAGTCGGCCGATTTCCAGCCCGGACCTGCTGCGTCTGCTGTCCCATTTGCAGCAGCACGTGCCGCGCGCCGAAGTGCCGGATGATTTTGATCTGCGTGCTCAACTGGAGCAATTGATCAGCCGCGTCAGTGCGCGCAGTGGCAAATTCCGCACCGTGGGCACGGTCGATGAGGACGTGATCAACCTGGTGTCGATGCTGTTCGAATTCATCCTCGACGACCGCAATCTGCCGAGTTCGCTGCGCGCATTGATTGGCCGGCTGCAGATTCCGATGCTGAAAGTGGCGGTCATCGACAAGAGCTTTTTCAGCCGTGGTAGCCACCCGGCGCGCCGTCTGCTCAACGAAATCGCCTCGGCGGCGTTGGGCTGGGGCGGGCGTGACGACAGCCAGCGGGACTCGCTCTACACCCGTATCGATCAGATCGTGCAGCGCCTGTTGCATGACTTCGTTGACGATCCCGCGATCTTCACCGAGCTGTTGGTGGATTTTCTCGCCTTCACCAGCGACGAGCGTCGTCGCAGCGAATTGCTTGAACAGCGTACCCGCGATGCCGAAGAGGGCCGGGCGCTGGCAGAGTTGGCGCGTCAGCGGGTGCAGCAAGCGCTCAATGATCGTCTGCTCGGCAAGACCCTGCCTGAAGTCGTCGTGCGGCTGTTGCAGGAGGCCTGGAGCAAAGTGCTGCTGCTGACGTGCCTCAAGCACGGCGAGCAATCCGGCGAGTGGAAAGCCGGTTTGCAGGCGATGGACGATCTGATCTGGAGTGTCGAGCCTCACGACGAAGCCGATGCTCGTCAGAAGCTGTTGGAGCTCGTGCCGGGGCTGCTCAAGTCGTTACGCGATGGCCTGAGCAGTGCGGCGTTCGACCCGTTCGCCACCAGTGAATTTTTCAGTCAACTCGAAGCGTTGCATGTGCAGGCGTTCAATCACGTTGCGCGCACGCCGGAAGAAATCGCGGCCGCCGAGCGACTTTCGCCGGTGCACGAGGAGTCCTCCGACGGGCCTTCGATGATGGCGGTGGTCGAAGAAATCGTGCTGGTCGCGCCGGGCGAGCAAGTGCTGAGCGAGCCTTCACTGCATTTGCCGGAGAACGACGAGGGCTTGTTGCAGGTCGACAAGCTGCGTTTGGGCAGTTGGGTCGAGATTCAGGAAGACGAAGACCACAAACTGCGCTGCAAGCTCGCGGCTATCGTGGAGCCGAGCGGGCGTTACGTGTTCGTCAACCGGACCGGCATGAAGGTGCTGGAGAAGACCCGCATGGGGCTGGCGGTCGAGTTCCGTCGCGGGACAATTCGTGTGCTGGATGACTCGCTGCTGTTCGACCGGGCGCTGGAGTCGGTGCTGGGGAATTTGCGCAAGCTCAAGGGCTGATGAGCCGGACGTATCGCTGAGCGTTGCGCCTACAACGGCGCAGGTGTTTTATTCGGATGCATGTTGCCTGTTCCCGACTCCCACATCCCCTCTCTTCGCGGGCATACTGGCCGCTGTCGATTCACGCTTAAGGACCCTCCATGCAATTGGACCCCGCCACGGGCTGGTGCCACGGCGCGCACCTTTGTCCTTCGCCCAATTTCAATGCTCGCCCTGAGGCGGAAATCTCGCTGCTGGTGATCCACAACATCAGCCTGCCGCCTGCGCAATTCAAGACGGGCAAAGTCCAGGCATTCTTTCAAAACCGGCTGGATGTCACAGAGCACCCTTACTTTGAGGGCATCGCCGAACTGCGGGTTTCCGCGCATTTTCTCATCGAACGTGATGGCGAGCTGACGCAGTTCGTCTCTTGCCTTGATCGTGCCTGGCACGCTGGGGTTTCCGTGTTCGAGGGCCGCGAGACGTGCAACGATTTCTCCATCGGCATCGAGCTTGAAGGCACTGACGATCAGCCTTTCACCGATGCGCAATACGAAAAGCTGAGCGCGTTGACCCGGCAGTTGCAGCTGGCCTGGCCTGCGATCACGACACAACGGATTACCGGGCACAGCGACATTGCGCCGGGTCGCAAAACCGATCCGGGCCCGTGTTTTGACTGGTCGCGTTTTCGTTCGGCATTGCAGGACTGAATCAAGGAGCAGGTGATGAGTTTTCTGGTGTTGCTGTTGGCCGTGTGGATTGAGAAGTTTTCTGCGCTGCGGCAGCGTGTTCAGCGTGATGCCTCCTGGCTTAATCAGTTGGGGCGGCTTGAATCCAATCCCCGTACGGCCAAACGTCCTTGGTGGATTCTGACGCTGACGGTGCTGCTGCCGTGCCTCGTGTTGGCGCTGGTGTTGGTGATTGTCAGCTCGGTGGCCTACGGCTGGCTGGCACTGCCGATTCATCTGTTGGTGCTGATCTACACCCTGGGGCGCGGCGATATCAAAGCCAACCTCGGATCGTTCCGTGACGCCTGCCGGCGAGGGGATCAAGAGGCCGCAGTGCTGGTCGCGGATCGTGACTTGGGCGTGCAGGCGGAAAACGAGGAAGAACTGCTCGGCGGCGTGCAAACCTATTTGCTGTGGCAGGTCTATCAGGGCTTTTTCGCCGTTATTTTCTGGTATTTCGTGCTGGGGCCTGTGGCCGCGCTGGCGTATCGGCTGCTGGCACTGGCGTCCGAGCGCGGCAAGACGCCTGCGCTGATTGAAACGGCCACGCAGTTGCGCCACGCATTCGATTGGGTGCCAGTGCGTTTACTGGCCGCGAGCTTTGCGTTGGTGGGGAATTTCGTCGCGGTAAGTCGCGTGATGCTCAGCGAATTGCTGAACTGGAACATCAGCGCATCGGCCTTGATCACCAAAGTTGGTTGCGTGGCGGGCGAAGTGCCCGCGCCGGTGGTGGGCGTAGAGGGGGTGAACAGCCTGGACGTGCTCTGGGAATTGCTCATCCGCGCGGCCATCGTCTGGTACGCCGGATTTGCGCTGTTCACGTTGTTTGTTTGAAGTTTTTGCAAAAAGCTGTGGCCTGACATCGAATCCTGTGGGAGCGAATTTATTCGCGAAGAGGTATCAGGCGACAGAGGTGTGTTGGGTGTGCGTCTGCTTCGCGAATGAATTCGCTCCCACAGGTGTCCGCGTCACCTTCTTTAATGAGGCACTGCGCACCTTCTGTAGCAGGACGGCTTGCCGGCGGTGGCGGCTTTGAGATCGCTGCCGCCGGCGAGCCGGACTGCTACAGATGACGTACGCTTTGCCTCCACCAATCATCTGCCAAGGAGACCCCGCATGTCCCATCCGCGTATCGCAAGCATCCTGATCACCAACGACGATGGCATTGACGCTCCGGGGCTGGAAGTCCTGGAAGCGGTGGCCCGGGAGTTGGCCGATGAAGTCTGGGTCGTCGCACCGGAGCAGGATCAGAGCGGGATCTCCCATGCCCTCAGCCTCCATCATCCCTTGCGAGTGAAAGCCCGAGGCGAGCGACGTTTTTCGGTGTCGGGCACACCGGCAGATTGCGTGGCCATTGGTATCCGTCAGTTGATGAAAAAACCGCCTCAGCTGCTGCTCTCGGGCATCAACAAAGGCGCGAACCTCGGCGTCGAAACCATGTTCTCCGGCACCGTTGGCGCCGCAATGGCCGGCCTGCTGATGGGCGTGCCGTCGATTGCCCTGAGCCAGTTTTTCACCCGTCGCGATGCGGTGAAGTGGGACACTGCCCGGGCGTTGGCGCCTGACGTGATTCGCCGATTGATCAGCATGGAGTGGGCCGCCGACGTTTGTATCAACGTCAATTTCCCGGACGTCGAGCCGCAAGAGGCCGGGCCGTTGCAGATCACCCGCCAAGGCATCGGACGCATGGACGGCCTGAACATCACCCAGCGCACCGACATGCGCGAGCAGGGTTACTACTGGCTCAATATCGACCGTCACGAACGTCCCGATTTCGACGACAGCGAAACCTTCGTCGTGACCCATGGCGGGATCTCCGCCACGCCGTTGCGTTTCGAGCGCACCGACCTGGATGTGATGGAACGCTTGAAAAACAGCCTTCCTCAATAGTGCGCAGTTTGCTGGCGGCATCGATCTTGAACTCGCTGCCGTCGGCAAGCCGGACCAAGACAGCCCGTTCACTCCCCCTGGATAATCGATCCATTCGAGCGATTCCTGCTCTATTCAAACACGGCCATTCACGTCGCTACTTATTGCGAAGTTATGTAATAGATGGCTCATCGCTACTTGCTAATAAAGTCTGACTTTCTTGCTTAGTAACAAACCTTTGCTATAGCTAAAGCCTCTCAGTTCATCTTAATGAGGCAACGGAATGTCAGTCGCAAAGAAAATGAGCGTGGGACAACTGACCATGTTGACGGCCGTCAACATGTTGGGTTCCGGCATTGTGTTATTGCCCACCAAACTCGCCGAAGTCGGCGGCATTTCAATTCTCTCCTGGCTGATCACGGCCACTGGCTCACTGGCGCTAGCCTATGCGTTCGCGCGCTGCGGCATGCTCAGTCGCAAGACGGGGGGCATGGGCGGGTATGCCGAGTACACGTTTGGTAAATCCGGGAACTACATCACAAATTACACTTACGGCCTCTCATTACTGATTGCCAATGTGGCCATCAGTATTACGGCGGTGGGGTATATCCAGACGCTGTTCGATATAAAGCTGGGCGCGGTGCAAGTCGGCCTCGCAACGATTGCGTTGTTGTGGATTACCACCTTTGCCAACTTCGGCGGCGCGAGCATTACCGGCAAAATTGGCGCTGTGACGGTGTGGGGCGTCATTGCGCCGGTGGTGCTGGTCTCGACCATCGGCTGGTTCTGGTTCGACAGCAGCATCTACGCGGCGGGTTGGAACCCTCACGACAAAACCTGGTACGAGGCCGCAGGCGCATCGGTGGCGATCACATTGTGGGCGTTCCTCGGGCTAGAGTCGGCGTGCGCCAACGGTGATGCGGTCGAAAACCCCGAGAAGAACGTACCCATTGCCGTGCTGGGCGGAACGCTGGGCGCCGCGGTGATCTACATCGTGTCCACCAACGTCATCGCGGGCATTGTCGAAAACGCCGAGCTGGTGTCCTCCACCGCGCCTTTCGGCCTGGTGTTCGCCAAGATGTTCACCCCCCTGATCGGCAACGTGGTGATGGGCCTGATGGTCCTGGCCTGTATCGGCTCTTTGCTGGGCTGGCAGTTCACCGTCGCGCAGGTGTTCAAGAGTTCGGCGGACACCGGTTATTTCTTGCCGATCTTCGCCAAGGCGAACAAACACGGGGTGCCGATCATCAGCATGTTGATCTTGCTGGCGATGCAGACGGCCATGGCCCTGCTGACCATCAGCCCCGATCTCGCCAAACAATTCGACACCCTCGTGAACCTCGCGGTGGTCACCAATCTGGTGCCGTACATCCTGTCCATGGCGACGCTGATGACCCTGCAAAAGGTCTCGAACGTGCCCGCCAACAAGGCACTTATCACCAACATCGTTGCCTACATCGCTGCGGCCTACAGTTACCTCGCGCTCTACAGTTCCGGCGAGCAGGCGCTGATGCTCGGCGGCGTGGCGACCATCGTCGGCTACACGCTGTTCGGTTTCGTCAACACGCGGCTGATCAAACTGGAGGCCCTCAACAACAGCGTTCCGACCCAGACCGTGTCGGCGCAGCACATCGTTGGCGAGCCGATCCCCGTGAACAGCTTGCCGCTTAACGCCCTGAATCAGGCCACATTGGAGACTCAACCATGACGGAATACAGACACCTGCTCGGCATGCTGGCGCTCCTGGTCACCAAGCAGCCCGACAAACGCAGCGTGTTCGGCCGGGCCTTGATCCAGCTGATCAGCGATGTCGAAGAGCGCTCCATTAGCGTGCTCACGTCGGAAAGCCTGAGCGACGCCAAGTCGATTCTCAGCACCGACCCCGCGATCCAGTGCGTCCTGCTCAGTTGGGAAATGGACGACAGCCCTGACCATCAGGAATGCATCGACCTGCTCACCACTCTGCGCGAGCGCAACACCCGCGTGCCGGTGTTTCTGATCAGTGACCGCAGCACCGCGTCCAGCGTGCCGTTGATTGTCATGCAGCACGCCGACGACTTCATCTGGCTGCCGGAAGACACCAGCCGCTTCCTCAGCGGGCGCATCATGGCCGCCATCGAACGCTATCGTCAGGCGGTGTTGCCGCCGATGTTCGGCGCGTTGCTCAAGTTCGCTCGCAGCTATGAATATTCCTGGCACACACCGGGGCATGCGGGCGGCACGGCGTTTCTGAAAAGCACCGCGGGCCGTGCGTTCTACGAGTTTTTCGGGGAAAACTTGCTGCGCTCTGACCTTTCGATTTCGGTCGGCGAGCTGGGTTCGTTGCTCGACCACAGCGGCCCCATAGGGCAAGGCGAGCGCTATGCGGCTAAGGTTTTCGGCGCCCATCGCACGTACTACGTGACCAACGGCTCGTCGATGTCCAACCGCGTCATCCTCATGGCCAGCGTCACGCGTGATCAGATCGCCCTGTGTGATCGCAATTGCCACAAGTCTGCAGAACACGCGATGACCCTGTCGGGCGCGATTCCGACCTACCTGGTGCCGACCCGCAACCGTTTCGGCATCATCGGCCCGATCCTGCCGCAGACCCTGAGCGCCGAGGGCGTGAAAACCGCTATCGCCAACAACCCGCTGGTGAAAAGCCACATAGACCCGACGCCAGTGCACGCCATCGTCACCAACTCCACCTACGACGGCCTGACCTACAACGTCACCCGCGTCGAAGAGCTGTTGGGGCAGAGTGTCGATCGGCTGCATTTCGACGAGGCCTGGTACGGCTACGCGCGGTTCAACCCGCTGTACAAGGACCGCTTCGCGATGCATGGCAGTCCGGACGATCACGACCCATCGAAGCCGACCGTGTTCGCCACGCAATCGACCCACAAGCTGCTGGCGGCGCTGTCTCAGGCGTCGATGATCCACGTGCGCAACGGGCGCAATCCGATTCCTCACGGGCGCTTCAACGAGTCGTACATGATGCACGCCTCCACCTCGCCCAATTACGCGATCATGGCTTCGTGCGACGTCAGCTCGGCGATGATGGAGGCTCCCAGCGGGCAAATTCTGACCAACGAATCCATCGAAGAAGCCATCGCGTTCCGCCAGGTGATCTCGCGCATGCAGAGCGACATGCTCAGCAACGATGACTGGTTTTTCTCGTGCTGGCAGCCACCATCAGTGCCGGTCGGCGCGACTTCGATTCCGTTTCACGAAGTCGATCCGCTCAAGCTCAAGACCGACCCCAATTGCTGGGTGTTGCACCCGAACGAGGTGTGGCACGGCTTCGGCAACATCGAAGACGGCTACTGCATGCTCGACCCGATCAAAGTGTCGATCCTCAGCCCCGGCATGGGCGACGACGGCAACCTGCTCGATTTCGGCATCCCGGCGTGTGTGCTCAGCGCGTACCTCGGGCGGCAAGGAATCGTGGTCGAAAAAACCACTGATTTCACGATTCTGTTTTTGTTCTCCATTGGCATCACCAAAGGCAAGTGGGGCACGCTGGTGAACGCGCTGTTGGACTTCAAGCGCGACTACGACACCAATCTGGAACTGGAGCTGTGCCTGCCCGATTTGCTAACGGCCAACCAGCAGCGTTACACGGGGATGGGCTTGAAGGACTTGTCCGAAGAAATCTTCGCGGCCATGAAAAAGAACAAAACCACAGCGACCATGGCTCAGGCGTTCGGCACGCTGCCCAAGGCGGAGTTCAGCCCGGTGGAGGCGTACGAAAAACTGGTCAGAAACGAAGTCGAGCAAGTGACGCTGGAAGAGGCCGCGGGGCGCATCGCCGCGACAGGCATCGTGCCCTATCCGCCCGGCATTCCGCTGCTGATGCCGGGCGAACACGTAGGGGCCACGGACGGACCGGTGCTGGCGTATCTCCGGGCGCTGGAGAGTTTCGACAAGTCGTTTCCGGGGTTCACCCATGACACCCATGGGATCGAAAGCGAGGCGGGGGTTTATCGGCTGTTGGTGTTGAAGTGATAGACAAGGGGTTGGCCAGATAGCTGACCCCTGCCGCTTCGCTTTTGATTCTGGCCGAAGGCCGTGGGAGTTGGCTTGCCTACGATCTGCTGCGAAGCAGCAGCAAAACCTGACATCTCAATGCATCTAACGCATCACATACACCGGTTTTGCCATCGCTGCGCGATGGATCGCAGACAAGCCAGCACCCACGGCCTCCGGCGAGAATCAAAATCACATACCCCGTTTCGTCGCGGTGACGAGCAGAATCAAGGGCAAGTTGCGTAGGTCTTCAATTGCTCTGAATCTTCTGTAACGCCTGCTGGGTCAATGACACACACTCCCGCGCCCCGTCATCGTTGTGCCGCGCCAGTGCCGATTCGGCGCGGTGGACGGTGGTGTCGACGTCGCTTCTCACAGCATCGCTGAGGTTGGGCTTAGCGACTTTTGCATCTCGAACTTTGCTCAGATTCATCTGGCACTGGCTGTTGTCATCGTTGGCACTCGCCGTGAAGGGCAGGGCGAATGCAGTCAGGAGCAGGCCGGTGAGCAGGGCGTGTTTCATGTTGTTTTCCGCAGAAAGGTAGGTAAGGGGTTCGTGATCTGTACGAACCTGCTGCATGAGACAGCGGATTTCGGATTTCTGCCAGATGGCTAATCGCTTTAACTGCAAAACCCTCAGGACTTCCCGCTGGACGGCAAGCCACTGCGCTACCATGTCGCGGCGTCCTGATGTGTGACGCTCCGAAGCCAGCCACCGAGCCACCCCGATGGACATTGACCTCGCCCGTACCTTCCTCGAAATCGTTCGCCACGGCAGCCTGATGGCCGCCGCCGAAAAGCTGCATGTCACCCAGACAGCGATCACGGCGCGGGTACAGAAGCTGGAAAGCCACCTGAATTGCACGCTGTTCATCCGCAATCGTACCGGCGCCAAACTGACCTCCGACGGCGAAGCGTTCGTGGTGTTCGCCAATCAGCTGGTTCAGACCTGGGACGCTGCGCGGCGCGAGTTGCCCTTGCCGGATGGCTACCGTCACGTGCTGCGGGTGGGCGCCGAAATGAGCCTGTGCAACCCGTTGATGCTCAGTTGGGTGCGCGAGATCAGGAACTCGATCCCCGAGTACGCGCTGCATTCCGAAGTGAAGGACGGAGATGCGCTGATGAAAGACGTCGAGCGCGGGGTACTCGATGCGGCGCTGGTCTACCAGCCCGCGTATTGGCCGGGGTTGCAGGTCGAAGAATTGCTCGAAGAGAAGCTGATTCTGGTACGCGTCGTCGGCAAATCCGAGCCCTACGTTTACATCGACTGGGGCCCGGCGTTTCGTCAGCAACACGATGCCGCGATGCCGGAATATTCCCGAGCCGCTGTCGCCTTCAACCTGGGGCCATTCGCGTTGCAGTACATTCTGGACAATGGCGGCGCCGGTTACTTTCGAACGCGCGTGGTGCAGTCCTACATTGATCGCGGAATCATGGAGCGTGTGCCATTGGCCCCGGAATTCAGCTATCCGACCTACCTGGTCTATTCCCGGGAAAACCCTTCATCGACGCTACAAAAAGCGGTCGAATTACTGCGAGAGATTGCGCGCGAGAAGGGCGACTGGTCCCAGCGCTGGGACCCGTTGATTTGAGGCCGTGGGTCAGTCGATCAGGCTGATGATGCCGATCACTTTGCGATCCGCGTCGAGGACCGGCAGGTACTTGCGGCCTTGTCCGCCCAGCATCTTCATCACGTCGGCCACCGAATGTTCAAGCGACACGCCTTGCGTGCTGCGCTCGATGATCTGCGCCGTATCGATGTCGGTCCGGTTGCGGTGCTGCGCGTGAGCCTCGGTCTTGTGCAGAATCGCCTCAAGGTCCTCTCGCGACACGTCGACGAAGGTGCCGACGTCATCCAGCGCCTTGTCCAGATCGGCGCTGTTGAAGTGGCTGACTGACGACTCAGTGGGCGGGGCGGGCGTCGCATTGGCCTGCGCGCGTGGGTAACGCATTCGCGTCAGGTTGTTGTAGACCAGCGCCGTCACCAACAGGCAACCGGCGTTGAGCATGATCGGCAGCAACGCTTGCCAGTCCGGACCGGTAAGCGCCTGGCTCGATGTGATGACGCTGAACGCAACGCCTGCCGCCGGTGGATGCAGGCAGCGGCATACGCACATGCTCAGGATCGCCAGAAAGATCGCCACGCCGATGGCGGTGATGCCGTCGCCAAACAGGTGAAAACACAGCAGCCCGACCAACGCCGATATCAAGTAGCTGCCCATGATCGCCCAAGGTTGCGCCAATGCACCGGTGGACACGGCAAACAGCAAAACCGCAGAAGCGCCGAGAGGCCCCAGCAGATGCAGCGTTGCCTCGATGCCGAACAGTTGGCGGCTGAGCAACACGGTGACGAGGATCCCAAGACCCGCACCCAACGCTGCACGGGACCATTCAGCAGGGTGGGTGTTGAGGGAGTAAGGGATGAAGCTGCGCAGAAGCGTTTTCAAAACGAGCGATTCCGGGGTGAAAAAGGAGTTCGCCGGTCGCGGCTGAACTCCTGCACAAAGGGGCAAGTGCGATTGATTTTCAAAGGGCGGCAGACAGTGGGTCATTGTTGCGGCAATGGCCCGGTCGCCTTGAGGCGGGGTCGATTGTGGTCAGAAAACCGCACTTAGACAAATTCGAAATAATGCAGCTCTACTTCAACTATTTTGAATTATTGGCGATTTTTACACGGGTGCACGACGACGGCTCAAAGATGTTGAGCCGATGCGATAGTTGCAATCAGGGATGTCAGAGTAACGAGAGGAGGCGTGGGGGATAAAGCAACAGGCCATTGACCTGGCGAGCATCGAGGTTTGAACTCGTACCTGCCTGCATCAATGGCCTGTGGTTACAGACTGCGCGACTGAGCCTGTTGACGGGTTCGTTGGGCCGGGCGCGCGGCTTCGATTTCCAGCAAGTGGGTGTTCAACACGTTCGTCAAAAACCGGAACTGATCGTTGAACCCCACCACTTCGTTACTGAAGTGGTTTTCCGCTGCCGGCATCATGAAGGTATCGAAACGATTGTCTTCGACAAGGCCGTGGCGGTCTTTGCGGGTGATGACATGTTGTGAGTAGTAGTTCTTGCCGAACTTGGGAAAACTAACGTGCAAGGTGACGTCTCGGGTCATGTCGATAACTCCGCATCAAGCTGAAAAAACAAAGGTAAAAGCTGCTGATAAGTGTCAGCTACTTGGCCTTAGTTGGCCGGTGCCAGAACACGATTGACCTTTTCGTCCGCCGTGGCTTGCACGGGTTCCAGCGCGAAAAGTTTGAGGGCGACGACGTAGCTGGTGAAAGCTGTCAGCGTCAAGCAAGTCAGAAGATGAATAACCATTTTTCCTGCCCTCGGTCGTGTTTGGGTGTGAGGGCGATGTTACGCCCCTCAGTTTTTAGCGGAAGGCAATCGCGGGAATGTTGGTTATCGATGGGAATGATGGTTGGCGAAGGAACTCGGTCTGAAGCAGACCCAGTGGGAGCAGTCGAAGGTTACGACGGCCGCGATGCGTCATGTCTGAAACACCGCGTTCACTTTTCTGCAGATCCCCGGCGCTTGATGGGCAATCAGGCTCGGATCGTCTCGCTATAGCGATAGGTCGCCACGCAAGCCAGTGCCAGGCCGCTGAGCGCGACCAGCCCACCGACCAGCCCGATATTGGCGACGCCCAACTGGCTGATCACCATGCTGCCCAGCAGCGCGCCGCCACCGATGCCGATGTTGTAGATGCCCGAGTGCAGCGACATCGCGACGTCAGTGGCGTCCGGCGCCATGGCCAGCACCTTGGCCTGCATGACCAGACCGAAACACATGATCGCCATGCCCCAGACCACGCTCAGCGCTGCAACCCATGACGCCTTGCCTGACATCGGCAACAGCAGAATCAGACACAACGCCAACGCGCCGATGGCTGCAATCAGCAACCCGCGTGGATAGCGGTTGTTGTAGCGACTGAACACGATCGAGCCCAAAACGCCTGCACCGCCGAACAGCAAGAGGACGATGGTGATCATGTCTCCGCTCATCTTCCCGACGATCTGTGCGAAAGGTTCGATGTAGCTGTAGGCCGTGAACTGCGCGGTGATCACCAGCGCCGTCAATACGTACAGCGACACCAGCGCCGGGCGTTTGAACAGAATCGGCAGGCTGCGCAGCGAGCCCGAGTTCTGGCTCGGCAACAACGGCAGCGACTTCATCAACACCAGCACGGTCAGGGTCGCCGCACCGCCAATGGCCAGGAATGTTGCCCGCCAGCCCAGCGCTTCGCCCAGCACACGTCCCAGCGGAATGCCCAGCACCATCGCCAGCGACGTACCGGTCGCAAGCAGGCCCAACGCCTGAACCTGTTTGCCCGCAGGGGCCACGCGCACGGCAAGCGACGCCGTGATCGACCAGAACACCGCATGGGCCAACGCAATCCCCACGCGACTGACCAACAACATCCCGAAGCTCGACGCCACACTCGACATCACATGGCTGGCGATGAACAGGATGAACACGAACATCAGCAACTTGCGCCGCTCGATGTTGCGCGTCATCAGCATCATCGGCAGCGACGTCAACGACACGATCCACGCGTACACCGTCAGCATCAAACCGACCTGAGCGGTGGTCATGTCAAAACTGTGGCCGATGGCGCTCAACAACCCGACCGGTACAAATTCCGTGGTGTTGAAAATGAAGGCCGCGAGGGCCAGCGCAATGACGCTGAGCCAGCTACCCGTTTGAGCATCGGTCGTGTTCATGAAAGGACGCATCAGCCTCAAGGAAAAATCCGACAACAAAGTCACCAACCTCACACGCAAAACGCCGACAAACAGAAACGCCGCACAGGGTGGAAAACCGAGGCGGTGTAGGCAGTCAGCAAAATATTATGGGTATGGGGAGGTACGACCAGATGAGTCGAAGTCTACGCCCTTGTTAACGTTGTCACAATGTGTGTCCGGTGCGTCAAAGTGGCTCATCACGGCACCTCGTCACGCTCATTGGCGGCTTTTCGCGACATAGCCTGTTCAGGCTCCGGCCCGGTCAAGATTTCCCGAAAGGTGCCCACCAGGGGCCTCAGCGTCACCCGATGCCACGCCGCCCACAGTGGCATGGTGAACGTCAGCCACGGCAGTTCCCGAAACACCACACCCGGATGCGCCGACTGATTGAGGCTTTTTTGAGTCATCGCGATACCCAATCCCGCCGCCACCAAACCTAACGCCGTATAAGGCTCGGCGGCCTCCAGACGAATCTCCGGCGTGAAACCGGCGCGGATGCACGCGGCGACAAAGTCATCATGAGGATTCTGGCTCTGGCTCGACTTCACGCCGATCCAGTCCAGGTTTTCCAGATTGGCCGGGGTCAGCCGCTCGATGCTCGCCAGCGGGTGATCGGCGGGCAGTGCAAGCAGCATCGGGTCTTCCAGCAATTGGCGGCACGTCAGGTCCGGATCGTCATCGACAGGATGCTCGCTGACCAGCGCCACGTCCAGGCTGCGCTGGCGCAGGCCTTCCAGTTGATCCGCCGAGCTGAGGTTGTACAGCGCGACGTGAACCCCCGGCCGAATGGCGCGCACTTCACTCAGCGCCTTTGGCAGCACGTTGGCGTGCATGGCGTTCTCGATGTAGCCGATGCACAGGCCACCTTCTTCGCCGCGCCCCAGGCGCTTGCCCAGCGACTCCAGCCGATTGGCGTGTGTCAGCAATGCACGGGCTTCGGTGAGGAAAGTGCGGCCATCCACTGTCAGACGAATCCGCTGCTGAGTGCGTTCGAAGAGGGTGAGGCCGAGGCGTTCCTCCAGTTGCGCAATCTGACGGCTCAATGGCGATTGCGAAATGTGCAAACGCTCCGCGGCGCGACCGACGTGTTCCTCTTCGGCAACGACAACGAAATAGCGAAGCTGGCGTAAATCCAACATGATTATGCTCTATGGGTCTCAAGTGTTGCCTATTGTGTCTTGGACGGTCTCGACTTGGCAATCTAGGATCTGCTCAACGGTCGCAACAGCGACCCACAATTGATCCGGAGAACCACCATGAGCTTGAAAGACAAACTCCCTGGCGTCATCGGTTTCGGCACCGCTCCACTGGGCAACATGTTCCGCAACATCCCTGAAGCAGAAGCGGCGGCGACCGTCGATGCCGCTTGGGCTGCTGGTGTTCGCTACTTCGACACCGCCCCGTTCTACGGCGCGGGACTTTCGGAAATCCGCCTCGGCGATGCGCTGAAAAAATACAACCGAGACGAATACGTGCTCAGCACCAAAGTCGGCCGCGTCATCCTCGACGAGCTCGACAACAGCGCCCGCGACCTGGGTGAAAAAAGCGGTGTATTCGAACACGGCCTGCGCAACAAAATCGTCAACGACTACAGCGCCGATGCTACGCTGCGGTCCATCGAAGACAGCCTCAAACGCCTGAAAACCGATCGTCTCGACATCGTCTGGATTCACGACATCGCCCAGGATTTCTACGGCGACGAGTGGCTGCACTACTTCGAACAGGCCCGCACCGGCGCTTTCAAAGTGCTGACCCGCCTGCGCGAAGAAGGCGTGATCAAGGCCTGGGGCCTGGGCGTGAACCGTGTCGAACCCATCGAACTAACTCTCGGCCTCGACGAAGCCAAACCCGACGGCTTCCTGCTCGCCGGACGCTACACGCTGCTCGACCACGAACGCGCCCTGCAACGCCTGATGGCCGAAGCCCGCGCACAAAACACCGACATCGTCGTCGGCGGCCCCTACAGCTCAGGCATCCTCGCGGGCGGCACCCACTTCGAATACCAGAAGGCCAGCCCGCAAATCATCGCCAAGGTCGAGTACATCAAACGCATCGCCCAGGCCCACAACGTCGACATCAAAGCCGCCGCGCTGCAATTCTCACTTGCCAACCCGGCCGTCGCAGCGGTAATACCTGGAGCCAGCCGCCCTGAGCGGATCGCAGAAGACATCGCCGCGCTCAACGCCGTCATCCCCGCAGCCTTCTGGAAAGACCTGCGCGACGCCCGACTGATCGCAGCCGACGCCCCTGTTCCGGCCTGACGCCAACGGTTTATGTGATGAAAACCCGCGACGGCTCCACATAACGCCGTTGCCGGTCATACCCCAAATTCTGGAGAAACACCATGGCACACGCATCTGCAACCCTCGACATCCCGGCTTCGGCCGATAACGTCTGGCAACTCGTCGGCGGCTTCGACTCGCTGCCCGACTGGCTGCCCTTCATCCCCAAAAGCGAACTCAGCGAAGGCGGCCGCGTCCGCACCCTGCAAACCCCGGACGGCGACACCATCATTGAACGGCTTGAAGGGTTTGATAATGATGGGCGGTGGTACAGCTACTCGATTACCAAGGCTCCGTTTCCTGTGACGGGGTATCGGGCGACGCTTCGAGTCGAGGTGCTGGGGAGTTCGGGAACGGCTCGGGTGACCTGGTCGGCTGACTTCACGCCGAATGGGGTTTCTGAAGAAGAGGCTGTGGAGCTGTTTGATGGGATTTTTACGGGTGGGTTGGAGGCGATGAAGGCGAATTTTGCGGGGTGAAGGAGGTTGCGTTGATGCCGTCAGAGATAGTGATGAAAATCAGGCCGACTCCGCGCATTTACTAAGCGTCAGCCACAAAAAAGCCGTCCAAGGACGGCTTTCTCTATATTTGGTGGGCCGGGGTGATCTGGATCCTTTGACCAATAGATTGATTTTAAAGGCCATTTTTTGTTTGAGAATGTACTTGGAATACCGTTTGGAGTAACGCAAGTATCGGGTTGACGACGCAGAGAGGGCGGTAGGTGCCGAGCTGCATCCCTACTGTCGCGCTCCAAGATCACCCCTGAACAAGTCAGCGCTGGTTAGACGACCTGTGCTGAGTTGCGTTCCATCAACCCTCAATAGGCGCGACCCGGTGAGTCGGATGAGCTTTCCCGATATGGAGTACGCCTGTAAGCGAAAGCAAACCTGCCGTGAGCGTTTCCTGGTCGAGATGAATGAAATCAGCACTTTAGCCGTTTGCCGATACTGGCTCGAAGCTACCCAACCGGTTAAGGTGTGGCATTTATCACATATACCTCACAGGGATGCGGCGAGCACGTCCTCCCTGTTTCTGTGTAAGGAACGTGCGCGTGAACCAGCAGACCCTGGCCCCCTTCATCTGGAATATCGCAGATCTGCTTCTGGGAGCCTTCAAGCCCTCCGAGTACGGCCGCATCATCCTGCCGTTCACCGTGCTGCGTCGTCTGGAATGTGTGCTGGAACCCACCCGCGGCAAGGTACGCAGCCAGTATGAGGCGATGAAGGCCAGTGGCGTTGACATGGACCTGATCTTGCCGACCACGGCAGGCGCAACCTTCTACAACGTCTCGCAGTTTTCCCTGGACAGCGTGGGCTCTACCAGCACCCGCGCCAATCTGGAAGACTACATCGCCAAGTTCTCCGCCAACTCCCGCCAGGTGTTCGAGCACTTCGCCTTTGACCGGTGGCTGGAGAAGCTGGAGAAAGCCAACCTGTTGTACCTGGTCACGCAGAAGTTTGCAGCAGTCGATTTGCACCCGGACAAGATTAGCAATCACGAAATGGGGCTCGTCTTCGAGCACCTGATCCGCAAGTTTGCCGAGTCATCCAACGATGATGCCGGGCAGTATTTTACCCCGCGCGATGTGGTGCGTCTGGCCACCACCCTGGTGTTTGCGCCTGATCATCAGGCACTCAACGGCGATGGTGTGGTACGCACCGTCTACGACTGCGCCGCCGGCACGGGCGGCTTTCTGTCTTCGGCCATCGAGCAGGTCTACGAGTGGAACCCCAATGCCCGGCTGGTGCCCTACGCTCAGGAACTGAACCCGGAAACCTACGCCATCTCCGTGGCGGACAAGTTGATCCAGGGCTACGACACCCGTAACATCAAACTCGGTAACACCCTGTCCGACGATCATCTGTCGCATGAGCAGTTCGACTACTGCTTGGCTAACCCGCCGTTCGGGGTGAAGTGGGAGAACGTCCAGAAGCAGGTGCAGGCCGAGCACAGCCAGCAAGGCTTCGCCGGCCGTTTTGGCGCAGGCCTGCCACGCGTGGGTGATGGTTCGCTGCTGTTCCTCCTGCACCTGCTGTCCAAGCGAAAACCGCTTGAACTGGGCGGCAGCCGTATCGGCATCGTGCTCTCCGGTTCGCCGCTGTTCAACGGTGGTGCTGGTTCGGGCGAGTCGGAGATTCGCCGCTGGATTCTGGAGAACGACTGGCTGGAGGCAATCATCTCCCTGCCAAACGACCTGTTCTACAACACCGGTATCGGCACCTACATCTGGGTGCTGTCTAACCACAAAGATGCGCTGCGCAAAGGCAAGGTGCAGATGATCGACGCCAGCAGCATGCATGCGCCGATGCGCAAGAGTCTGGGTAGCAAGCGCAAGTACCTCGCTGACGAGCAGATCGCCGAGATCGCCAAACTATATGATGCGCTTGAAGACGGTCCGAACTCCAAGGTCATCTCCACCACTGACTTCGGTTATCGCCGCATCACCGTGGATCGTGCGCTGCGCTTGCGCTTCTCTGTCAGTACGGAAAGGCTCGCTGCCTATCAGAACACCAAAGGCGCCGACCAGGTGGATGCTTTTGCTCCTGTGCAGGGGGAATTCGACAACCTGCCGGCTTTCCTTAAGGCTGCTGCAATCAAGAAGCTCGGCAAGGGGGCGCTGAAAGCCGTGCAGGTCTGCTTTGGCGAGCGTGATGCCAACGCCCAGCCGGTGCTGGACGACAAGGGGAAACTGCAGGCCGACTCCGACCTGCGCCAATTCGAAAATGTGCCGTTGAGTCAACCCATAGACGATTACTTCGCCCGCGAAGTGTTGCCCCATGTGCCGGATGCCTGGATTGATACTGGCAAGATGGATGCGAAGGACGGTCAGGTAGGCATTGTCGGCTACGAGATCAACTTCAACCGCTACTTCTACGTCTATCAGCCACCGCGCCCGCTGGCCGAAATCGATGCCGACCTCAGGGCGGTGGAAGCTGAGATAGCTGAGCTGCTGGGTGAGGTGACTGCATGAGTTATTACAAGTCCTATCCGGCTTATAAGGACTCTGGGGTGGAGTGGCTAGGGCGGGTGCCGGAGCACTGGCAGATCAGGCGACTCAAGCACATTGCTAATTTGCAAACGGGCGTGGCTAAGGGGAAGGATAACGGAGGCAAGGACACCATCGAGGTTCCCTATCTGCGTGTCGCCAACGTGCAGGATGGATACTTGTCACTGGATAACGTGGCCACTATCGCGATTCCTCGGGAAGACCTGACACGATATAGCCTACGGCCCGGCGATGTGCTTATGAATGAGGGGGGGGATTTCAACAAGCTGGGACGTGGTAGCGTCTGGCTGGGAGAGATCGACCCATGCATCCACCAAAACCATGTTTTTGCTGTACGGCCTACTGTCGTGTCATCGGCGTGGTTGAACGCCTTCACCGGGTCACTGGCTGCTCAGTTCTACTTTATGGGGCGTGCCAAGCAGAGCACTAATCTGGCCTCCATTTCCTCCAGCAACATTATGGAGCTACCGGTGACAATGCCGCCTGCAGTTGAGGTTGAACTGCTGCTCGCTCACCTCAACCGCGAAACAGTCCGTATCGACGCTCTGATTGAAAAGAAAACCCGCTTTATCGAACTGCTGCGCGAAAAGCGCCAGGCGCTGATCATTAATGCCGTCACGAAGGGTCTTGACCATAATGTGAGGATGAAAGACTCCGGTGTGGAGTGGCTGGGAGAGGTGCCGGAGCATTGGAGTGTTTTGCAACTAAGGCATACAGCCCGGTTGGAGTCAGGCCATACACCCAGTCGCTCAACGCCAGAATACTGGGTTGACTGCAATGTTCCGTGGTTCACGCTCGCAGATGTCTGGCAGGTTCGTAGCGGTGAGCAAAAGTATGTATCAGAGACCTCTGAGAAGGTCAGTCAGCTAGGCCTGGAGAATTCATCAGCCCGTTTGTTGCCTGCCGGCTCTGTATTCTTGTCCCGGACTGCCTCCGTGGGCTTTCCGGGCATCATGGCGGTCGACATGGCAACCTCCCAGGACTTCGCTGTGTGGACATGCACTAGTGAGCTATTTAACGAGTATCTCTACTACATACTGCTGGGTATGAAGCCGGATTTTGACCGCTTGATGATGGGATCGACCCACAAGACCATTTACATGCCGGATATCGAGGCTATTCGAATTGCTCGTCCACCACTTGATGAGCAGCGAGGTATCGTCAGTGCGTTGGGTGGTCAGCTTGGTCGTTTCAAGATTGTCATTGATAAAACCGAGCGCAGCATCGAACTCCTAAACGAACGCCGCTCCGCTCTGATCACGGCTGCGGTCACTGGACAGATCGATTTAAGAGAGACGGAATGAGCCAGGGTCGTAGTCTGCGTCTGTTCCTGGTGGATGGCACACCCAACGGACTGCTGACCGCCGAGATCATGAACTGGACCGGCCATGTGCTGACCGGCCCGCGCTCCAAATTGGCCGAGCTGGTGCAGCGTCCCGAATGCGCGCGCACCGGCGTTTACTTTCTTGTCGGCCCCGACCCGGACGACAGCCTGCGTACCCGGGTGTATATCGGCGAGTCTGATGATGTGGCCCAGCGTCTGAAGCAACATAACCGTCCGCAAGAGCAGGGTGGTAAGGACTTCTGGGAACGTGTGTGTCTGATTACCAGCAAGGACCAGAACCTGACAAAGGCCCATGCCAAGTACCTGGAGAGCCAACTTATTCAGATTGCCAGTCAAACCGGTCGCTGCGTGATAGGTAATGGCACAGCGCATAGCTACACCAACTTGCCTGAGTCGGACCGTGCGGACATGGCGTTTTTCCTCGAGCAGATCCGCATCGTGCTACCAGTGCTGGGTTTCGATTTCCTGCGCGAGCTAATCAAACCCTCAAAGCTCGTTATGGCACCAGTAGAGCAACCGGTTAGCCAGTCGCCGCGTTTTGCATTACAGCTTCCAAAGAGCAAGGAGCGCGCGCAAGCGCAAGAGGTTGATGGGGAGTTCTTTGTACTGAAAGGGTCCCGAGCCCGAGCTCAGTGGGTAGGAACTGCGGATCACAACTACCGGAACCTGTACCAGCAGTTGGTGAGTGACGGTGTCATGATCAGTGACGGAAGTGAGTATCTAATGTTCAAGGACGACTATGCCTTCAGTAGCCCAAGTGCCGCGGCAGCCGTTGTGTATGGTCGTGCAGCCAGTGGCCGAATCTCTTGGCTGGTAGAGGGTAGTGGTGAAACTTATGCCGCCTGGCAGGACAGTCAACTGAGTGGTATCGGTGTGAAGCCGGAAAATGAGTTGCTCAGTAAATAAGATTGAGCAACCGCAGCGATTGAGTCTGAGCAACGAGAACATCGGCAAGATAGGCCTGTCGCTGCGCGATGCCTCCTATCGAGCCCAAGGACAGGGTGCTTCAACCCGCTGCTGCTCTATCTGAACAAGAACGGCGTTCCACCAGCGTGCCGACATGATTAGCGATACCTACGACGGTGGCATGTGAATGTACCCCAGCTGTATCAGTGAATACGCCCGATAGACATTATTTGATGGGCCGTTCCCAGGGATGGCCGAGAAGTTAAAGGACGAAACGATGAGTCATATCCACCACGAGTGCGAACTTGAACGCTATATCGTCGGGAAGCTTGAAGGCGCCGGCTGGCTGGTGGGTAAGTCGGCTGATTATGACCAAGGGCGGGCGCTAATCCCTGAAGACGTGGTGGGCTGGCTGGACGATAGTCAGCCAGTGGCCATGGCCAAGATCGTTGCCCTCAATGGTGTTAGCGCGCGTGATGTGGTGCTGGACCGGCTGGTCAAGCAGCTGGAGAACAAGGTTGATGGCGGCACGGTGAATGTGTTGCGTTACGGCTTTGCTGTGGCCGGTGGCGGCACCCTGGCTATGAGCCAGGCTCTGCCCGAGGATGAGCGCAACGCCACGGTGACCGCCCGCTATGCGGCGAACCGTCTGCGCGTAGTGCCGCAACTGCGTTATTCGTTGGACAAGGCTGACGAAATCGATCTGGTCTTCTTCATCAACGGTATCCCGGTGGCCACGGTGGAGTTGAAGACCGACTTCACCCAGTCAGTCCAGGCCGCCATGCAGCAGTACTGCATGGACCGCCGTCCTGAGCGCAAGAGCGTTGGCCTAGAGCCGCTGCTCACCTTCAAGCGTGGCGCGGTGGTGCATTTCGCCATGAGCGATAGCGACATACGCATGACCACCAAGCTGGCCGGGGATTCGACCTTCTTCCTGCCGTTCAACCGGGGCAACGATGGCGCCGCTGGCAACCCGCCGGGCGACAACGGTAGCTACCCGGTGAGCTACTTCTGGGAGCGCGTGCTGCAGAAGGACAACTGGCTGCATATCTTCCACCGCTTCGTGCTGCAGGAGCGTAAGGAAGCCCAGGACGTCAACGGTAAAACCTACTTCAAGGAAGGCCTGATCTTCCCGCGCTTCCATCAGTGGGAGGGCGTGACCAAGATGATCGACGCGGTGCGGGTAGAAGGTGCAGGGCAACCGTACCTGATCCAGCACAGCGCTGGCTCGGGCAAGACCAATACCATCGCGTGGACCGCGCATTCGCTGATTCGTTTGCGCCGTCCGGACGGTGAGCCGTATTTCCACAGTGTGATCGTGGTGACCGACCGTCAGGTGCTAGACCAGCAGTTGCAGGATGCCATCCAGCAGATCGAGCACCAGGCCGGCGTCGTATGCGCCATCGACCGCCAACAGTCGAATCTGCCCAAGAGCCAGCAGTTGGCCAAGGCGATGCTCGATGGTGTGCCGATTATCGTCTGTACCCTACAGACGTTTCCCTATGCGCAGAAGGTCATCCTCGGCGAGCAGAGTCAGCGCGATCGCCGTTTCGCCATCATCATCGACGAGGCGCACAGCTCCACCGGGGGCAGCACGGCGGATGATCTGCGTTATGTACTGACTGGGCAGAGCGAGGTGGAGTGGGAAAAACTCTCCAAAGCGGAGCGGTTGTCCGTGTGGCAGAGCTCGCGCTCGCGCCCAGGTAATGCTAGCTACTTCGCCTTCACCGCCACGCCTAAACATTCGACGCTGAGCCTGTTCGGCCGTCCGCGTAATCCGGCGCAGCCGGTTAGCACCGACAACCCGCCCGCACCGTTCCATCCCTACACCATGCTGCAGGCCATCGACGAAGGCTTCATCCTTGATGTGCTGAAGAACTACACCAGCTACGAGGTGGCGTTCAAAATCGGCAGCGAGATGGTCGATGACAAGCGGGTGGACGAGAAGAGCGCCGGGCGCAAACTGGCGAAGTGGCTGTCGATCAACCCGGTGAATGTGGGGCAGAAGGTCGAACTGATCGTCGAGCACTTCCGCAAAAACGTGGCGCACCTGCTCGGCGGCCAGGCCAAGGCCATGGTGGTGACCAGCTCGCGTGCTGCAGCGGTGAAGTACCACTTGGCGCTGGAGGACTACTGCAAGCGCAAGGGCTACGACAACGTGCTGGCGATGGTGGCCTTCTCAGGTGAGGTGCCCAATTCGGATGTGGAAGAGCCCAGTCTGCCCAAGGATCACCAGTTCAGTGAAACCAACCTGAACCCCGGCCTGCATGGCCGCGATATGCGTAAGGTGTTCAACACCCCGGACTACCGAGTGATGATCGTCGCCAATAAGTACCAGACCGGTTTCGACCAGCCCAAGCTGGTGGCCATGTACTTGGACAAGAAAATATCCGGTGTGGAGGCCGTGCAGACCCTCTCGCGTCTGAACCGCACCTTTCCCGGGAAAGACAAGACATTCGTCATCGATTTCGCTAACAAGGCCGACGAGATACTGGCGTCATTCAAGACTTTCTATCGTGATGCCCAGGTGGCGGATATCCAGGATCCGAACATCGTCTATGACATCAAGCAGCGCTTGGATGGCATGTTCATCTATGAGCAGGCTGAGGTTGAGGCTTTCGGTGATGCTATCGTCGATCCGAAAGTGACGCACCAGAAGCTGTTCTCGCTTACTCAGTCAGCCACTGACCGCTTCAACGGAAAGTTGAAGACGCTTAACGATGCCATCGACCAATGGGAGAAAGCCTGGGAGAAGGCCCATGACGAGGGCAGCGGCAAAGACATGGAATACGCCGATGTGCGGCGTTCGGAGTATTGCAAGGCACGCGACGAACTGATGATCTTCAGTGAGAGCCTGACCAAGTTCGTGCGCAGCTACGAGTACATCGCCCAGTTGATCGATTTCGGCGACCCAAGCCTGGAGGCCTTTGCCAGCTATGCGCGCCTGCTGCGTAAACGGCTCAAGGGCATCATTGCCGAGCAGGTGGATCTGGGGGACCTCAAACTCAGCCACTACAAGATCAAAAAGGGCAGTAACCTCAGTGGCGTCGCCGTCCTGGGTGAAACACCTGGCCTCTATGGTATGACCGATAACGGCCTGCGCGACGCCCGCGACCGCGAGAAAAAATACCTCGCCGAGCTGATTGAGAAGCTCAACAACTCCTTCGGCAAGGACATTACCGACACTGACCAGGTGGCCTTTGCGGTGCACGTTTCCGAGAAGCTGCGCGCTGACAGCGTCGTGATGGCCCAAGTGCAGAACAACACGATGGAACAGACCATGAAGGCGGACCTGCCTTCAAAAGCCATCTCTGCCATCGCTGCCGCCATGAGCAGCCACACTAGTATGGCGACCAAGCTACTCAGCGACGAGTCAACGCGTGAGGTGTTCCTGACGGTGGTGTACGAGCTGCTGAAGAAAGATTCGGGAGCAGATTTGTTTGGGGCTACACGGGAATGAGCGGTGCTGATTGTTCCAATCGACAAGTGTTGAATCGCCACCTCGGCTGAAGCCCTATCACGACAAAGAACGAGACAGGAACAAACATGGCTCGCATCGAAAACCACAAATACAGCATCGAAGAGGCCTTTAGAGAGTGCTTCTACATCGTTCCGGACTATCAGCGCGAGTACGTCTGGACGGACAAGGAAGTGCATCAACTGCTAGAGGACATAGGTGAGCAGATCGATGCAGGGACCACTCGGGAATACTTCATCGGTACCGTTCTGGTGTCACCGACTGATCAGAAGAACCATTATGAGGTCATCGACGGCCAGCAGCGGCTGACGACGTTCTTCTTGCTGCTGTGTGCGCTCAAGCATCTGTTCCAGGGGGAGCCGCAGCGGCAAATGATCTCTGGGTTGATCTCGACCAGTTATGTGGACAGCGATGGCGAGGTTCGCACCAACCTGAAATTGGAGCCGCGTTATGAGAACGCAGGCGAAGTCATGGCCACGCTGGTGGAGTTGGATGCCGACCCACAGGCTGTGCGTGCGGGCATCCAGGCTGCGGGCATTGCAAGCTTCGGCTCGCTTGAGAATCTGATCAATGCCTATAGCACGCTGTACCGCTATCTGAAGGATAACTACGACGATGCCGCCAAGCTGAAGAAATATTGGGGCTATCTGGCCAACAATGTGGTGTTTATTCAGATATCCACGGACGTCAGCAGCGCCCTAAAGATTTTCGAGACCATCAACGAGCGAGGCGTGGGGCTGAACCCGATGGACTTGCTTAAGAACCTGTTGTTCACACAGGTCAAGCAAGCACAGTTCACCCGGCTCAAGGACGAGTGGAAAAAGATCACCAAACCGTTGGAGAAAGGCAAGGAGAAGCCGCTGCGTTTCCTGCGCTATTTCCTGATGGCTAACTACGTCATCAAGAACGAGCGCGGCGACGCGGTGGTGCGGGAAGACGAGATCTACGACTGGTTTGTGGCTAAGGACAACGCAGCCTTGTGTGATTACGCCAATAAGCCCTTCGAGTTTGTCCGTAAGGTTATCCGCAATGTCGAGCACTACCTAGCCTTTGCCAACGGGCAGGGAAATGACAGCAAGCCCAGCCTGGCCATGGACAGTCTCAAGCGGCTAACCGGCGGTGCGTTCAGCTTGCACTACGTTTTGCTGCTGGCGGCGGCAAGCTTTCCCAAGTCGTTGTTTGACCATTTTGTTGCGCAACTGGAGAGCTTCCTTTTTTACTACATCTTCACTAAGACTCCTACCAAGGATCTGGAGCGCAGCTTCTCTCATTGGGCCGACGAACTGCGCGTGATTGCGGGTACAGCCGATGCGGTAAAGCAGAAGGCTCAGCTCAATGTCTTCATCGCCGAGCGTTTCGAGACCAATATGGTAGGTAAATCCCAGGAATTGGCGGATGCTCTTAAACGCTTCAACTTTTACACGATGCAGCAGTACCGCACTCGTTACTTGCTGGCGCGGCTGACGCAGCACGTCGAGATGGCCTTCAGTGGACTGAAGGTGCCGGGCAGCCTAGCGCCCTTCACTAATTTGGAAATCGAGCACATCCTGCCCACCAGGCCAAAAGATGATCTGCGCGCTAAGTGGGCCACCGAGAGTCCGGGGATGGCCTACGACGACTACAAGAACCGATTGGGCAACCTGACCCTGCTTGAGAAGCCGATCAATATCGTCGCGGGCAATGATTTTTACACGGACAAGCAAGTCGAATATAGCAAGAGCGGCAATTACCTAACCCGTAGCCTGGTTACGTTGACTGATGTCGGGCATAACACCTCCATCTCGCGTATCAATGCCAAGTTAGAGGCTTTCTCCGAGTGGAATGCTGCGGCCATCGAAAAACGGCATGCAATGCTGATCTCTCTGGCGCAGGACGTTTGGAAGACGACGCCGATTGACTTTTAGATCTTTCGGCCCCTTACGAGAGCACCCGGAGGCAGAGTTGCCTGCTTTCGTACCGTTAAGAGCGACCGCCGAGCACCCAGCTGACGATGCCGGAACCATCGATCTGCCTCTTGGTGAGCACGTCATGACCTTGAAATGGCCAGCCTCTGATCCTGAAGGCTGCGCCCGTTGCCCGCGGCTTAAAGGGGATTACTCAGTGGCTTTGGCGAAACCGAACATTTTCTTGCCCTGATCTACAAAGTAGTCATGGGTAAACGAGATGATTTCGAGAGCGTCTTCGTAGACGATGTGCAGTTGATTGCTGTAATGCTCGGATCGAGGAAACACTCGCCAATGAATGGGTGTGCCATTGAAGACTTCCGAAACCCCGTCGCTACGAAGCACCATGATCCTGTCTTCCATTTCAAGTACAGTGCCGAATGGCGCTGTGCCTGTGGCAATGATCTCGGATTCAGGATTGAAGCCGACGTGGCCGACCTGCTCGAATTTTTCGACCGGATCCTCAGCCTTGCCTACAGATTCATAATTGGCCACAGTAATACGGCCCGCGGAGAAACGGTACATTTTCTCGCGGCTGCCCCACACGATGTCGTTCGCACTTCCAGGGTTGCTACCGAAAATCTCTGACGGATCGATGATCTTGTTGAAAACCCGCTTTTTCTTTTTCGATTCCGAATCCTTGTATTCTCGAAAGCTGGCGAGGAACGCGAGTTGCGAACTCCACCCCATGATGCTCTGGAACGCCCAGTCACAGGCATTGCAAGGGCGGGTTGCGACTTGGCGCGGAGAGCCTATCCGCTTACGCTCGTCAGGATTGCGTGCGAGTAAAAAGTCAAATAGACCGTCCTTGCCTGTTGCCGTGGCGATGGCGCTGAATCGATCAGAGGCTTTTACCTGAAACACTGAGGCATCATGATGCTTGTCCAGTCGGCTTTTGACCTTGCTCAGACTCGCGCTTCGAGGAAATGAGAACAGCCCATCTTCACCGCCAGCGTAAATTTCGTTGTGGTAGATCTCGGTGTCGGTAGGCAAAAAGTCGAACGGGCTGTCGTGGTGTTGCCAATGCCCCGATAGGTCACTCGTTTCAGTTTCCAATTGAAGGTCGGCAAGCTGGTTCAATTGCCCCTTGATGGGCGACTCGATCTGAGGGTCCCGCAGGATCTTCCTGACCTTTGGGTTGTAAAACAGATCGCTGTCAGAAAATGCAACGCGCAGAGCAGTCTGTACATGCGGATGTTTGGTCGCGACTCGGTCAACGAATCCCGACCAGTCGACGCGCTGAATAGACCCGTCGTCGCCAAAAATAATCAGCTCACCCGAATAGATTTGCGAATCCCAGTAGCTACCAGGAATCCGAAGCTTCACAGAGCGCATTTTTTGCCTCGCAGGATCCTGGCGAACTGGGGTTTGGAAATGATGCCGTTGGTTTGCCAACCTTTGAGTACCACTTCAGGCGGCTTGTCATACGGAGCGACCCAATGAGCTATAGGGTAGCCATGCCAGTTTTGCAGGGTATCGCCAACGAACTTGGCAAAGTGCACCGGACAGCTGTGCGGAGGAGGGGCCATACCGACCGGTCGAAGGTTAGATTGCCCCGGGCAGAATCCCCAATAGCAATCCTTGGCAAACCAGGCAGCGCCGGTTGCCATCGTAAAACACTCGATCTCTTCAGGAATTGTGATCGTCCATTGCGACCTCTGGGCAGAGAACGAGCTGTTACGATGCTGAGGATTTGGGGTGTAGTTCACTCTTTCTCCTGAAAAATGGCGCTCCGGGAAATGGCAAAATGCCTTCGTGGCAGTGAGACGTCAAGGACTATCTGCGGGCTGATAGATCGCTGAAAATGCTGTTGTTCGGGCTGGCAGATTGTGCTTAGAAACGACTCGCCATGCGGTGTGGCTAGGCGGGATGACCGAGGCTTCCGGTTTTTCAACAGAATCGGTCGATAGCAGCCGGTCTCACTCAGAGATTGAAACCCCATGTTTTTTGTAAACGACGAGCGAGCAGCCGCACTGTCAGTAAATAGTAATACCGCGTCGCCTCACTACTCCGCCCTAGACGATGTTCGAGAAACCAAGCCACATGCTTTCTCTGCCATGCCCAAGGCGTCTCTCGCCGCCAGCGTTCAGTGATTTCGGCTTGGATAATCTTCGCCTGACGCAAATGGCGCTGCCGTGTCGCGCGCGACCCAGTAAGTACACCAGCCAAGAACAGGTCCATATCGAACGGCTTGCTCATGCACGCCCCCCCAATGTAGGCAGCGACCACGTCGATCCGACCGTGCCCCAATTCATAGCTGATTTGCCTCCGGGCCTCACGGTCAAGGCTCCTATTTAACTGGCAACAGTGGCCGCCGTTGATAGGCGCTCGGTGTTGGATGATTTGCTCATAACGCTCACATGCATACGCCGCTCGTAGCTCATGGAAGCCCTTGAGGGAATGTGTATGCAGGATGTCCCGCGCAGGGCGGACGATTTTCTGCAAAACATTCAGGTAGCTTTCGTGTGGCGCAACCAGGTTGCGGCTACCTGCAGGTGACGCCTGCCATGCGAATCCAAGTGCGCCACGAATATGGTCGTCCACTGCTATCCAACGTGGCGCCGAGGCGCCGGCGCGGCCGCCCTTGGTGCCATCCTGAATGTTAATCCTGCCTAGGTCGTTAGCCTCGTCAGCCAAGATGGCCTCACGCAAGCGCATGCCAGTGGCTCGCGCCGACAGAACAATCGCGGCGGCCCGTAGCTTATGTTGGCTGCAAAGCGCATTGACGATCTGCTTAACCTGTTCGCGGTCTTGGCCCTGCGGCACCGGAGGACGAACCCCGCTGCGCTGCATACCCAGTGCCTTGCTCGGGCTAGGCAGTTTCACATGCTGATCACCGCGAAGCGCCGCCATGGTCCGGTTAACGCTGGATAGCCGGTTTCGTGCGGTACTGATGGCGAGGTCACCGCGCCCAACCATATCGCGCATATACGCCGCATAGTCGGCCAACACCTTCCCATCAATCTGCCGCGCATCATTGATACCGGGTCCCTCCTCAGAACGACACCATTTCACGAATGCCTGCCAACGATCACAGTGCGCTTCGTGCTGTAATGGCCGCCGCCGAACATGTCCTTCAGCGCCTGCGGCCCTGCGTAGCTCACTTGTCTGCCGTACCCAAAATTACGACCTTCGCGTCTACCCACCAATGCCAGATTGGTCACCTCATCTTCTGCTCTACAGTCCTCGCCCCACGTCATCCCGCCAAGAATGCTGAGTGTTATCAGGGATCAAGGCCCCTGCGACCTGTGAGGGTGTCCACTGACGCGGGACTGGCGGCTCCTTACGCCCGGGAGCAAGGGCATCTCATGACCTGGCCTCCTGAGCACCGTTACCGGTGGGCGGGTGGAGGCTGCATTGGCTGACGAGACCAGTGCCGCGAGATCCTGAGTCGGGTGAAAGCAGCAGTGCGACGACCGGGGCATGCCTGACTGTCAGTCAGGTGCAGTCCATTCCCTGGTCTGCGGCACCATCATCTGCAGCGCTGTTGCTGGTGATATCGGCGTTTGTCACGCCGATTGTCGCGAGGGGAATTGCCGCAAAGCCACGTGCGATCAGGGCTGCAGCAGTGTTAGAAGCGCCCGTCTCTTTCCAGGAGAAAGAGACGGGCGCAGGTTGGCGCAATTTTCGGCCAAGCGGATAGGTTGCTGCAGGGCAGCGAAGTACGGGGTAACTGGCGCACGAGGGCCATGAGATTAGAGAGCATCCATCACTGAGAAGTGACCGGGCGAGCTGCCGGATGCGAATCGCACTTGGGGGAGAACCACCGCTGCAAGCAGCCTGACCTTGAAGGTTCGGGTCACCTAGGGTGCTGTCAACGACAGCGCTTGCAGGGCAAGTTCTACGCCTGTGGATAAATCCGGTCAAGGGTCAAGACTCACCGTAACTTTGGACTTTGAGGGAGCTTATCCACCGGTAGAATTCCGTGGTCAACCCTGGACGGCGCGGTGGTTTCTAGCTCTTCAAAGTAAGGTCCATCCAATCAGAGCGGCTTTGCAGCCCTGATTGGATGGACCCGCGCTTACAAGCGGATAAACGAGAATCTTGAGCACGCAGTTGTTGTCGATGCCGTTATTGCATCTGTATAGCGCTAGCGGATCGGCACCACGTTCTTGTCTCTGACTTGACCGTATGCTGAAGCGAGCAGGCTACCGGTGGCGGCTTTCTGGATGTACTCACTCCACCAAGCCATCATCGGTCGCCGGCGCTCGATGTAATCGGCTCGGTTGTAGGCGCTGCGCACCTCATCCTTGTCGACATGCGCCAGTGCGACCTCAATGAGCTCCGGGTCCCACCCATGCCCATTCAAGATGGTGCTGGCCATTGAGCGCATGCCGTGGCTCACCAACCGATCTTGGAGCCCCGTGCGCTTCAACGCCATGTTGGCGGTCTGGCTATTGGCGTGGGTGCGCGGGTTTCTGTCAGCCGGGAAGACGTATTCGCGATGGCCGCTGTGAGTCTTCAGTGACTCCAGCAACGCGACAGCGTGATCACTCAAAGGAATGCTGTGTGGGCGGCGCTTCTTCATCCGCTCCAGTGGGATAGTCCGGACACGCCTTTCAAAGTCGATATCTGCCCAGCGAGTAGTAGCCGCCTCGGCGGGGCGAGTCATCGTGTGCAACTGCCATTCGATCAGGCAGCGGGTCGTGCGTTTGATGCTGGCGTTCGCGATCTCCAGCATGAGCTCGGGGGGGGGCTTCGGGCGGAAGCGCAGCCGTGTTCTCTTTCTTGGGCTTCTTGAATACTGCCCTGATGCCGGTGAGCGGGTTGGCGAAGATCAGGCCGGAATTGACGCCGTAGGTCATGATCTCGTTTAGCCGCTGGCTGAGACGCTTGACCGTCTCCGGCTGCCTTTCGCTTCGATTGGACGAAGCAATGCGATCACCATCGGCGCGGTGATTTTCGTCAGTGGCGTCGTCTTAAAATCTGGGAACACGTGCAGCGTGAGCGACCGCCAAATGTCCTCGGCGTAGGCCGGGGTGACCGAGTGTTTCTTGAGTTCGAACCAGGCGGTGGCCACGTTCTCGAAGGTGTGTTCCGTTTCTGCGCGCTTCGCTTCATTCGACGCATTGCGCTGCACCTTCGGATCGATGCCTTGGGCGAGCAGCTCACGGGCTTCGACTGCCTTCTTTCGTGGTTTCGCCAGGGCAGTTCGGGATAGGTCCCGAAGCTGATGTTAACGCGCTTCCTGGTCACCGGTTCGCGGTAGTTGAAATTCCAAAGCAACGAGCCGTTGCTACGTACGCGAAGCTGCAAACCGTCACCGTCTGTGAGGGCATAATCCTTGGACGCGGGTTTGACTCCCTAGAGCTGTCGATCGGATAGGCGAAGATTTCGAGCCGGCATGAGATTGTCCTCCGGCGCTGATTCGGTATTCCCAAGATTCACACTGGGCGAGCTGGAATACGGTCTGGAATACCCGAATAGCTGGAACTCAAAAACTCTCAAAAGACCGCAAAAGCGCTGGAGGCCACATATTCTCTGAATTCCAGACACAAAAAAAGACGCCCTAAGACGTCTTCTCTGTCAGATTTGGTGGAGCCGGGGGGATTTGAACCCCCGTCCGCCAGTACTCCGCTTTCGGGCCTACATGCTTAGCCGTGTCTATTAAGTTAACCCTCAGCGACCCGACGGGCAGGGTGCTTTGGGCGAGCTGTGTAAGTTTTAGCCGATTCGTCCACAGCGTACTGCACGGCGATCCTGTTCTGTATGACAATCATTTTGGGTTTACAGGCATCCCCTGATGATTGCTGGAGCCGAAGCTACCAGAAGGAAGGCTAGCGCCGCTTACGCAGCGAGAGCTTGTTCCCCGTAAGTATCGTCATTGGCAACTATAGAAAGTTGCAACAGTGGATTTACGACTTCTGTTACCAAGTCGGCATGCCCCTAGAGTTTCATCACCGGCGTCGAATCCTAATCGGCCCCAATTCTGCTGCTCTAGCAGTCAGGCCGCGGAGTGTACCCGAATCAATGGGATACGTCGACTCCGGGCCTCAAGCCGCGTCACCACGCCAGCCCAAAGACTGGCTGCAGTGCTCGTAGCGTCTTACTTGGCGTTGCCGCCGTCGGAGCCGTCGCCGCCCGTTTTGAGGGTGGTGATTTCTTTGGTGGTGAGCTCGATGCACTTCTTGTCATCACCGGCTTTTTGCGCAGCGGTGGCAGCGGTCAGGGTTTTTTCCAGCTCGTCTTTGGTGTCTGCGCTCATGTTGGTGCTCGTGGATGTATGAGCATCCTTCAGCGTTTGCAGGTTGGCGCCACACAGGTCGTCGGCAGCGAATACCGGGGAACCCAACAGTGCAGCGGTAAGAAACAGACCAGTCAGTGCTGTGCGCTTCATGTGTATCTCCTTGAACCTGTTGACTCGGTGTGGCCGCTCAATCGGGGCCGTTCTCCGAGGTGGAGGAATAAGCGCCTGTCGTGTGTGGCGCTTAAAGAGATGGACTGTGGGTCAACGCAGGGGTTCTATTTATTTTGCGAATGCTGGGAAAAAGCCATGTTGCGACATGTTTCAGCGAAATGGGGCGAACGTCGCCCCATTTGTGTGCATCAAGCGGTTCTTGGTCGGGTGACGCGATCCACGAGGTAGACCAGGCCGTGGTAGTCGATCTCGCCATGTCGCGAGAGGCCGATTTCGCAGGTACGGCTGGTTGAAATGCCTTCGGTGCAGTACTGAACGGCGTCTTTCAGGGTGCGCAGCGAGTGGGCGTTGAGCTCAGGTGTGGTGAAGCCTTTGTCACCCGCGAACCCGCAGCAGTGGATGCCTTCAGGGATGACAACGTTGACGCTGCACAGGCGGGCGAGTTCGATCAGCGCCTGGCTCTCTCCCAGGTGTTGAGTGCTGCAGGTGACGTGGACGGCGATGGCTTCCTGTTGCGGCGTGAACTCCAGCTTGTCGAGCAGGTGCGTGCGGATGAAGCGCACGGGGTCGTAGAGGTCGAGCCTGGTGTCTTTCAGATCTTGGACCAGCCTTAGTGTGCATGGGCTGGTGTCGCAGTAGATGGGGTCGAGGCCGCCACGGCTGGCTTTGGTCAGCGCGGCGAGCAGTTGTTGGCGCTTCTCTTCGGCCTGGTCGGGATAGCCTTTCGACGCGAACGGCTGTCCACAGCAGAGGCTGTCCTGATCGTCCGGGAAGATGACTTGGTAGCCCGCTTTCTCCAGGAGACAGCGGGTTTTGTCCATCAACGACATTTGCTCGTGGTCGGTTGCGGCAGGGCCCATGACGCGCGAGACACAGGCGGCGAGGTACACCACGCGAGGGCGCTGATCTTCCACGGGCGGGGTGAAGCGAATGGCGTTTTCCGGCTGCGGCATGGCGGGGGTCCATTGCGGAACGCGACCCGACGACGCCTTGGTCAGCGCGGCAGAAACCTTCGCCAGCCGTGGCGCCCCCAGCAACATCCGAGCGCCATTGGCGGCATGCAACGTGAAGCGTGCGCCCTTCAGTGCGGTGGTGAAGTGCTCGGCCAGCCAGCCTGCGGTTTTGCCGTGAGTCGCTTCTTGGGCTCGCAACTTTTTCACCAGCTCGCCGGTGTTGATGCCCACCGGACAACGTTGCGCGCACAAGCCGGTTGCGGCGCAGGTGTCGATGCCTTGGTAGTGGTAATCGCGCTCCAATTCGGTGGTGTCGGTGCCCGCGCGTTTTTTCGCCTGAATGTCGCGCCACATGACGATGCGCTGGCGCGGGCTGAGGGTCAGTCCTTTGGACGGGCAGACCGGTTCGCAGAAGCCGCACTCGATGCATTTGTCGACGATTTCATCGGCGGCGGGCATGGGCTTGAGATGCTTGAGGTGAATCTGCGGGTCTTCGCTGAGCACGACATCGGGGTTGAGAATGCCGTTGGGGTCGAGCAGCCGTTTGAGTTGCCACATCAATCGGTAGGCGTCGCTGCCCCACTCAAGTTCGACGAAGGGTGCCATGTTGCGCCCGGTGCCGTGTTCGGCCTTGAGCGAGCCGTTGAATTCGACGGCAACGAGCTGCGTCACATCATCCATGAACGCTGAATAACGGGCGACTTCCTGCGGCTCGTTGAAGCCTTGGGTGAAGACGAAATGCAGGTTGCCCTCCAGCGCATGGCCGAAGAGGATCGCCTCGTCGTAATGGTGCTTGTCGAACAGCTCGATCAGGCGCCGCACGCCGATGGCCAGTTGTTCGACAGGGAATGTCACGTCCTCGATGATCACGGTGGTGCCGGTTTCACGCACGGCGCCGACGGCAGGAAACGTGTCTTTGCGGATCGCCCACAGGCGGGCGTTTTCGACAGGGTCTTCGGTGAAATCGACCTGCTTCTCGACCGGGAAGTGGGCGATAGACGCCATGATCTGCGCCAGTTGTTCGTGCAGCAGAGGCTGTGTCGCGGCCCGGGCTTCAATGAGCAAGGCGCAGGCGTTTTCCGACAGCTCGCGCACGAACGGCGGCATCCCCGGTTTGTTTTGCACTGAGCGCATGCTGCGTCGGTCGAGCAGTTCGACGGCAGACACCGGCTGGGTTTTCAGGACCGTCACGGCGTTGCAGCAGGTTTCCACATCTGGAAACACAATCAGGGCCGAGGCTTTGTTCGGGTGATCGGGCACGGTGTCGTAGGTCACCGCGCTGATGAACCCCAGTGTACCCTCGGAACCGACGAGCAGGTGGCTCAGGATGTCCAGCGGCTCCTCGAAATCGACCAAGGCATTGAGCGACAAACCGGTGGTGTTTTTCAGGCGGTATTTGTGGCGAATCCTGGCGGCCAATTCAGTGTTGGCGCGGGTCTCGCGGCCCAGTTCTGCGAGGCGTCCCAGCAGGTCGCCGTGACTGGCGCGGAAGGCCGCGATGCTCTGCGGATCTTCGGTGTCGATACGCGTGCCATCCGCCAGCACCAGGCGAATCCCCGCCAACGTGTGATAGGTGTTTTGCGCGGTGCCGCAGCACATGCCACTGGAATTGTTCGCGACGATGCCGCCGATTTTGGCGGCGTTGATCGAGGCCGGGTCCGGACCGATCTTGCGCCCGAACGGTGTCAGCCAGGCGTTGGCCTGAGCACCGATCACACCCGGTTGAAGGCGAATCTGCTCCCCGCGACCGCGGATTTCCCGGCCGTTCCAGTTATCGCCGAGCACCAGCAAGACGGAGTCGGAGATGGCCTGACCCGACAGGCTCGTGCCAGCTGCGCGAAAGGTGACAGGAACTCGGTCGACCTGCGCGAGCTTGAGCAGTGTCACGACTTCGTCTTCGGACTCGACGCGGATGACCAGCTTGGGAATCAGCCGATAAAAGCTGGCGTCGGTGCCGAAGGCCAGCGTCGACAGCGGGTCGTCGAACCGGCGTCCGGCAGGGATCAGGCGCTTCACATCGGCCAGGAAGGAGGCGGGGAGGCTCATGCGGTCTTCCTCATCTGCCGCGACGTCTGACGCGCCGCGTGCGTGGGCTGTATGGGCGAAACTTACGAAATCAGCGATTCACGCACGAGGGAATCGCGAGTGATTTCACTGATGGACTTGGCGCCGGTCAGGACCATGGCGACACGCATCTCTTTTTCGAACAGGTCGAGCAGGTGCTTCACGCCCGCTTCACCGTGAGTGGCGAGGGCATAGAGGAAGGCGCGACCGATCAGCACAGTGTCGGCGCCAAGGGCGATCATGCGCACCACGTCGAGACCGCTGCGGATGCCGGAGTCGGCGAGGATCTTTATCTCGCCTTTCACCGCGTCGGCAATGGCAGGCAAGGCGCGGGCGCTGGAGAGCACGCCGTCGAGCTGGCGGCCGCCGTGGTTTGAGACGACGATGCCGTCAGCGCCGAATTTCACGGCGTCGCGCGCGTCTTCGGGGTCGAGAATGCCTTTGATGATCATCGGGCCGTCCCAGAATTCGCGAATCCATTCCAGGTCTTTCCACGAAATGGACGGGTCGAAGTTATTGCCCAGCCAGGCGATGTAGTCGGTGAGGCCGGTGGGGTTGCCGCGATAGGCTGAAACGTTGCCCAAGTCGTGAGGGCGGCCGTTGACGCCAACGTCCCACGCCCATTGCGGGTGAGTCATGGCTTGCAGCACGCGGCGGATCGGGCCGCTCTTGCCGCTCATGCCGGAATGCAGGTCGCGGTAGCGGGCGCCAGGGACGGGCATGTCCACCGTGAACACCAGCGTCTTGACCCCGGCGGCCTTGGCGCGCTCAAGCGCGTTGCGCATGAAGCCCCGGTCTTTCAACACATACAGCTGAAACCACATGGGGCGGTCGATGGCCGGGGCGACCTCTTCGATCGGGCACAGTGACACAGTGGACATCGTAAACGGGATGCCTTTGGCGGCAGCGGCACGTGCGGCCTGGACCTCGCCGCGACGGGCATACATGCCGCAGAGGCCGATCGGTGCCAGCACCACTGGCATGCTCAGGGTTTCGTTGAACAGCGTGGTTTGCAGGCTCAGTTCGGACATGTTTTTCAGCACGCGCTGACGCAGTGCGATGCTTGCGAGGTCCGAAACGTTGTGCCGCAGAGTGTGTTCGGCGTAGGCCCCACCGTCGGCGTAGTGAAACAGGAAGGGCGGCAGCTTGCGCTGGGCAGCGGCGCGATAATCAGTAGCGGCAGAAATGATCATGGTGTCTCGCAACGTTGAGTGAGCGGAACTGCAACCGGGCGTGAGCCTCCACGCCCGGCGCTTTCTTCGTTAATGAACGAGCATGCCTGTGAACCAGTAAGCCTGAGCGTACGTGATGCAGCCGACGATGGCAGCGAAGAACAGGCTGTGCTTGAGGGTGAAACGGAACAGATCCGATTCCTTGCCCACCAGGCCGGTTGCCGCACACGCCACGGCGATGGATTGCGGGGAAATCATCTTCCCGGTCACGCCACCGCTGGAGTTCGCGGCCACCATCAGCACGTCACTCACGCCAACCTGGTGCGCGGTGGTGGCTTGCAGTGAGCCAAACAGTGCGTTGGACGAGGTGTCGGAGCCGGTCAGGAACACGCCCAACCAGCCGAGGAACGGCGAGAAGAACGGGAACGCGGAGCCTGTGGCGGCCAACACCAGCGCCAGGGTCGTCGACATGCCGGAGTAGTTCATGACGAAGGCGAACGCCAGCACCATGCCGATGGAGACGATGGCCCAGCGCAGTTCGATCAGCGTTTCTTTAAAAGTGGTCAGACCAGTTTGAACGCCGATGCGCAGGACGATCATCGCCAGAATCGCGGAAATCAGAATCGCGCTGCCGGATGCCGCCAGCAGATCGAACTTGTACACAGCGGGCATGGCGGTCGGGTTGGCGACAATAGGCGCCATCTTCATGACCAGTTGGTCCAGGTGTGGCACCGGGAAGTTCATGGTCAACGCTTGCAGCGCGCCGCCAGCGGCGAAGAGTGCCTTGAAGGGTTTCAGTGTCCAGATCGTCACGACCACGGTCAGGATCAGGAACGGAGACCACGCCTTGAAGATCGTGCCCGCAGAGTAAGGGGATTTGCGGGTCGTACGTGGCTGACCAAAACCGCCGGGGCCGCCGCTCATCACTGCTGCGCCGCCGCTTGTGCTGGCGACTTGCGCGTCGCTGGCGTGGGCCGGTTGCCAGATTTTGAGGAAGAACGTCAGGGCGACCAGGCTGACCAGCGCCGAGGTGATGTCCGGCAGTTCAGGGCCGATGAAGTTGGACGTCAGGTACTGAGTGACCGCGAAGCTGCCGCCTGCCACCAGTGCTGCTGGCCAGGTTTCCTTCACGCCTTTGACGCCGTCCATCATGAACATCAACCAGAACGGTACGAACACCGACAGCAACGGCAATTGACGGCCTGCCATGGCGCCGATCTTGAACGCGTCAATGCCCGAGACTTGGCCCGCTACGATGATCGGAATACCCAACGCGCCGAAGGCCACGGGCGCCGTGTTGGCGATCAGGCAAAGGCCCGCTGCATACAGCGGGTTCAGGCCCAGGCCGACGAGCAAGGCAGCGGTGATCGCTACAGGTGCACCGAAACCTGCGGCACCTTCCAGAAAGGCGCCAAAGCAGAAACCGATGAGCAAGACCTGCAAGCGCTGGTCGTCGGTGATCGACATGACCGAGCTGCGAATGATTTCGAACTGGCCGCTTTTAACGGTGAGTTTGTAGAGGAATACCGCCGCGATGATGATCCATGCGATGGGCCACAGGCCGTACAGAAAGCCGTAGACCGCCGAAGCGATGGCCATGTCTGCGGGCATCTGGAAGCCGAAAATCGCAATCAGCACAGCCAGCAACAGGGTGATGGTGCCCGCGATATGCCCTTTGAGCCGGAAGACGGCCAGTGCCAGAAAGAAGAATGCAATCGGAATGACTGCAACCAGCGCCGACAAGCCCAGGCTGCCGAGTGGTGTGTAGAGCTGTTGCCAGGTTTGCATGTGTGAGGCCCCTAGTTGTTTTTTGATTAGGCCCGGTGTCCATGTCTCACGTGCGCGGCTCCTGCAAGCGACGACTGTCGTCCTGCCGGTGCTGACGAACGAATCGCACAGCTCACCAGCTCAAGCCCTTCTCCGCCAGAACGGCTTGCGACGTATCGAAGATCAGTCCGATGCGTCGGCATTGTAAATTGGTAATACCAATTTACAATGTCTTGGCGCTAGGTTAAAAGCCTTGGCATTGATGTGTCAATTTGTGGCCGTAGAACTTTTGTAGCAGCTATCCCGGTTTTTTCCTGAAACGGTTATTTCTCCGACATCTGCCGGGTGAATGTCTGACTGCAATCGGCGAGAATGTGCGCCCCCGCTGGCACGTCGGACGGGGGCTGTTGGAAGGTGGAGTGAGCGGTATGGGTTTTGATCAGGTGCGTCAGCGCCGATTGTCTGACGATATTGTCGAGCAACTCGAACGAATGATTCTCGAAGGCACGCTCAAGGCCGGTGGACGCTTGCCTGCCGAGCGAGCGCTGGCCGAGCAGTTCGGCGTGTCTCGCCCGTCGCTACGCGAGGCCATTCAGAAGCTCACCGCCAAAGGGTTGCTGGTCAGCCGACAGGGCGGGGGCAATTACGTCGTCGAGAGTCTGGGCTCAACGTTCAGCGACCCTCTGCTCCATCTGCTGGAAAGCAGCACCGATGCGCAGCGTGATTTGCTGGAGTTTCGGCACACGCTGGAGGCGTCTTGCGCCTATTACGCGGCCGTTCGGGCAACGGATGTTGATCGCACGCGTCTGCGCGAGGCATTCGATGCTCTGCAGGATTGCTACAGCCGGGTCGATGAAGTCAGCCGTGCGGAAGAAGGCGCGGCGGATGCGAATTTTCATTTGGCTATCGCCGAGGCCAGTCACAACGCCGTTCTGCTGCACACCATTCGCGGGTTGTTCGACCTGCTCAAGCGTAACGTCGTGACCAACATCGGCGGGATGTACAAGCAACGCACCGAAACCCGCGACATGCTGATCACCCAGCACCGCGAGTTGTACCTGGCGATCATCGAAGGTCGAGCGGACGATGCCCGCGAGGTGTCGAGCCGTCATTTGCTGTACGTGCAGGAAGTGCTGGAAGAGGTGCGTCAGCAGGTGCAGCGCACGGCGCGGGCTGAGCGGCGGAACGGGATTTGAGGCGCCGGATAACACTGTAGGAGCGAATTTATTCGCGAGACCGCCGCACAGGCGACAGATGTGTGTCGCTGTACCGAAGAATCGCGAATGAATTCGCTCCTACAGGTGGTGCGTGTACGTCAGCCGGGCTGTGTGGGTCACCCGGAAAGACTCACTCTTCCTTGCCCTTGTTCCGCACCGCGCGTTGCAGCTCGCGATTGGAGTCGCGTTCACGCTCGGTGTCGCGCTTGTCGTATTCCTTCTTACCTTTACCCAAGGCAATTTCGCACTTGATCAAGTGCGCCTTCCAGTAAATCGAGAGGGCGACAGCGGTGTAGCCTTTTTGCGCGACGGAGGCATTGAGCCGTTCCAGCTCGCGCTTGTTGAGCAGCAGTTTACGGGTGCGTGTCGGGTCAGCGATGACGTGGGTGCTTGCAGTCGTCAGCGGTGTGATATGGCAGCCCATCAGCCATGCCTCACCGTCCTTGAGCAGCACGTAACTGTCTACCAGCTGCACCTTGGTGGCACGCAGGCTTTTTACTTCCCAACCGGCCAGGACCAGACCGGCCTCGAACTTGTGTTCGATGAAGTAATCGTGTCGCGCCTTCTTGTTCTGCGCGATGGTCCCTGTGGGGTGTTTCTTGAGCTTGGCCATAGGCGACGCATTATAGGGATCAACGGTGCTCTCGGCTATGGGGATGCTGCGTGCTTGAGCGCGTTGAGTGAATCCCGGACAATGCGCGATCTTTTTTGGGTGCGGGACGTGTCAACGATGTCGACGGACAAGGTTTCAGTCCATGGTAGCTGGGCGAGTCGCTGGGTATTTATCCTGGCCGCAACCGGCTCTGCCGTGGGTTTGGGCAGTATATGGAAATTCCCCTACATGGTCGGCGTCTACGGCGGCGGTGCTTTCGTGCTGGTGTTCCTGGCGTGCATTGCGCTGATCGGCATTCCGGTGATGATGGCCGAGACCCTGATCGGTCGCCGCGCCCGCCAAAGCCCCGCCAACGCCTTGAAGGTGCTGGCGCGGGAGTCGGGCCACTCGGGTAAATGGTCCTGGGGCGCGTTCGCCGGGATGATCACCGCGCTACTGATTCTTTCTTTTTACAGTGTGGTGGGCGGCTGGTCGCTGGAGTACATCGTCGATGTGGGCAAGGGCGATTTTCAGTCGGTGACGCCCGATGGCGTTGGCGCATTTTTCGGTGAGCTGATCGCCGATCCGTGGCGCATGGTGGCGTGGCACACGCTGTTCATGGTCCTGTCCGCGATCACTATCGCGAAGGGCGTGAATGCGGGGCTTGAGCGCAGTCTGCGCATCCTCATGCCGCTGCTGTTCGTGCTGATGGTGATCCTGCTGGGCTACAGCCTGACCACCGGGCATTTCATGGAAGGCGTGCATTTCATGTTCGACTTCAAGCCTGAGCAGATCATGGAAGGCTTGCTGCCAGCGATGGGGCACGCATTTTTCTCGCTGAGCGTGGGCGTCGGTTCGATCATGATTTACGGCGCCTACATGACCAAGGAAGCCTCGATCAGCGCGACGGTCGTAGGCGTGGCGCTTCTGGACACCTTCGTCTCGTTGCTGGCGGGTCTTGCTTTGTTTCCAATTGTTTTCGCGGCGGGCCTGAACCCGAGCGAGGGCCCAGGCTTGATGTTCGTCACCTTGCCTTACGCGTTTGGTAACGTAGCGTTCGGCACCGTGATGGGTGTGGTGTTCTTTATCCTCGTCGCGGTGGCGGCCTGGAGTTCGGCGATTTCGCTGCTGGAACCGATGGTGGCGTACCTCGTGGAGCGCACTAAAGTGCGCCGTGGCTGGGTCACGTTCTGGTTGTCGTTCATCTGCTGGTTCGTGGGACTGGGCACGGTGTTCTCGTTCAACATCTGGAAGCAGGCCAAATTTTTCGTGAACGAAGGCGGCGCGTTTCATCTCTACCAGTGGGGTGCGACGGCGGGCTTGGACTTCTTCGGCGTGATCGATTTCTTCACGTCGCGAATCATGCTGCCGCTGGGTGGTTTGTGCTTTGTGATCTTCGCAGGTTGGGTGATGGGCCGTGAGGCCGTGCGCGATGAATTGTCCGTGCGCAGTCCGGTCTTGTTCGCTCTGACGTTCTTTTTGATGCGCTATGTAGCGCCGATCGGCATTCTGATTGTGTTTGCCGCTCAGCTTTGGAAATGACGCTGACATGACTACGCATATTCAACGTTCGGCCCTGTTGCCCTATCCCGCACAGGCGCTGTACGACCTGGTCAACGACGTGGCCCGCTACTCAGAATTCCTGCCGTGGTGTTCCGGTGCCACGGTGCTTGAGCAGAGCGATACGGCCATGCGCGCGCGGGTTGAAGTCGCCAAGGGTGGCTTGAGCCAGCATTTCGTGACGCGCAATACGTTGACGCCGGGGCAGGGCATCGAGATGAACCTTGAAGAAGGGCCGTTCAGTCAATTGCATGGCGTCTGGACCTTCAAGGCCCTCAATGAGAAGGCCTGCAAGATCAGCCTCGACCTGTCCTTCGATTACTCCGGTTCCATCGTGCGCGCGACGCTTGGCCCTCTGTTCAATCAGGCGGCGAACACGCTGGTCGATGCGTTTTGCCAGCGCGCCAAAGAGTTGTATGGCTGAGCCAATGATTCGCGTCGAAGTGGTGTATGCCACTGCCGAACGTCAGGCGTTGATCGCGCTTGAGGTGCCTGCGGGGACGACAGTGTTTGGAGCGGTCGAGGCGTCGGGGATTGCCGAGCAGTTCGTCGGGCTGGACGTGACCCACTGCCCGATGGGCCTTTTCGGCAAGGTGGTCAGCGATCCTCAAGCGCGACAGCTGGAGGAGGGTGATCGGGTCGAGATCTACCGTCCTTTGCTCGCTGACCCAAAAGAGGTGCGTCGTTTACGTGCCGAGAAGGCAGCGAAGGCGAAAAAAGAGCAGAAATCGATTTAAGTTTTGCATCGCCCCGATTCGTCAGACGTAAAAAAGCCCGGCATTGCCGGGCTTTTTTGTACCGCCGTTTTGAGTCCGGCGGTGAGGATCAGCGTGGATTGGTGTCCAGCGGTTCCTGAGTCGGGACGGGAACGGTCTCGACCTTGTCGACGTCGTTCTGGATCTGTTCCAGCAGGGAGCCAGGCTTCGGCGGCTCTTCTTTCTTCGGCTGATCGCCCGTGTTTTCGGGGGTGACGTTGGTGTCGCTCGGCTTTCCGAGGATCGCTTCGTCGCGAGACACGCCTGGCTTGAAGTCGCCGGAAAGGCTCGCCAGTTGATCGTTACCGTTGAAGATCAGGCTGATGCGTTCCTGTTGGCGTTCGCCGCCACCGGGCTGCAAGCTGTACAGATAGTCCCAGCGATCAGGGTGGAAGGTGTCGGTCAGCAAGGGGTTGCCCATGATAAACCGTACTTGCCGTCGGGTCATTCCGGGGCGCAACTGGTCTATCATGTCTTGCGTGACGACATTGCCCTGTTGGATGTCGATTTTATAAACCCCGGGGAATGAACAACCGGCGAGTGCGAGCAGTCCCACGAAGGTGAAACTGGTTAGCAAGAGCTTGGTGTTTTGCATCGGTGGGCGACTTCCACTATCTTGGCTGGGACAACGTAAACCCCGATCATACCTGCATTAAGAGAAGCTGCGAAGCAGCGTCTGCGAGAAAGCTGACCATGGTTGAAAATAGCGAACTACGCAAAGCTGGACTTAAAGTGACTCTGCCACGGGTCAAGATCCTTCAAATGCTCGATTCTGCAGAGCAGCGCCACATGAGCGCGGAGGACGTCTACAAGGCACTGATGGAGGCCAACGAAGACGTCGGTCTGGCGACGGTTTACCGTGTTTTGACTCAGTTCGAAGCAGCCGGATTGGTGGTTCGCCACAACTTCGACGGCGGTCACGCCGTGTTCGAACTGGCCGACGGAGGCCACCACGACCATATGGTCAATGTGGAATCCGGCGAGGTGATCGAGTTCTTCGACGAAGAAATCGAGAAGCTGCAAAAAGCCATTGTGGTCAAACACGGCTTCGAGCTGGTGGATCACAATCTGGTGCTCTACGTACGCAAGAAAAAAGCGTAAGTTTTTTTCGGATACAAAGACAAAGGCGACCTTAGGGTCGCCTTTGTTGTTTTCGGGGATCGAAGCAGATAGTAAGCACGGCTTCATGCTGGTCCCCTGTGGGAGTGAATGAATTCGCTCCCACAGGGATTGCATTGCCAACAGAGGCGCCTCACCGGCAGGAAATCGTGCCGTCTATATCAAGACTTCGACGCGACCACCATTTTCTTCGCATGGGCCAACGACTCTTTCGTCAGGTCGATCCCGCCCAGCATCCTCGCGACTTCTTCCACCCGCTCGTTCTTGCTGAGTTTGGAAACCGCCGTGCGCGTGACCGCTTCATCGCGAACCTTGTGCACAAACAAGTGCTGATGCCCCTGCGCCGCCACTTGCGGCAAGTGCGTCACGGTCATGACCTGCCCGCGCTCACCCAGCCGACGCAGCAGTTGCCCGACAATCTCAGCCGTAGGGCCACCGATACCCACATCGACTTCGTCGAACACCAGCGTCGGCACCCTTGAGGTTTGAGCCGTGATGACCTGAATCGCCAGGCTGATCCGCGACAGCTCGCCACCCGACGCGACCTTCGCCAACGCCTTGAGGGGCTGGCCGGGGTTGGCGCTGACCAGCAATTCCACTTGCTCCAGACCGTTAGGTGACAGCTCTTTATCGGCGTTGGTTTTCAGCTCGATATTGAAGCGGCCACCCGGCATGCCCAGTCGTTGAATCTCATGCTCGACCGCATGGGCGAGTTCAGGCGCTGCGCGATGACGCAGGTCGCTCAGCTCGCGCGCTTTCTCTTGGTAATGACGTGCGTAAGAACCCAGTTCATGTTCGAGTCGCTCAATTGCCTCGTCATTGGCGTTAAGCGTTTCGATCTCATCCAGCAGCTTTTGATGCAGCGCAGGCACCTCGGTGGGTTGCACGCGGTGTTTCCTGGCCAGCGTGTAGATCGTGTCCAGACGTTCTTCAATTTGTTGCAGGCGTGCCGGATCGGCTTCGAAACGATCAAGGAAACGATTGATTTCGCCTACCGCTTCTTCGACCTGAATCTGCGCGCTGGAGAGCAGGTTGGTCGCCTCGTTCAGCGCATCAGGGGAGTTGTTCACGCTGGTCAATCGATTCAGGCTGGCGGTCAGGGCATTCAGTGCGTTGCCCGAATCGCTTTCGCTGCACAGCTCGACCACCTGACGACAAATCCCCAGCAAGCTTTCGGCGTTGGTCAGGGTCGTGTGTTCCTGTTCCAGTTGTTCCAGCTCATTCTCGCCCAGGCTCAAGCCTTCAAGCTCTTCGAGCTGATAACTCAGTAGCTGGTGCTTGGCGCGCTGTTCATCGCCGGAATTGGCAAGGCGTTCGAGCTCTTGACGTGTTTGGCGCCAACGCTGTGCCGCAAGCTGAACCTGCCGCGCCAAATCGGTAGCGCCCGCGTATTCGTCCAGCAGCCGACGATGCGTATCAGTTTTCAGCAGCGATTGATGTTCATGCTGGCTGTGAATATCGATGAGCAATTCGCCCAACGCCTTGAGGTCGCCTTGAGGGCAGGGCGTGCCGTTTATATAAGAGCGTGAGCGGCCTTCAGCGGTGATGACCCGGCGCAAAATACACGGCCCATCGGTTTCCAGATCACGCTCGGACAGCCAGACGCGGGCTTCCGGAATATCGGAAACGTCGAACGTGGCCAAAATGTCGGCCTTATCAGCGCCCGGTCTTACTACGCCGCTGTCGGCACGATCCCCGAGCGTCAGGCCCAGTGCGTCGAGCATGATCGACTTGCCGGCACCGGTTTCCCCGGTGATCACGCTCATGCCGCGATCCAGTTCGAGGTCGAGGTGTTCCACGATGGCGTAGTTATGTATGGACAGGTGCACCAACATTAGGGCGGCTCCCAAGCGATTTGTCTGGTTATTTATACAGTGTTTTGCTTTGGGCTGACAATGCCCGGTCTTAGCTCGATTTCGCAGGTCCTCCCGAATTTTTAGCACCGATGCTCTGATTTGGCAGGTTGAAACGCGATGCGAGTCATGTCGGAAGATTTGTAGGGTTATTCACCTTCTCCTTCGCTCAAAGCCCTTGAAGCCGAAAATTCTGGCCCCATATAGCCGGGCAGAAGCGTGAGTTAGGCTCACGGCCGTTATTGGAGGAGAGAACTATGGCTGACGAACAGAACCCGGATATGCAGGCTCAGGATCAAGCTGCCGACGCAGCGCACTCCGGCGAAGATTTGGCAACCCGCGTGCAAGTGCTGGAAGAGCAACTGGCCACGGCGAAGGACCAGTCTCTGCGTGTCGCTGCGGATCTGCAAAACGTCCGCCGTCGTGCAGAGCAAGACGTCGAGAAAGCCCACAAATTCGCGCTGGAGAAATTCGCCACCGATTTGCTGCCGATCGTCGACAGCCTGGAGCGTGGCCTGGACCTGTCCAACCCGGACGACGAAAACATTCGTCCAATGCGTGAAGGCATCGAGCTGACGCTGAAAATGTTCGGCGACACCCTCAAGCGCTACCAGCTGGAAGCCATCGATCCGCACGGCCAGCCGTTCAACGCCGAGCATCATCAGGCGATGGCGATGCAGGAAAGCGCGGACGTCGAGCCGAACAGCGTGCTCAAAGTGTTTCAGAAAGGTTATCAGCTCAACGGTCGCCTGCTGCGCCCGGCCATGGTCGTGGTCAGCAAAGCGCCGTCGCCTGTTGCACCGTCAATTGACGAGCAGGCTTGAAATCAGCTGAGTGGGCCCCATCTAAGGGCCATGGTTTAAAGAATTACCGCAATTTGTAAACGCAGTTGCGGCAACCAAATTCAAGTTTCGGGAGAGTCAAACATGGGCAAGATTATCGGCATCGACCTGGGGACCACCAACTCCTGCGTCTCGGTTCTGGAAAACGGCGTCGCCAAGGTTATCGAAAACGCTGAAGGCGCGCGCACCACCCCTTCGATCATCGCGTACGCCAACGACGGCGAAACGTTGGTTGGCCAGTCGGCCAAGCGTCAGGCGGTCACCAACCCGCACAACACCCTGTACGCGGTAAAGCGTTTGATCGGTCGCAAGTTCGACGAAGAAGTCGTTCAGAAAGACATCGGCATGGTTCCCTACAAGATCGCCAAGGCTGACAACGGCGACGCGTGGGTTTCGGTCAACGACAAGAAGATGTCGCCTCCTCAGATTTCCGCTGAAATCCTGAAGAAGATGAAAAAGACCGCTGAAGACTACCTGGGCGAGTCCGTCACCGAAGCGGTCATCACCGTTCCGGCCTACTTCAACGACAGCCAGCGCCAGGCGACCAAAGACGCCGGCCGCATCGCGGGCCTGGACGTAAAACGCATCATCAACGAACCGACCGCCGCTGCTCTGGCGTACGGTATGGACAAAGCCAAGGGCGACCACACTGTCATCGTTTATGACCTGGGTGGCGGTACCTTCGACGTGTCGGTCATCGAGATCGCTGAAGTCGACGGCGAGCACCAGTTTGAAGTGTTGGCCACCAACGGCGACACCTTCCTGGGTGGTGAGGACTTCGACATTCGTCTGATCGACTACCTCGTTGACGAATTCAAGAAAGAAAGCGGCATGAACCTCAAAGGTGATCCGCTGGCGATGCAGCGTCTGAAAGAAGCTGCCGAGAAGGCCAAGATCGAGCTGTCTTCCAGCCAGTCCACCGACGTCAACCTGCCGTACATCACTGCAGACGCGACAGGTCCGAAGCACCTGAACGTGAAGATCTCCCGCGCCAAGCTGGAATCGCTGGTTGAAGACCTGGTTGCCCGCACCATCGAGCCTTGCCGCATCGCGTTGAAAGACTCCGGTATCGACATCGGTGCGATCAACGACGTGATCCTGGTCGGCGGTCAGACCCGTATGCCGCTGGTTCAGCAGAAAGTGACCGAGTTCTTCGGTAAAGAAGCCCGTAAGGACGTCAACCCTGACGAAGCCGTTGCCATGGGTGCTGCGATTCAAGGTGCGGTACTGGCCGGCGACGTGAAAGACGTTCTGCTGCTGGACGTCAGCCCGCTGACCCTGGGTATCGAAACCATGGGCGGCGTGATGACTGCGCTGATCGAGAAAAACACCACGATTCCTACCAAGAAATCGCAAGTGTTCTCGACTGCCGACGACAACCAGAGCGCCGTGACCATTCACGTGCTGCAAGGTGAGCGCAAGCAGGCTGCTTCGAACAAGTCCCTGGGCAAGTTCGACCTGGCCGAGATTCCACCAGCGCCACGTGGCGTGCCTCAGATCGAAGTGACCTTCGACATCGACGCCAACGGCATCCTGCATGTCGGCGCGAAAGACAAGGCCACTGGCAAGACTCAGTCGATCGTGATCAAGGCCAACTCGGGTCTGTCGGATGAAGAAATCCAGCAGATGATCCGCGACGCTGAAGCGAACTCGGAAGCGGACAAGAAGTTCGAAGAGCTGGCTGCGGCCCGCAACCAGGGTGATGCACTGGTTCACTCGACTCGCAAGATGGTCGCTGACGCCGGTGACAAGGTCACTGAAGAAGAGAAGACCGCGATCGAAGCTGCTGTGGTTGCCCTGGAAGCTGCTGTCAAAGGCGACGACAAGGCTGCCATCGACGCCAAGGTCGAAGAGCTGTCGAAAGTCTCTGCTCCAGTGGCCCAGAAAATGTACGCCGAGCAGGCTGAAAAGCCGGAAGCTGGCGCGCAGGCGGCCCAGGAAGAGCACAAGGCTGACGACGTGGTCGATGCCGAGTTCGAAGAAGTCAAAGACCAGAAGTGATGATTGAGGTGAGCCGTCATAAAAAGACGTCAGCTCACTTGATCATCGGTTGACCGCTCTTGAGTGGTCGCTGGTAGGATGTCGCCGCGCGGGAGCTTGCTCCCGCGTTGGCGTGTCTGGAACACCCAAAATTTCAGGGCTCGCGCACTTCGATTCGCGGGCCCCGTGGCAAAGCCGGATGCTCCTGCAAACCGGCTTGTTCTGCCGCTTTACTCGGTCGATCGAAGGCCGTTGAACCAAGACCAGGATCGTTGAATTGACGTGAGTTGGGTCCGGGCCTGAAAGGGGCTCAACGAGTTCGGCAAACTCAGGAGGGTTATGTCGGACGTCCTCAAGAGTGCAGAAAACTTATGTCAAAGCGTGACTATTACGAAGTATTGGGGGTGGAGCGCGGCTCCAGCGAGGCGGACCTGAAAAAGGCGTACCGTCGTCTCGCGATGAAATATCACCCTGACCGCAATCCGGGCGACAAGGCCTCGGAAGATTCTTTCAAGGAAGCCAACGAGGCTTACGAAGTGCTGTCCGATGCCAGCAAGCGCGCGGCCTATGACCAGTACGGTCATGCCGGTGTCGATCAGGGCATGGGTGGCGGCGGTTTCGGCGGCGGCGGCGCGAACTTCTCCGACATTTTCGGCGATGTGTTCAGCGACTTCTTCGGTGGCGGTCGTGCGGGCGGTGGCCGTGGCGGTGCCCAGCGTGGCAGTGACCTGCGTTACACCCTCGAACTGAATCTCGAAGAAGCCGTGCGTGGCACCACCGTCAGCATTCGTGTGCCGACTTTGGTCAATTGCAAACCGTGTGATGGCAGCGGCGCGAAGAAAGGCTCCTCGCCTGTCACGTGCCCAACTTGCGGCGGCATCGGCCAGGTGCGTATGCAGCAGGGCTTCTTCTCTGTTCAGCAGACCTGCCCGCGTTGCCACGGCAACGGCAAGATCATTTCCGACCCTTGCGACTCCTGTCACGGCGAAGGCCGTGTCGAAGAGTACAAGACGCTGTCGGTCAAGGTGCCAGCAGGCGTCGATACTGGCGACCGTATTCGTCTGTCGGGCGAAGGCGAGGCGGGTGTTCAGGGTGGGCCTACGGGTGACCTCTACGTTGTGATCAACGTGCGCGAGCACGCGATTTTCCAGCGCGATGGCAAGCACCTGTATTGCGAAGTGCCGATCAGCTTCACCGACGCAGCATTGGGCGGCGAGCTGGAAGTGCCGACGCTGGACGGTCGCGTCAAATTGAAGATTCCGGAAGGCACCCAGACCGGCAAGCAATTCCGTCTGCGTGGCAAAGGCGTCGCGCCGGTGCGTGGCGGTGGTGCGGGCGATTTGATGTGCCGCGTTGCGGTGGAAACCCCGGTCAACCTGGGTCGTCGTCAGCGTGAACTGCTCGAAGAGTTCCGTGCGTCGCTGGAAGGTGACAGCTCTCACTCACCGAAAGCCAGTGGCTGGTTCGAAGGCGTGAAGCGTTTCTTCGGCGATCTCTAAGGAGCAGGGCATGCGACGTATTGCTGTGATGGGCGCTGCCGGGCGCATGGGCAGGCATCTGGTCGAGGCCGTTCAAGAGCGCGCACCGCTCACTGGGCTGACGGCGGCCATCGTTCGTCCGGGCAGCACCATGATTGGTGCCGATGCGGGAGAGCTGGCTTCGCTGGGCCGAATCGGCGTGCAATTGACGGGCAATCTGGAGCAGGTCGCGGACGAGTTTGACGTCCTGATCGACTTCACGCTGCCAGACGTCATGCTGAAAAACCTGGCGTTTTGTCGCAAGGCTGGCAAGGCCATGGTAATCGGCACCACGGGATTGAACGCTGAGCAGAAACACGTGCTGAGCGAGGCGAGCCAAGAGATTCCGATCGTCTTCGCCTCCAATTTCAGTGTTGGTGTAAACCTGTCGTTCAAACTGCTCGACCTGGCTGCGCGGGTGATGGGTGACGACGCCGACATTGAAATCATCGAAGCGCATCACCGCAACAAGGTCGATGCGCCTTCGGGTACGGCGGTCAGCATGGGTGAGGTGATTGCCAATGCGCTGGGGCGTGATCTGAACAGGGTCGCCGTCTATGGTCGCGAAGGTCACACCGGCGTTCGTGAGCGCGAGACCATTGGTTTCGCGACGGTGCGTGGCGGTGATGTGGTCGGAGATCACACCGTGCTGTTTGCAACCGAAGGTGAACGACTGGAGATTACGCACAAGGCTTCCAGTCGCATGACGTTCGCCAAGGGAGCCGTGCGTGCAGCGCTCTGGCTCGATGGTAAAACACCGGGGTTGTACGACATGCAGGACGTGCTCGACCTGCGCTGATCGGTCGCGCCGATGTCAGCATCAATGCGGGCAGGAAAGGGCTTTTCCCTGTATCCTGCCCGCAGTTTCACACCGCTGCGCGATGTCCTGTCGCATTCTCCAGCCTTTAAGGCGTTTTAGCGGTGGATTAAAAAACACTTTTTCTGTAAGCTACAGCTTTAGTGTGTCCACTAAAAGCGCGCAGATAATTCGATGAAAAAAGCGGGGTGACGTGTCCAAACGTCATTCCGCTTTTTTACAACCTGCGATCGCCCTTTCAGGCTTTATTACGGGAGGTCTTCTTGACTAAGCCAGCCATACTCGCCCTTGCTGATGGCAGCATTTTTCGCGGCGAAGCCATTGGAGCCGACGGTCAAACCGTTGGTGAGGTGGTGTTCAACACCGCAATGACCGGCTATCAGGAAATCCTTACCGATCCTTCCTATGCCCAGCAAATCGTCACCCTTACCTACCCTCACATCGGCAACACCGGCACTACGCCGGAAGACGCTGAATCCGACCGCGTGTGGTCGGCGGGCCTGGTGATTCGTGACCTGCCACTGGTAGCGAGCAACTGGCGTAACAAGATGTCTCTGGCTGACTATCTGAAGGCCAACAACGTCGTTGCCATCGCCGGTATCGATACCCGCCGCCTGACCCGCATCCTGCGTGAGAAAGGCGCTCAAAACGGCTGCATCATGGCCGGTGACAACATCTCCGAAGAAGCAGCCATCGCAGCGGCTCGTGGTTTCCCTGGCCTGAAGGGCATGGATCTGGCGAAGGTCGTCAGCACCCAGGAACGCTACGAATGGCGCTCCAGCGTCTGGAGCCTGAAGACCGATAGCCATCCAGAGATCGCTGCAGCCGATTTGCCCTACAACGTTGTCGCCTACGACTACGGCGTCAAGACCAACATCCTGCGCATGCTGGTCGAGCGCGGCTGCCGCGTGACCGTGGTGCCTGCGCAAACCCCGGCCAGCGAAGTCCTCGCGCTCAATCCGGATGGCGTGTTCCTGTCCAACGGTCCCGGCGACCCCGAGCCTTGCGATTATGCGATTCAGGCGATCAAGGACGTGCTGCAGACCGAAGTCCCGGTGTTCGGCATCTGCCTGGGCCACCAGTTGCTGGCCTTGGCCTCCGGCGCCAAGACCGTCAAGATGGGGCATGGCCACCACGGTGCCAACCACCCGGTTCAGGACCTGGACACCGGCGTCGTTATGATCACCAGCCAGAACCACGGTTTTGCGGTAGATGAAGCCACCTTGCCGAGCAACGTCCGAGCGATTCACAAGTCGCTGTTTGACGGCACACTGCAAGGCATCGAGCGCACCGACAAGGACGCGTTCAGCTTCCAGGGTCACCCTGAAGCGAGCCCGGGCCCGAACGACGTCGCGCCGCTGTTTGATCGCTTCATCACTGCCATGGCCAAGCGCCGCTAAGCGGCTGACTGTCGACCATAGCGAGCAGGTGACTGCGGCGGGCCGGATCAAATCCGACAGCCCGCCCGGCACCTGAGAATGTTCAAGACGGCTTGCCGACTGACACAGGATTCGAGTGACAACCCATGCCAAAACGTACAGACATTAAAAGCATCCTGATTCTTGGCGCTGGCCCGATCGTGATCGGCCAGGCTTGTGAATTCGACTACTCCGGCGCCCAGGCCTGTAAAGCCCTGCGCGAAGAGGGTTACCGCGTCATCCTGGTGAACTCCAACCCGGCCACCATCATGACTGACCCGTCCATGGCCGACGCGACCTACATCGAGCCGATCAAATGGGCAACCGTTGCCAAGATCATCGAGAAAGAGCGTCCGGATGCACTGCTGCCGACCATGGGTGGCCAAACCGCACTGAACTGCGCACTGGACCTGGAGCGCGAAGGCGTTCTGGAGAAGTTCGGCGTAGAGATGATCGGTGCCAACGCTGACACCATCGACAAGGCTGAAGACCGTTCGCGTTTCGACAAGGCCATGAAAGCCATCGGCCTTGAATGCCCGCGTTCCGGTATCGCCCACACGATGGAAGAGGCGAATGCGGTCCTCGAAAAGCTCGGCTTCCCGTGCATCATCCGTCCGTCCTTCACCATGGGCGGCACGGGTGGTGGTATTGCGTACAACCGTGAAGAGTTCGAAGAAATCTGCGCCCGTGGTCTGGACCTGTCCCCGACCAAAGAGCTGCTGATCGACGAATCCCTGATCGGCTGGAAAGAATATGAAATGGAAGTTGTCCGCGATAAAAAGGACAACTGCATCATCGTTTGCTCCATCGAAAACTTCGACCCGATGGGCGTGCACACCGGTGACTCGATCACCGTGGCGCCTGCGCAGACCCTGACCGACAAGGAATACCAGATCCTGCGTAACGCCTCGCTGGCAGTCTTGCGCGAGATCGGCGTTGAAACCGGCGGTTCCAACGTGCAGTTCGGTATCTGCCCGGACACTGGCCGCATGGTCGTGATCGAGATGAACCCGCGGGTTTCCCGCTCGTCGGCTCTGGCCTCGAAAGCCACAGGCTTCCCGATCGCTAAAGTCGCCGCCAAGCTGGCCGTGGGTTACACCCTCGACGAACTGCAGAACGACATCACCGGCGGCAAGACCCCGGCTTCGTTCGAGCCGTCCATCGACTACGTCGTCACCAAGCTGCCACGCTTCGCCTTCGAGAAGTTCTCCAAGGCTGATGCGCGCCTGACCACTCAGATGAAGTCGGTCGGTGAAGTCATGGCTATCGGCCGCACCTTCCAGGAATCCCTGCAGAAAGCCCTGCGCGGTCTGGAAGTGGGCGTCAGCGGTCTCGATCCAAAGCTGGACCTGACCGACCCCGAAAGCGCTAGCATCCTCAAGCGCGAACTGACCGTTCCGGGCGCCGAGCGCATCTGGTACGTCGCCGACGCATTCCGCGCTGGCATGACCGTTGAGCAGATCTTCGGCATGAACATGATCGACCCTTGGTTCCTGGTGCAGATCGAAGATCTGATCAAGGAAGAAGAGAAGGTCAAGACCATGGGCATGTCGGCCATCGATCGCGACGTAATGTTCCGTCTGAAGCGCAAAGGCTTCTCTGACGCACGTCTGGCCAAGCTGTTGGGTGTGACCGAGAAGAGCCTGCGCGCTCATCGTCACAAGCTCGAGATCTACCCCGTCTACAAGCGCGTCGACACCTGCGCCGCCGAGTTCGCGACCGACACCGCGTACATGTACTCCACGTACGAAGAAGAGTGCGAAGCCAACCCGTCGACGCGCGATAAGATCATGATCCTGGGCGGCGGTCCAAACCGTATCGGCCAAGGGATCGAATTCGACTACTGCTGCGTACACGCGGCACTGGCCCTGCGCGATGACGGGTATGAGACCATCATGGTCAACTGCAACCCGGAAACCGTATCGACCGACTACGACACCTCCGATCGCCTGTACTTCGAGCCAGTGACCCTGGAAGATGTGCTGGAAATTGTCCGCGTCGAGAAGCCGAAAGGTGTGATCGTCCAGTACGGCGGCCAAACCCCGCTGAAACTGGCCCGCGCTCTGGAAGCTGCGGGCGTGCCGATCATCGGCACCAGCCCTGACGCCATTGACCGTGCGGAAGACCGCGAGCGCTTCCAGCAGATGGTTGAGCGTCTGAACCTGCGTCAGCCGCCAAACGCCACTGTGCGCAGCGAAGACGAAGCGATTCGTGCCGCCGCCAAGATCGGTTACCCACTGGTGGTTCGTCCGTCCTACGTACTGGGTGGCCGTGCGATGGAAATCGTTTACCAGGAAGACGAACTCAAGCGCTATCTGCGTGAAGCGGTTCAAGTGTCGAACGACAGTCCGGTGCTGTTGGACCACTTCCTGAACTGCGCCATCGAAATGGACGTGGATGCGGTCTGCGACGGCACTGATGTCGTGATCGGCGCAATCATGCAGCACATCGAACAGGCCGGCGTTCACTCCGGTGACTCCGCGTGCTCGCTGCCGCCGTACTCGTTGCCTGCGCACATCCAGGATGAGATGCGTGAACAGGTCAAGAAAATGGCCCTGGAGCTGGGCGTTATCGGCCTGATGAACGTTCAGTTGGCGCTGCAGGGCGAAGACATCTACGTCATCGAAGTAAACCCGCGTGCTTCCCGTACCGTGCCGTTCGTGTCCAAGTGCATCGGTGTTTCCCTGGCAATGATCGCTGCGCGCGTCATGGCCGGTAAAACCCTGAAAGAACTGGGCTTCACCAAGGAGATCATTCCGAACTTCTACAGTGTGAAAGAGGCGGTGTTCCCATTCGCCAAATTCCCTGGCGTTGACCCGATCCTTGGGCCAGAGATGAAGTCCACGGGTGAAGTCATGGGTGTCGGCGACACCTTCGGCGAAGCGTTCGCTAAAGCGCAAATGGGCGCCAGCGAAGTGCTGCCGACCGGCGGTACCGCGTTCATCAGCGTGCGTGACGACGACAAGCCTCTGGTGGCTGGCGTTGCTCGCAGTCTGATCGAGCTGGGCTTCGACGTTGTGGCAACCGCTGGCACTGCGCGTCTGATCGAGGCTGCTGGCCTGAAAGTGCGCCGCGTCAACAAAGTGACCGAGGGCCGTCCTCACGTGGTCGACATGATCAAGAACGACGAAGTCACCTTGATCATCAACACCACCGAGGGTCGCCAGTCGATCGCGGACTCCTATTCCATCCGTCGCAACGCTTTGCAGCACAAGATCTACTGCACCACCACCATTGCTGCGGGCGAGGCTATCTGTGAAGCGCTGAAGTTCGGTCCTGAAAAGACCGTGCGTCGCTTGCAGGATCTACATGCAGGATTGAAGGCATGAGCATTACTAAATATCCGATGACCGTCCAGGGCGCCAAGGCCCTGGAAGACGAACACGCTCACCTCACCAAGGTCGTCCGTCCGAAGCTTAGCCAGGACATTGGCACGGCTCGCGAGCTGGGTGACCTGAAAGAAAACGCCGAATACCATGCTGCTCGCGAGCAGCAAGGCATGGTCGAGGCGCGTATCCGTGACATCGAAGGTCGCATGCAAAATGCCGTGATCATCGATGTCAGCACGATCGCCCATACTGGCAAGGTCATTTTCGGCACGACCGTTGAGCTTGCCAACGTTGAGACTGACGAGCAGGTGACTTACCAGATCGTGGGTGAGGACGAGGCCAACATCAAACTGGGCAAGATTTCAGTCGGTGCGCCGATTGCCCGGGCGATCATTGGCAAAGAAGAAGGCGATGTCGTTGCGATCAAAACACCGAGCGGTGTGATCGAGTACGAGATCGTTGAGGTCAAGCACATCTGACTTCGTGGCTCGCATGCTGCTCTCCTCGAGTGGCGTGCGGCAGAGGCAGGTGCCGTTCAGAGGCGCGCAGGTCGCGCCTCCTGACGGGTTTCGCCGTTACTTGTAACGGTGAATGTTGGACAGCTGTTTGTTAGGCTGCGGGTTCTTGCGGTAGATCAGCGCCATTTTACCGATGGTCTGTACCAGTTCAGCACGACCTTGCTTGCACAGTTCTTCGATCACGGCGCGACGCTCGTCGCGGTCTTCCAGCTTGATCTGAACCTTGATCAGTTCATGATCGACCAAAGCGCGGTCCAGCTCGGCCAGGACGCCTTCGCTCAGGCCATTGCCGGCAACCATCAGAACCGGCTTCAGGTCATGTCCAATGGATTTGTATTGTTTCTTCTGCTCGTTATTGAGCGGCATAATCTGACCCTTTTCGTCTGATTCTGTAAAATTGGCGGGCATTTTACCCGAGGGGCCGTGGCTCCGCCCAGTTAATCACGACCCTTTCATCATCGAGGTGCCCCGTGGCGCAGCGTTCAAAGAGCAGCCAGAACTGGCTGAGAGAGCATTTCAACGACCCTTTCGTCAAGCAGGCGCAGAAAGATGGCTACCGCTCGCGGGCGAGTTACAAGCTTTTGGAGATCCAGGAAAAGGACCGTCTGATCCGTCCCGGTATGACCGTGGTCGATCTGGGCGCGGCGCCTGGGGGCTGGTCTCAGGTGACCAGTCGTCTGATTGGTGGTCAAGGTCGTTTGATTGCGTCCGACATTCTGGAAATGGACAGCATCCCTGACGTGACCTTCATTCAAGGGGATTTCACTGAGGATGCCGTGTTCAAACAAATCCTCGAAGCGATCGGTAATACGGAAGTAGACCTTGTGATTTCCGATATGGCCCCCAATATGAGTGGATTGAGCGCTGTGGATATGCCACGCGCCATGTTCCTTTGTGAGTTGGCGCTCGACCTGGCGGGTCGGGTTCTGCGTCCAGGTGGCGATTTTTTGATCAAAATCTTCCAGGGCGAAGGTTTTGATACCTACCACAAGGACGTTCGGAAAATGTTCGACAAGGTGCAGATGCGCAAACCTTCGTCGTCCCGTGACCGGTCTCGTGAACAGTACCTGCTGGGCCGTGGTTTCAAGGGCGGTTATGAGGCCTCAAGCCAATTTGAGTGAAGGCAATAGCTTTTTTCAAATGGCTTTATTCATGAAGCGTAACGAACATCTTGTAGTCAAAGTTTCACAAAGGGTTACAGACGCCGCCTGCCACACCTGTAGGATCTGTAGTAAGTTAGGCCGGTGAATATCATGCGAGGCACGCTCCTGCGTGGAGCTTGCTTCAGAGGGTAGCTAATTGAACGATATGGCAAAGAATTTGATCCTGTGGTTGATCATCGCTGCGGTCCTGGTGACCGTGATGAACAACTTCTCCAGCCCGAACGAGCCGCAGACCCTCAACTACTCCGAGTTCATCCAGCAAGTGAAGGATGGCAAGGTCGAGAAAGTTGCCGTTGACGGTTACGTCATCACGGGCAAGCGCAGCGATGGCGACACCTTCAAGACCATTCGTCCGGCGATTCAGGACAATGGCCTGATCGGTGACCTTGTCGACAACAATGTAGTGATCGAAGGCAAGCAGCCTGAGCAGCAGAGCATCTGGACTCAGTTGCTTGTCGCGAGCTTCCCGATTCTCGTGATCATTGCTGTCTTCATGTTCTTCATGCGTCAGATGCAAGGCGGCGCGGGGGGCAAGGGAGGGCCGATGAGCTTCGGCAAGAGCAAGGCGCGCCTGCTCTCCGAAGATCAGGTCAAGACCACCCTGGCTGACGTCGCGGGTTGCGATGAGGCAAAAGAAGAAGTCGGCGAGCTGGTTGAATTCCTGCGCGATCCGGGCAAATTCCAGCGCCTGGGCGGTCGTATTCCGCGCGGCGTGCTGATGGTGGGTCCACCGGGTACTGGTAAAACGCTGCTTGCCAAGGCGATTGCTGGCGAAGCGAAAGTGCCGTTCTTCACCATTTCCGGTTCTGACTTCGTTGAAATGTTCGTGGGTGTCGGTGCAAGCCGTGTTCGCGACATGTTCGAACAAGCCAAGAAGCACGCGCCATGCATCATCTTTATCGACGAAATCGACGCCGTCGGTCGCCATCGTGGCGCTGGCATGGGCGGCGGTCACGATGAGCGTGAGCAGACTCTCAACCAGTTGCTGGTAGAGATGGACGGCTTCGAAATGAACGACGGCATCATTGTGATCGCGGCGACTAACCGTCCTGACGTCCTCGACCCTGCGCTGCTGCGTCCGGGCCGTTTCGACCGTCAGGTCGTGGTTGGTCTGCCAGACATTCGCGGTCGTGAACAGATTCTGAAAGTGCACATGCGTAAGGTGCCGATGGGTGATGACGTCAATGCTGCCGTCATTGCTCGTGGTACGCCTGGCTTCTCCGGTGCAGACCTTGCCAACCTCGTCAACGAAGCCTCGCTGTTCGCGGCGCGCGTGGGCAAGCGCATCGTCGAGATGAAAGAGTTCGAGCTGGCCAAAGACAAGATCATGATGGGCGCTGAGCGTAAGTCGATGGTCATGTCCGAGAAGGAGAAGCAGAACACCGCTTATCACGAAGCCGGGCACGCCATCGTCGGTCGCGTCGTGCCTGAACATGATCCGGTCTACAAAGTGTCAATCATTCCACGTGGTCGTGCATTGGGCGTCACGATGTTCCTTCCTGAAGAGGACCGTTACAGCCTGTCCAAGCGTGCGTTGATCAGCCAGATCTGCTCGCTCTATGGTGGTCGTATCGCGGAAGAGATGACGCTGGGCTTTGACGGCGTCACCACGGGGGCTTCGAACGACATCATGCGCGCCAGCCAGATTGCCCGGAACATGGTTACCAAATGGGGCCTGTCCGAGAAAATGGGCCCATTGATGTACTCCGAAGACGACGACGGCGGTTATCTGGGTCGTGGTGGTGGCGGTCAGAACTCCAGTCTTTCGGGTGAAACCGCGAAGATGATCGACTCTGAAGTGCGCAGTATCATTGACCAGTGCTACGGCACTGCGAAGCAAATCCTCACCGACAACCGCGACAAGCTGGATGCGATGGCGGATGCGCTGATGAAGTATGAAACCATCGATGCTGAGCAGATCGATGACATCATGGCGGGTCGCACGCCTCGCGAACCGCGCGATTGGACAGGGGGCACCGGCACTTCCGGGACGCCAACTGCACCCGTCGGTCCGCGTCCGGAAACACCGATCGGCGGTCCAGCTGCTGAACACTAAGGCCTGACATGACTTCTGCGCTGTACCCGACCCGGTTGCCTTGCGGCAACCGGGTTCTTGATTTATCCCGGACCCACGTCATGGGCATCCTCAATATCACCCCTGATTCGTTCTCTGACGGTGGTCGGTTCGCTCAGCGCGACCTTGCCCTCCGTCATGCACAGGCTATGGTGGCGGCAGGTGCGACACTTATCGACGTCGGCGGCGAGTCCACGCGTCCGGGTGCTGCTGCGGTTTCTGCCGACGAAGAGCTGAATCGTGTTGCACCGGTCGTCGAAGCCATCAGTCGTGAGCTTGATGTGGTCATCTCGGTCGACACCTCGACACCCGCGGTCATCCTTGAGACGGCTCGGCTGGGCGCGGGGCTCATCAATGATGTGCGCTCGCTGCGACGAGAAGGTGCGCTGGAGGCGGCTTTCGCGACCGGGCTGCCCGTGTGCCTGATGCACATGCGCGGCGAGCCGACGGACATGCAGGACGATCCTCGTTACGACGATCTCATCGGTGAGGTGACCAGCTTTCTCGGCGAGCGAATGGACGCCTGTGTCGCGGCGGGTATTCCTGCAGAGAAGATCATTCTCGATCCAGGCTACGGTTTTGCGAAGAATCTCGATCATAACCTGAGCCTGTTCAAACATATGGAGGCGCTGCATGTGCTGGGGCGGCCTCTGCTGGTGGGTGTGTCACGCAAGAGCATGATTGGCAAAGTGCTCGACAAGCCTGTTGATCAGCGACTCTACGGTGCACTGGCTCTGGCTGCGATGGCCATGATTCAAGGTGCAAGAATTTTACGCGTGCACGATGTTGCGGAAACTGTCGACGTGGTGCGGATGATTGCCGCTGTCGAATCGGCAAAATAAGAAGGTTGGAGCCCCCATGACCCAGAAAAAATACTTCGGAACCGACGGCATTCGCGGTCGTGTCGGTCAATTTCCGATCACTCCCGATTTCATGCTGCGGCTTGGTTGGGCAGCTGGCATGGCGTTCCGCAAAATGGGCGCTTGCCGGATTCTGGTCGGCAAAGACACCCGTATTTCGGGTTATATGTTCGAATCTGCCCTGGAGGCCGGACTGTCAGCCGCGGGTGCAGATGTGATGTTGCTCGGCCCGATGCCCACACCTGCCATCGCCTATCTGACCCGGACGTTCCACGCCGAGGCAGGGATAGTGATCAGCGCCTCGCACAACCCGCATCACGATAACGGCATCAAATTTTTCTCGGGTCAGGGCACCAAGCTGCCAGACGAAATCGAGATGATGATCGAGGAGTTGCTCGATACGCCGATGACCGTGGCTGAGTCAGAAAAGCTCGGCAAGGTGTCGCGTATCAACGACGCGGCTGGCCGTTACATCGAATTCTGCAAAAGCAGTGTGCCGACCAGTACTGACTTCGCCGGTCTGAAATTGGTGGTCGACTGCGCACACGGGGCAACCTATAAAGTGGCGCCTAACGTGTTTCGGGAGTTGGGAGCGAAGGTCACCGTTCTGTCAGCTGCACCGAACGGCCTCAATATCAATGACGATTGCGGCTCGACCCACATGGGTAATCTGCAGGCGGCCGTCGTCGCCGAGAAAGCGGATTTGGGTATCGGCTTCGACGGTGATGGTGATCGCGTGCTGATGGTTGATCACACCGGTGCGATCGTTGACGGTGACGAGTTGCTGTACATCATCGCTCGTGATCTGCATGAACGCGGTCGCTTGCAGGGTGGCGTGGTCGGGACGCTGATGAGCAACCTGGGGCTTGAGCTGGCCCTTGCGGATCTGAACATTCCATTCGTGCGCGCCAATGTCGGCGACCGTTACGTCATTGCTGAACTGCTGGAGCGCAACTGGCAGGTGGGCGGCGAGAACTCGGGTCACGTCGTCTGCTTTCAGCACACCACTACGGGCGATGCGATCATTGCCGCGCTGCAGGTGTTACTGGCGCTCAAACGCACCGGGCAAAGCCTCGCAGAATCGCGCCAAGGCGTGAGGAAATGCCCTCAGGTATTGGTCAACGTGCGCTTCGAGGGTGGGAATGTCGATCCAGTCGAGCACCCGGCGGTCAAGGAAGCCTGTGAGCGCGTGACAGCGGCCATGGGTGGGCGTGGGCGCGTGTTGCTGCGCAAGTCCGGCACAGAGCCTTTGGTGCGTGTGATGGTCGAAGGCGAGGACGAAACGCTGGTTGCAGGCTACGCCGATGAACTGGCAAAACTGGTTGCTGAAGTTTGCGCCTGATTACGGCTTGCCAGTGTTGAAACTGTTGGGTAACATCTGCGCCCACTTTGACCGACGAGGTACAGCATGCGTCGCCCTATGGTAGCTGGTAACTGGAAAATGCACGGTACCTGCGCCAGCGTCGCTGAGCTGGTAGAAGGTCTGGCTAATATGGCCATTCCTGACAGTGTCGACGTTGCGGTATTCCCTTCGAGTCTGCACGTCAGCTTCGTTGTCGAGTGCTTTGAAGAGCATTCGATTTCTGTAGGTGCGCAGAATTGCGCGCACGAAGCGGGTCAGGGTGCACTGACCGGTGAGATTTCACCGACTCAGTTGCAGGATGCAGGTTGCAAGCTGGTGCTGGTAGGGCACTCGGAGCGTCGCCAGATCATGGGCGAGAGCAACGAAGTCCTGAACCGCAAGTTTGCAGCTGCGCAGGCAAGTGGCTTGACCCCGGTGCTATGCATCGGTGAAACACTTGAGCAGCGTCAGGCTGGCAAAACGCTTGAAGTTGTCGGGCAACAGCTCGACAGCATCATCGAAGAGCTGGGCATCGATGCTTTCGTGAATGCGGTCATCGCTTACGAGCCGGTCTGGGCCATTGGTACCGGACTGACAGCCTCGCCTGAACAGGCGCAGGAAGTGCACGCAGCCATTCGTGCGCAGTTGGCAAAAGAGAATTCTGAAGTCGCGCAAGGTGTGCGTCTTCTATATGGCGGCAGCGTGAAGGCGGCCAATGCGGTCGAGCTGTTCAGCATGCCGGATATCGATGGGGGCCTCATTGGAGGCGCTTCCCTGAATGCAGATGAGTTCGGTGCGATCATTCGCGCCGCGGGAAACTGAAAAAATGCTGGAAACAGTCGTAGTCGTTCTTCATCTGCTGGGTGCGCTGGGCGTTGTTGCTCTGGTATTGCTGCAGCAGGGTAAAGGTGCGGACGCTGGCGCGTCGTTCGGAGCAGGTGCATCAAATACTGTCTTCGGAGGCCAAGGTTCCTCTACCTTTCTTAGTAAGTTTACTGCTATACTTGCCGCCTGTTTCTTCATAACCAGCTTGGGGTTAGGTTACTTTGCTAAAGAGAAAGCTCATCAGCTGACTCAAGTAGGTTTGCCAGATCCAGCGGTGTTGGAAGTTAAACAAAAGCCGGCAGCAGATGATGTTCCGGTCCTGGAAGGACAACAGAAACCAGCCGCTGCTCCAGCTGATGTTCCTGCCGCTCCAGAACAGAAGTAACACAGGATTCGCAGTCGATATTGGGGCTGCAAAAAGAGTTGTAATGCCGAGGTGGTGGAATTGGTAGACACGCAACCTTGAGGTGGTTGTGCCCATAGGGTGTAGGGGTTCGAGTCCCCTTCTCGGTACCAATTAACAAGTCAGCCCGCAGTAGCGGGCTTTCTTGTAGGTGGATGTGTCGGATTGACCCAAATCGGGATCGGTCGTATACTTCCGCCCCAGCTTTGTCGCGGGGTGGAGCAGTCTGGTAGCTCGTCGGGCTCATAACCCGAAGGTCGTTGGTTCAAATCCAGCCCCCGCAACCAGTTTTAGCGGAGCCCCTTTTCAGGGGCTTTTTGTTAGCTGGACACTTTATTACGCCGCTGTTCAACGGCGTTTTTCATGAGATGGGCGCTTTGCCCATTTTTTATTTGCACAGCATGCACGAGGGGGTTCAGGTGTCGAGCAAGCTAGAACAGTTGCAGGCCTTGCTGGCCCCGGTGGTCGTGGCCCTTGGCTATGAATGCTGGGGTATCGAGTTTTCGGCCCAGGGTCGTCACTCAATGTTGCGCGTTTATATCGATAAAGAGGGCGGCGTGCTGGTGGACGATTGTGCCATCGTCAGCCGTCAGATCAGCGGTGTTCTGGACGTAGAAGATCCGATCAGCTCCGAATATACGCTCGAAGTTTCTTCTCCTGGCATGGAACGCCCGCTGTTCACGATTGAGCAGTTTGCAGCCTTTGCCGGGGAACAAGTGAAGATAAAGCTGCGCTCGCCGTTCGACGGTCGACGTAACTTTCAAGGCCTTCTCCGCGGGGTGGAGGAGCAGGACGTCGTGGTGCAAGTGGATGATCACGAATACCTGTTGCCGATCGATCTGATCGACAAAGCCAACATTATTCCCACGTTTGACTGAGACGCGGATCCCGCGGATCCAATGGCTTGCGAAAGGCGAGGCGTACGATGAGCAAAGAAGTACTGCTGGTTGTTGAGTCGGTATCCAATGAAAAAGGCGTACCGGCCGGTGTAATTTTTGAAGCGCTGGAAATCGCGTTGGCCACGGCCACTAAAAAGCGTTTTGAAGACGAAGTTGACCTGCGTGTGGAAATCAATCGCCACACGGGCGCTTACGAGACGTTCCGTCGCTGGACAGTCGTCGAAGAAGAAGACCTTGATGATCCGGCCATCGAAACCTGGCCGAGCAAGGTTGCCGAGACGCACCCTGGTGCCAACGTCGGCGACGTCGTAGAAGAAAAGATCGAGTCCATCGAGTTCGGCCGTATCGCTGCCCAGACTGCCAAGCAAGTCATTGTGCAGAAAGTACGCGAAGCCGAGCGCGCTCAAGTCGTAGACGCTTATCGTGAGCGTCTGGGCGAAATCATTTCCGGCACTGTTAAAAAAGTTACACGTGACAATGTCATCGTCGACTTGGGTAACAATGCCGAGGCGCTGCTGGCGCGTGAAGACATCATCTCCCGGGAAACTTTCCGCGTCGGTGTCCGCGTCCGTGCATTGCTCAAAGAGATCCGCACTGAAAACCGTGGTCCTCAGTTGATCCTGTCGCGTACTGCGCCAGAGATGCTGATCGAGCTGTTCCGGATTGAAGTACCGGAAATTGCCGAAGGTCTCATCGAGGTGATGGCTGCCTCTCGTGATCCTGGTTCGCGTGCAAAAATCGCAGTTCGCTCCAAGGACAAACGCATTGACCCGCAAGGCGCGTGCATCGGCATGCGTGGTTCGCGTGTCCAGGCTGTTTCCGGCGAGTTGGGCGGCGAGCGTGTGGATATCGTGCTCTGGGACGATAACCCGGCGCAGTTCGTCATCAACGCCATGTCGCCTGCCGAAGTGGCAGCGATCATCGTTGATGAAGACGCCCACGCCATGGACATCGCTGTCGGTGCGGACAACCTGGCCCAAGCGATTGGTCGCGGCGGCCAGAACGTGCGTCTGGCAAGCCAGTTGACTGGCTGGACCCTGAACGTGATGACCGAATCGGACATCCAGGCCAAGCAGCAAGCGGAAACCGGCGACATCCTGCGTAACTTCATCGAAGAGTTGGAAGTCGACGAAGAGCTCGCGCAGGTTCTGGTGGACGAAGGCTTCACCAGCCTGGAAGAGATTGCCTACGTACCGTTGGAAGAAATGCTCAACATCGACGGCTTTGACGAAGACATCGTCAACGAGCTTCGTGCTCGCGCCAAGGATCGTTTGTTGACCAAAGCCATCGCTACTGAGGAAAAGCTGGCAGACGCCCATCCGGCCGAAGACCTGCTCTCGCTTGAGGGTATGGACAAGGATTTGGCGATGGAACTGGCGCTGCGCGCCGAAATTACCCGCCAACACCTGGCCGAGCAGTCTATTGACGATCTGCTCGACATCGACGGCATTGACGATGATCGTGCCGGCAAGTTGATCATGGCCGCCCGAGCCCATTGGTTCGAGTAAGTAAATGCGGCCTGAGGAGAGAAGTGCATGACGCAAGTCACGGTGAAAGAACTGGCCAAAACGGTCGACACACCGGTAGAGCGCCTGTTACAGCAGATGCGTGAGGCAGGTCTGCCGCACACCGCCGCCGAGCAAGTTGTGACCGATAACGAAAAACAAGCCCTGTTGACGCACCTGAAAAGCGGCCACAAGGCTAAAGTGGAAGAACCGCGCAAGATCACTTTGCAGCGTAAAACCACCAGTACCCTGCGCGTTGCTGGCAGCAAAAGCATCAGCGTTGAAGTACGTAAAAAGAAAGTCTTCGTACAGCGTAGCCCGGAAGAAATCGAAGCCGAGCGCAAGCGCGAGCAGGACGAGCGTCGTGCGGTAGAAAATGCCGCGCGTCAAAAGGCTGAAGAAGAAGCCCGTCAGCGTGCCGAAGAAGAAGCGCGCCGCCAGCCTGCTACCGCTCAGGAAACTGCTGACGCTGTTGCTGCTCCGGCGCCAGCGGCCGAAGCCGCTCCGCAAGTGGCTGCAGAGCCTGTTCAGGAAGCGCCTGTCGCTGCCCCTGCACCGGCTGCCGATATTCGCAAGCGCGAGGAGCCTCGTCGCCCTGATAAACCACGTGCCGACGATAACAATCGTCGTGGCGGCGGTGGCGATGGCGAGCGCAAAAACGCTCCGCATCGTGCTTCGGTCAAGGAAAAGGCGCCTGCGCCACGCGTTGCTCCACGTACCACCGACGAAGAAAGCGATGGCTTCCGTCGTGGTGGTCGCGGCAAGGCGAAACTGAAGAAGCGCAACGCTCACGGCTTCCAGAACCCTACCGGTCCTGTGGTTCGTGAAGTGAAGATCGGCGAGACCATCACTGTGGGCGACCTCGCTCAACAGATGTCGGTCAAAGCTGCTGAAATCATCAAGTTCATGTTCAAGCTCGGCACGCCGGCCACCATCAACCAGGTTCTGGATCAGGAAACTGCCCAGCTGGTCGCGGAAGAACTGGGCCACAAAGTGACCCTGGTCAGCGATACCGCCCTGGAAGATTCCCTGGCTGAGTCCCTGAAGTTCGAAGGTGAAACGGTTCCTCGTGCGCCTGTCGTGACCGTCATGGGTCACGTTGACCACGGTAAGACCTCGCTGCTCGACTATATCCGTCGTGCCAAGGTTGCTGCTGGCGAAGCCGGTGGTATCACCCAGCACATTGGTGCGTACCACGTTGAAACCGAGCGTGGCATGGTGACGTTCCTCGACACCCCGGGTCACGCCGCGTTTACCGCAATGCGTGCCCGTGGTGCCAAGGCGACCGACATCGTGATTCTGGTAGTTGCTGCCGACGACGGTGTTATGCCTCAAACCATCGAAGCCGTTCAGCATGCTGTCGCTGCTGGCGTTCCGTTGGTCGTGGCAGTCAACAAGATCGACAAGCCGGGTGCTGACCTGGACCGTATCCGCAGTGAACTGTCGGTGCATGGCGTAACGTCCGAAGAGTGGGGTGGTGATACCCCATTCGTACCGGTATCGGCGAAAGTCGGTACGGGTGTCGACGAACTGCTGGAAGCGGTTCTGCTTCAAGCTGAAGTTCTGGAACTGGTCGCTACGCCATCGGCCCCAGGTCGTGGTGTCGTGGTTGAATCGCGTCTGGACAAAGGCCGTGGTCCAGTGGCCACCGTTCTGGTTCAGGACGGTACGCTGCGTCAGGGCGACATGGTCCTGGTTGGCTCCAACTACGGTCGTGTCCGCGCCATGCTCGACGAGAACGGCAAATCCATCAAAGAAGCCGGTCCATCCATCCCTGTCGAGATTCTCGGCCTGGACGGTACACCGGACGCTGGCGACGAGATGAGCGTGGTTGCTGACGAGAAGAAAGCCCGTGAAGTGGCTCTGTTCCGTCAAGGCAAGTTCCGCGAAGTCAAGCTTGCCCGTGCTCACGCCGGCAAGCTGGAAAACATCTTCGAGAATATGGGTCAGGAAGAGAAGAAGACGCTCAACATCGTCCTCAAATCCGACGTCCGTGGCTCCCTCGAAGCTTTGCAGGGCGCTTTGAATGGCCTGGGCAACGACGAAGTACAAGTGCGTGTAGTGGGCGGCGGCGTCGGTGGTATCACCGAAAGCGATGCCAACCTGGCGCTGGCTTCCAACGCTGTTCTGTTCGGCTTCAACGTGCGTGCTGATGCTGGCGCGCGCAAGATCGTCGAGCAGGAAGGTCTGGACATGCGTTACTACAACGTCATCTACGACATCATCGAAGACGTCAAGAAAGCCCTTACCGGCATGCTTGGCAGCGACGTCCGGGAGAACATCCTGGGTATCGCCGAAGTTCGCGACGTGTTCCGCTCGCCGAAATTCGGTGCGATCGCCGGTTGCATGGTCATTGAAGGCGTTGTGTTCCGTAACCGTCCGATCCGTGTACTGCGTGAAGACATCGTTATCTTCGAAGGCGAGCTGGAATCCCTGCGCCGCTTCAAGGATGACGCTTCCGAAGTACGTGCCGGCATGGAGTGCGGTATCGGCGTCAAGAGCTACAACGACGTCAAGGTCGGCGACAAGATCGAAGTCTTCGAGAAGGTCCAAGTGGCTCGCAGCCTCTAAATCGCGAGCTTCAGGAACCCTGGCGAACGTCGCATGAAAATGCTCAGCGCACGTCATGGGTTCTAAACGCAACGCCCGGTCCGGCTTCTGCCAGGCCGGGCGTTTGCCGCTTTCAGACCGGACGGCTTTTGCCGAAGGTCAGTACAGGTAACAAGACATGGCAAAAGAATACAGCCGTACCCAACGTATCGGCGATCAGATGCAGCGCGAGTTGGCTCAACTGATCCGTCGTGAAGTCAAGGACCCGCGCGTAGGTCTGGTCACCATCACTGCTGTCGACGTCAGCCGTGATGTGGGCCACGCGAAGATTTTCATCACCGTGATGGGCCAGGACAACGCTGAAGACATCAGCCAGACCATCAAGGTCTTGAATTCCGCAGCGGGTTTCCTGCGCATGCAACTGGCGCGTGAAATGAAGCTGCGCAGCGTGCCTCAATTGCATTTCCACTACGACGAAAGCGTTGCCCGTGGCGCGCACCTGTCGGCGTTGATCGAGCGCGCGGTGGCCGAGGACGGTCAGCACGAGCCTGCTGCCAAGCAAGACGGTTCGGAGGAATAACGGCGTGGCTCAGGTCAAGCGTATTCGCCGCAACGTCAGCGGCATCATCCTGCTCGACAAGCCGCTGGGTTTCACCTCCAACGCCGCCTTGCAGAAGGTGCGCTGGTTGCTCAATGCGGAAAAGGCCGGCCACACCGGTAGCCTTGATCCCCTCGCCACCGGCGTGCTGCCACTGTGCTTCGGAGAGGCGACCAAATTTTCCCAATACCTGCTCGATTCCGACAAGGGTTATGAAACCCTGATGCAGTTGGGCAAGACCACCACCACGGCGGACGCCGAAGGCGACGTGTTACAAACGCGTCCGGTGACCGTTGGTCGCTCCGATATCGAAGCTGTGTTGCCTGATTTTCGTGGGCAAATCAGTCAGATACCGCCGATGTACTCTGCCCTCAAGCGTGATGGCCAGCCGTTGTACAAGTTGGCTCGCGCAGGGGAAGTGGTGGAGCGCGAACCGCGTTCTGTTACTATTGCGCGCCTGGAATTATTGGCGAGCGAAGGCGAGACCGCGCGACTGGCCGTTGACTGCAGCAAAGGCACCTATATCCGCACCCTCGTGGAAGATATCGGTGAAAAACTGGGCTGTGGCGCGTATGTTGCCGAGCTGCGTCGTACGCAAGCAGGGCCGTTCACACTGGCCCAGACTGTTACGCTGGAAGAGCTTGAAGCGGTTCACGCCGAAGGTGGTAACGAAGCGGTTGATCGTTTCCTGATGCCTTCCGACAGCGGTTTGCAGGATTGGCCTCTGCTGCAATTTTCCGAGCACAGTTCGTTTTACTGGCTGCACGGTCAGCCAGTCAGAGCCCCGGATGCGCCGAAGTTCGGCATGGTACGGGTGCAGGATCACGAAGGACGCTTCATCGGAATCGGTGAAGTGAGTGAAGACGGGCGGATTGCGCCGCGTCGTTTGATTCGGTCAGAGTGACCGAAACCCGTTGTGACAGGGTTTCCTGCACGGCGGTGAAGGGTGGCTGTTAACAGGCATGGTCACGCCTCATTTTTTAATACGAGAGTCTGCTCTCGGCCTGTTGAAATCGTCTCTCTGGAGCGGTTTCCTGATAAAAGGATTGCCTCATGGCTCTCAGCGTTGAAGAAAAATCTCAGATCGTAACCGACTACCAGCAAGCTGTTGGTGATACTGGTTCGCCAGAAGTGCAAGTTGCACTGCTGACCGCCAACATCAACAAACTGCAAGGTCACTTCAAGGCCAACGGTAAAGACCACCACTCCCGTCGTGGTCTGATCCGCATGGTAAACCAGCGTCGTAAGCTGCTGGACTACCTGAAAGGCAAAGACCTGAGCCGTTACAGCGCTCTGATCGGTCGCCTGGGTCTGCGTCGCTAATCAGCGATTGCGCTAGAGGTTGGTTGTCTGTCGTGCGTCAGAGGGTTTCCCGATGGCGCATGGCAGGCTCCCAGCCTCAAGTTTTATCTGGATACATGTTTTATACGTTTGGCTGTACACCTGGACTGCCGCAGGGGCCGATTCCCCTCACTGCCCACGAATTCGCAAGAAACCAGTTCCCCCAAGAGCCACATAGAAGGTAGGAAACCGTGAACCCGGTAATCAAGACGTTTCAATTCGGTCAATCGACCGTCACGCTGGAGACAGGCCGCATCGCCCGTCAGGCTTCTGGTGCAGTATTGGTCACCGTTGATGACGACGTCACCGTACTCGTGACTGTGGTCGGCGCCAAACAAGCTGACGCTGGCAAAGGCTTCTTCCCGCTGTCCGTTCACTACCAGGAAAAAACCTACGCTGCGGGCAAGATCCCTGGCGGTTTCTTCAAGCGTGAAGGCCGTCCCTCCGAGAAAGAAACACTGACGTCGCGTCTGATCGACCGTCCGATCCGCCCACTGTTTCCTGAAGGCTTCATGAACGAAGTGCAGGTTGTCTGCACCGTCGTTTCCACCAGCAAGAAAACCGATCCGGACATCGCTGCGATGATCGGTACTTCGGCTGCCCTCGCAATCTCCGGCATCCCGTTCGACGGCCCGATTGGCGCCGCTCGCGTGGCATTCCACGAAAGCACCGGCTACCTGCTGAACCCGACTTACGAGCAACTGAAAGCATCGAGCCTGGACATGGTCGTTGCCGGTACCGAAGAAGCGGTGCTGATGGTTGAGTCCGAAGCCAAAGAGCTGACCGAAGACCAGATGCTGGGTGCGGTCCTCTTCGCCCACGACGAATTCCAGTCGGTCATCAAGGCTGTCAAAGAGCTGGCCGCTGAAGCTGCCAAGCCAACCTGGACCTGGGCGCCTCAGCCAGAAGCCACCGCACTGCTGGGCGCTATCCGCTCCGAGTTCGGCGCTGCGATTTCCGAGGCCTACACCATCACCGTCAAGGCCGATCGTTACGCTCGCCTGGGCGAGTTGAAGGATCAGGTTGTCGCCAAGCTGGCCGTTGAGGAAGGCAGCCCGTCGGCTTCCGAAGTCAAAGCCGCTTTCGGTGAGATCGAATACCGTACCGTTCGCCAGAACATCGTTGATGGCAAACCGCGTATCGACGGCCGCGACACCCGCACCGTACGTCCGCTGAACATCGAAGTCGGCGTTCTGCCGAAGACTCACGGTTCTGCACTGTTCACCCGTGGCGAAACGCAGGCGTTGGTGGTAGCGACCCTGGGTACTGCCCGTGACGCACAGCTGCTGGACACCCTGGAAGGCGAGAAAAAAGACCCGTTCATGCTGCACTACAACTTCCCTCCGTTCTCGGTGGGCGAGTGTGGTCGCATGGGTGGCGCTGGTCGTCGCGAAATCGGTCACGGCCGTCTGGCACGTCGTTCGGTTCAGGCCATGCTGCCTGCTGCTGACGCGTTCCCGTACACCATCCGTGTCGTATCGGAAATCACCGAGTCCAACGGTTCCAGCTCCATGGCTTCGGTCTGCGGCGCTTCGCTGGCGCTGATGGACGCGGGCGTTCCGCTGAAGGCACCGGTTGCCGGTATCGCTATGGGTCTGGTTAAAGAAGGCGAGAAATTCGCTGTTCTGACCGACATCCTGGGTGACGAAGACCACCTCGGCGACATGGACTTCAAAGTGGCCGGTACCGCCAAAGGCGTTACTGCGCTGCAGATGGACATCAAGATCAAAGGCATCACCGAAGAGATCATGGAGATCGCCCTGGGCCAAGCCTTGGAAGCTCGCCTGAACATCCTCGGTCAGATGAACCAGATCATCGGCCAGTCGCGTCCTGAGCTGTCGGAAAACGCTCCGACCATGATTGCGATGAAGATCGACACCGACAAAATCCGTGACGTCATCGGCAAAGGCGGCGCGACCATTCGTGCCATCTGTGAAGAAACCAAGGCTTCGATCGACATCGAAGACGACGGCTCGATCAAAATCTTCGGCGAAACCAAGGAAGCGGCTGAAGCAGCACGTCAGCGCGTTCTGGGTATCACCGCAGAGGCAGAGATCGGCAAGATCTACGTCGGTAAGGTTGAGCGCATCGTCGACTTCGGCGCATTCGTCAACATCTTGCCTGGCAAAGACGGTCTGGTGCACATCTCGATGCTGAGCGATGCCCGTGTTGAAAAAGTCACCGACGTGCTGAAAGAAGGCCAGGAAGTCGAAGTGCTGGTACTGGACGTCGACAACCGCGGTCGCATCAAGCTGTCGATCAAAGACGTCGCAGCAGCCAAGGCATCGGGCGTTTAATCGCACGCTTCCCCATGCTGTAGAAAAAGGGCCCTTCGGGGCCCTTTTTTTTCGAGCGGAATTAGTAGGTTATGGCGCAAAGCGCAGGTTGTTGCTTGGGTGGAACATGCATCTTGCAAGCGGAACTTTTTATAAACGGGCAATCTGCACGATCTACAGGGACCCAATAATTTTCAAGTCATTGATATATATAGGAAAAATACTCGAACTCAGATTGGCACAGCGCTTGCGATATACCAAGTAACCCTGCCGCCAACGAGGTTGGCGCAGATTCTGAGAAAAACAGGAGTTACTCGTATGAAGAAGTTCGCTATCGCTGCTGCTACCGCCACTGCTCTGACTCTGACCCTGGCTAACGTAGCCATGGCTCAAACCTCTACTCAAGCTCCGATGATGGTTGCCGCTGGTGAAATGACCAAGGCAAAAGAAACGACCTCCGATACCTGGATCACCACTAAGGTTAAATCGGACCTGCTGACTGAAAAAGGCATTCCAGGCTCCGACATCAAGGTTGAGACCAACAAAGGTGTGGTTTCCCTGTCGTCCACCGTCGCTGTGACCGACGCGCAAAAGAAAACCGCTGTTGCGATCACCAAGAAAATCAAAGGCGTCAAAGCCGTTTCGGCTGATGGCCTGAAAGCCGAATAAAACGTTTCGAAGAACCGTACGAACGGACGATTGGCGGCCAGGGAGGCTGCCGGTTGGTCGATTGAAGGTTCATGCGAAGGCCATACGGATGTGGCCATTACAAGCCCTGGCATTTATGCCGGGGCTTGTTCTATTCAGGGCCCACCCAGTTAGGGCCCACCAAGCCCGCTCGTAACCCCGCAAATGCGCTTGAGCGCACGTTTCACAACCGATAATTCCCGGAGCCTGTCTCCTGACGCATTTCCTGCGTATATTTGTGTCCGGTCGGATACAAGGCCGTTCCCAAGACTGCACCCGATCAAAAACTTTCACCAGGATTTGCCGTCCTTTCGTCGTCCTGACGGGGATGGGCAGTGGGCACCTTGACGCCCGCGATGCTAATTTGCGCTGCCCCCGATACCTCATAACAAGGCAAACGTCGCGATGGATAATGTCTCAACTGCCCCCATGCGAGGGCTCCGGGCGGACCCTCCGCCCAGCGTGTGGTTATGGCGCTCTGGCGCTGTGATGCTGACATTGGCCATTTTTCTTACGGACTGGCTCAGCTCGCTCGACGTCGCCATTGCCGTGCTTTATGTGACCGTCATCCTGATGTCCGAAGACCTGTTCTCTCAACGGGGGCTCGTCATTGCCACGGTCGGGTGTGGTGCGCTGACGCTGCTTGCTTACCTGTTGACCCATGGCCTTGAGTGGGCCCACGGCACAGTCTGGCTGATACCGGCGTTCGGTCGCTGCCTGGTTAGTCTCTGCGCCATTGCGATCACCGGCTTTCTGGCCCTGAAAAACAAAGCCTCCAAAGAGGCACTGCAAACGCAGGTTCGCTTGCTGCACCGCAGTGAAGTTCTGCTGGCAGGCGCTCAGCGCCTTAGCCTGACGGGCAGTATAGGATTGAGGATGCCGAGCGCCGAAATGTGTTGGTCCGACGGCGCGCGGCGCATTTTTCAGGTGGATGAGCCGTTGAATCCCTCCTTGGAATACGTATTCAGTCGCGTTCATCCAGAGGACATTCATGGCTTCAAAGGCTTGATCCATGAAGCGTACGTTCAGCACGCCCCTGTTGATACCGAGTTTCGTTTGATCATGCAGGATGGCTCCTCCAAGTTCCTGCGAATGCTGGCTCAGCAGATCCACGACGCTTCCGGTGACTGTGAATACGTCGGCGCGTTGATGGATGTCACTGCGACCAAACTGGCTGAAGAAGCCCTGCACCGCTCCCAGGCTCAGTTGGCGCACGTCACCCGTGTGACGATGTTGGGGGAGATGGCGGCGTCTATCGCCCATGAGGTCAACCAGCCGCTGTCGGCGATGACCACGAATGCCGAGGCCGGGTTGCGTTGGCTCGATCGGGAGGTCCCGGATGTGGCGGAGGCGCGAAGTGCCATCGAGCGGATCAAGGGCGAGGCTCATCGCGCCAGCGAAGTCATCCGGCGTATTCGTGTTTTGTCACGCAAAACGGACCCCCGGCACGTCTCCACGAATTTGCAGGATGTCCTGGTCGAATCCATCGCGCTGGTGCGCAGGGAGCTCCTGCGGCATCGCGTGATTCTCGACCTGAAGCCGGTGCAGGGGAGTGTGGAAGTCAAAGGGGACCGGGTGCAGTTGCAGCAGGTCATTATCAATCTTCTGATGAACGCCATGCAGGCCATGGCAGGCATGCATGGCAAGAACAGGACGCTGGCCGTGCACTTGACGGCTGCGCCACAAGGCGATGTTTTGCTCAGCATTCAAGACAACGGGCCGGGTATCTCGGCCGCGAACCTCTCCAGCTTGTTCATTCCGTTTTTCACCACGAAACCCGAGGGGATGGGCATGGGGTTGTCCATATGCCGTTCGATTATCGAAGCCCATGGCGGACGCATCTGGGTCGAAAGTGAGTTGGGGCACGGCGCGACGTTGAGTTTTTCGCTTCCTGTCAGTGAGCGGATTCGCTCATGAGTGCGGCTGAGATCACCCCGGTCGTTTTCGTCGTGGACGACGATCCTGCCATTCGGGCGGGGGTCGACAGTTTGTTGCGGTCCATGGGCATGCGGGTGCACACCTTCGCGTCCGGGGCCGAGTTTTTGCAGCACCCGTTCGAAGACGTGCCTTCGTGCCTCATTCTCGATGTGCGCCTGCAGGGCGAGAGCGGCCTGGATTTTCAGGTGCGCCTCACGGAAATGAAGGTGCCGCTGCCCATCGTCTTTGTCAGTGGGCACGGTGATATCGCCATGTCGGTCAAGGCGATGAAGGCCGGGGCGCTGGACTTTCTAGTGAAACCCTATCGCGAGCAGGACTTGCTCGATGCCGTGACGCTGGCGTTGCAGAAAGATGCCAGGCGGCGCGAGGCGGGCAAGACGAGCGGCCAGTTGCAGGCTCGCCATAAAACGCTGACGGCTCGGGAGCAGGAGGTCATGGCGCTGGCCGTCACGGGACTGATGAACAAGCAAATCGCCGCCGAGATCGGGCTGAGCGAAATCACGGTTAAGATTCACCGGGGGCATGCCATGAAAAAAATGCAGGCCCGGACGTTCGCCGACTTGGTAAGAATGTCGCAAGCCCTCGAAGAGCGCTGATTTCCGCAGCCTGAGTCACATCAGCCGCCGCCCCTCGTAGCCTTTCAAAATGCCGATCTGTCCTCCGAATGGATGACCTCATACGTGAGTATGAGCGGGCCAACCTGATGGCTAATCGGCATTATTCATCAGCAGTGCTAATTTCCCCGCCGTTCCTGGAAATCCGTTTTCAGGCCGCCATCAATTCGTCAAACCAATGCCTAAAGCGCACCTGGACGATAAGGGGATACGCACGTGCTTTTGAGGACAATCAGCATTGGAACCCGCGCAGCGATCGGGTTCGCGATCATCACGCTGGCCATGTTGTTCGTCGGCTTCTTCAGCCTGATGCAAATGGCCAGATTGGACAGCGCGACTAACCGGGTCAATGACATCTGGATGCCTGGCATCATCTCGGTTCAGAAGCTGTCGCTGAGTATCAATACCCTGCGCCTTGAAGGGCAGCGTCTTCGTGGATCGAGCGACCCTCAGGTACGTGACAAGAGCAAGGCGTTGATCCGCCGCGTGGAAAAGGATCTCGACGATCAACAGGCTGAGTATCGCGCTCGTCAGGTGGGCCCGGATGAAGCGGTTTTGCTGGATTCGATCAAGGTGTCGCTCGATCGCTACATACCGGCATTGGATGAGGTGATTTCTCTGATCGACGCTCAGGTGCCTGATCAGGATCAACTTGAGCGTCTGAACACGACGCTGACCACTCTGGGCGCTGACCTGACCCGCAACATGGATCAACTGGTGAAGGTCAACGAAGCAGGCGCGAATGCCGTTGCCCGGCAGAGCCGCGAGCTGTACGGCAATATGCAGTTGATCGTCGGTTTGGTGCTGACGCTGTCGGTGGCGGTTACGGTGGCATTGGCGTGGCTGTTGACTCGCAGCATCGTCGGGCCGATCCGGGAGGCAGTGGCCGCTGCCCAGATGATCGCCCGTGGTGATCTGAGTGGCCGCATCGATGACGCCGGGTCGGACGAGCCAGCCGCGCTGCTCCAGGCCATGGGCGACATGCAACAGCACCTGCGCTCGACCATCGAGGGCATCGGCGTTTCGGCCAGTCAACTGGCCGCTTCAGCTGAGGAAATGAGCGCTGTCATGGGCCACAGCTCCCAGGGTTTGCAGCAGCAATGCGCGCAGATCGAACAGGCAGCAACGGCGGTCACGGAAATGAGCAGCGCTGTTGACGAAGTCGCTCATAACGCCATCAGCACATCGGAATTGTCGCAAGCGTCCGATCATCAATCGCAGAAAGGCCACGAACAGGTCAGCGAGACCATCGCGCTGATTCAAGGGCTGGCGCAGGAGGTGCTGCAAGCTTCCGCTGAGGCCGAGAGTCTGTCGCGCTATACCGATGAGATCAGTTCGGTGCTGGGCGTGATTCACAGCATTTCCGATCAGACCAACCTGCTGGCGCTCAACGCGGCCATCGAGGCGGCCAGGGCGGGGGAGGCGGGGCGCGGGTTTGCGGTGGTCGCCGATGAAGTTCGCTCGCTGGCCAAGCGCACGCAGGCCTCGACCCTGGAGATCGCGACCATGATCCAGAGCATTCAGTCCGGGACCAGCGCCACAGTGTCTGCGCTGCAAAGCAGCGCCGACAAAGCCGGGCAAACACTGGACCGCGCACGTGCCGCAGGGCATGCGCTGGAGCAGATCACGCTGGCCATTTCCAGGATCAACGAGCGCAATCTGTTCATCGCCTCGGCCACCGAGCAACAAGCGCTGGTGGCGCGGGATGTGGATCGCAGCCTGCTGACGATTCGTGATCTGTCGACCCAGTCTGCCGCGGGTGCCACACAAACCAGCAGCGCAAGCGGCGAGCTCTCGCGGCTGGCCATTAACCTCAACGGCATGATTGCCCATTTCGCGCTATGAGCGACGTGACATGACCGATTTCGTCGCAACGAATAACCCTCAACGCATCACGTGCTTGCTTCCGCCGGAACCCGAGCCTGCCTCGGCCGAGGCGGGCCGTGACACCGTTCAGGCGTGGCCGTGGGTGCTGCTGGCCGTGGCGATTGTGGGATTGCTCTGCGGTTTGCTGGGGTTGCTGTACCAACAGGCGCAGCGCCAGGCGATGTCGGACGTCGGCAACCTGAATCGTATCCTGGAGTCGCGGCTGAACGGTACGTTCTATGAAGCGCAGAGCGGCCTGCAAAGCATCGCGTCGCGCATGGATGAGGGGCCGCTTCATTCCGAGGGGAGTCCGGCGGTTCAGGCCTGGCAGTTGCGCGGGCTGGTGCGCAGATTCCCGGCCGTGGGCCATTTCGATGTGCTTGGGGCGGATGGGCGGTTTTTGTTCGACTCCGACGGCAGCAGTTCAACGGCGCCATCGTGCACCCAGCAATTTCGCGACTCGCTCCAGCACAAGACGCCTGCCGATTTGAAAGCCATGTCGATGGTGTTGGGCAGCGATGCACGCAGGGAAATGTTGTACATGGCGGTGCCCATCCTGGACAGCCAGCAGCGGCTGACTGGATGGATTGCGGCGAGTCAGCCGCTGAAAAATATTCTCGAAGCCATCAACCAGCTGGACGTCGGCCCTCATGGCGTCATTACGTTGCGCCGAGCGGATCAGTCGGATGCGGTGTTGCGTGTGCCTGCGGCCAAGCCGCATGTCTCTCCATACCCAGCCGACGACATCGACCGGCTCATGACGGAGGGCGCCCGAGAGGGCACGGTCGTCATGCGGTCTCGGGTGGACGGGGTCAGACGGCTGTACGGCTTCAAGCGGATCGGCAATTTCCCGCTGGTTTTGGTGGTGGGTCTGGCGGGGCAAGACTACCTGCTGGGATGGAAGTATACGGCCATTGCTTCTTCTTTGGTCTGTGGTGCGTTGTACCTGCTGATTCTCGGGCTGACCCTGCGATTGCGGACCAACCGCATTCGTCGCCAGCACGTCGTCGATGAACTGCGCGACAGTGCTTACCACGATGATCTGACCGGGTTGCCCAATCGGCGTTACCTGCTGGAGCGGGTGAACCGGGCCATCAAGGATTGCGGGCGCGGCCAGCGGTTGACCCTGATTTATCTGGACCTGGATCACTTCAAGGTCATCAATGACTCGCTTGGGCATGTGGCGGGCGACTCAATCATTCAGCATCTCGCCCAGCGTCTCGTGGCGCTTAAACCCTCGGTGGACACTGTCGCGCGGCTCAGCGGCGACGAGTTTCTGGTGCTGGTGGACGAAGACGACCACATGCTGCTGAACGAGCTGGTGGGGCGCATGCTGCGTGCGCTTCAGCAGCCGCTCGAACTGGCGGGCTACAACCTGTCGATGACCGCTTCAGCCGGCATCGCATCCCACATCGCCCATGGCCATGATTTCGGCTCACTGCTCAAGGCGGCCGATACCGCGTTGACGCAGGCCAAACGCAACGGGCGTAACACATGGGTGTTCTACGAGGCTGCCATGGGGGCGCGGGAACTGCGTTATTTGCATGTCCAGACCGAACTGCGTCAGGCCTTCGAGCAAAAAGAGTTGCAGGTCCACTACCAGCCCCAGATCGAGCTAAAAACCGGCGCTGTTATCGGGGCCGAGGCCTTGTTGCGCTGGAACCACCCCGGCGAAGGGCCGATCGCCCCTGACGAGTTCATTCCCGTGGCCGAATCCAGCGGGTTGATACTTCCGATCAGCCGCTGGTTATTGAGCGAGGTCTGCCATCAAGCGATGGCCTGGCAATCGGCAGGTTTCGGCGAACTGACGGTGGCGATGAACTGTTCTGCCGTCCAGTTCCGTCAGGGCAGTATGGTTCAAGAGGTCCAGAGGGCGCTGTATGACAGCGGCCTGAAACCGGAACTGCTGGAGCTTGAGCTCACGGAGTCGATCCTGATCGAAGATTCCGCACGGGTGCTGGAAACCGTTCACGGGCTGAAGGCGTTGGGCGTGCGCATGTCCATCGATGACTTTGGCACCGGCTATTCCAGCATGGCGTATTTGAAACGCTTTGCTGTGGACAAGCTGAAAATCGATCAGTCCTTCGTGCGGGGTCTGCTGAAGAACCCACAAGATGCCGCCATCGTGCAGGCGGTGATTACGCTGGGGCACAGCTTCGACATGAAGGTGATTGCGGAGGGCGTGGAGGACGCTGCCATTCTCGCGGCATTGACAGCGAAGGGGTGCAACGAAGCGCAGGGTTATCATTATTCCAAGGCACTCTCAGCGCCGGATTTCGACCTCTTCATGCAAGGTCGGATCGAAGCCAACTTTCTTGCGGAGCGTTGGGTGTAAGTGACAATGCCCTCGCCTTGGCGCGTTTGATCTCTCATGGAATGGCTTTGGTCTATTGCGGTCATACATTTGTATACTTCACCCACGTGGCCTGGCTGGGTAACGTGGTTTCCCCATTTAGCACCTCATACGATTCACATCGGCAAAGGTACTCCGTTTGTCCAGTTCTTCTCTGGTCGCCGTTGTCGATGATGACGCCGCCGTTCGCGACAGCCTCGACAGTCTTGTTCGTTCTCTGGGTTTTCAAGTCGCTGTCTTTTCTTCGGCCGAGGAGTTCCTGAGCACTGCCGAGTTGAATAACGTCGGCTGCCTGATTACCGACGTGCAAATGCCAAACATGAGTGGCGTTGAACTCCACGAGTATCTGACGGCAAAGAATATTCATATTCCCACCCTTTTCATCACGGCTTTTCCCGAAGAAACAGTGCGCAAGCGAGCCATGACCGGCAGTGCACTGTGTTTCCTGGCCAAGCCTTTCCAGGCGCATGTGCTGATCGACCACCTGAGTCGGGCACTGAGCTGAACCCCATGCCTGACGCCGCGAGTGGCCGTGCTTCGGGGCAGTCAGCATCGGTGCGCACTGTCCTGGTTCACGTTGGTCGAAATCATTCCATGACGTGGTGCGCGAGGCCGGGCATTGGCAGGGACCTTGGCGTGAAGCGCATCTTGGCGGGTGCATAACGCGGAGCGCGTCGCAACTTAGAAATCTGACGCCTGTCGCCAACTCTTTGAAGTTAGAACAAAAAACTGTAACGGCCGCGCTTCAAAAATTAGCATCGAACCGCGTGAATTAGAGGATGAGAGTAAATATTGACGCCATTTAATTAACGCGTGCTATCGCGCTGCTTAATCCCATGAAAAGCACTATCACTGAGCACAGATATTGCATACTGCCATTACTTGCCGAAATGGGTGAAGATTCGACTCACTTCCTCCGCCAATAATTCGACTGAACGAATATTCGGTCTCGGCGGACATAAATGAGTTACACGATGGGTTGCACAGATATTCCGGGCCATGCCTGAAACTCTTTTGCCGTGAGATTGAAAAGCAATGCCCACGATTCCCTTGTTGATTTGCGACGACTCCAACATGGCGCGCAAACAGCTGATCAGGGCCTTACCTTCCGATTGGGGGGTGTCGGTCACGACAGCGACCAATGGACATGAAGGCCTTGAAGCCATTCGCCAAGGGTTGGGTCAGGTGGTGTTACTCGACCTGACCATGCCGGACATGGATGGGTATCAGGCGTTGGCCGCGATTCGTGCGGAAAATCTTCAGGCCAAAGTCATCGTGGTGTCGGGCGACGTTCAGGAAGAAGCCGTGCGCCGCACGCTTGAACTGGGCGCCCTCGCGTTTCTCAAGAAGCCCGCCGATCCGGCCGAGCTACAGCTGACCCTCCAGCGCCTCGGGCTGCTGGATCATCCCGTCAAGACAGTTGCCGTTGCGCCCAAGATCGAACAGACGGCCATCAGCTTTCAGGACGCCTTCCGCGAAACCATCAACGTTGCCATGGGCCGTGCCGCTGCTTTGCTGGCGCGTGTGCTCGGCGTGTTCGTGCAACTGCCGGTGCCCAACGTCAACATGCTGGAGGTCGGCGAGTTGCACATGGCGCTCGCGGACGCCCAGGCCAGTGATCGGCTGACAGCGGTGTGTCAGGGTTACATCGGCGGAGGGATCGCCGGGGAAGCGCTGCTGATGTTTCACGACTCGGAAATCGGCGACATGGCGCAGTTGATGAAGATTCAGGACAGCGACTATTCCGAAAAGGAAATGCTGCTGGACCTGTCGTCGATCATCATCGGCGCCTGCCTGAGCGGCATTGCCGAGCAGATCGACATCGCGTTCTCCCAAGGGCATCCGCAGGTGCTCGGCGCTCAGAGTGGCATCGACGAGCTGATTCGCATCAACCAGCAGCGCTGGAAGAAGACCTTGGCGGTGGAGATCAGTTACAGCCTGGAAGGCCACCATATTCACTTCGACTTGTTGATGTTGTTCACCGAAGACTCGGTAGAGCGGCTGTCGCGCAAACTCGCCTACCTGATGAGCTGATTCATGAACGACCGTATCGACATCAAAGAGCTGCATTGGCTGCTGACCATCACCCAGAGCATCGACGTCGGCGTGGTGGTGCTGGATCACGAGTACCGGGTTCAGGTGTGGAACACCTTCATGGAAAACCGTTCTGGCGTGTTGCCCTATGAAGCCGCCAACCGCTCGTTCTTCGAGCTGTTCCCGGAGGTGAATCGGGACTGGCTGAAGAACAAGATCGACAGTGTGATTACCCTGGGAACCCCTGCGTTCACGATCTGGGAACAGCGGCCGTACCTGGTGCGTTTCAAGAGCTATCAGCCGATCACCGGGCAAGAAGATTTCATGTACCAGAACACCACGATGTTCCCGCTGCGCTCCACAAGCGGCGAGGTGTCTCATGTGTGCCTGGTGATCTACGACGTCACCGACGTGGCGACCAACCGCCTGCAATTGCAGCGCGCCAACAGCGAACTGCAGAAGCTGTCCAGTACCGACCGGCTGACCGGGCTGTACAACCGGGGTCATTGGGAAGAGGCGTTGCGGTTGGAGTATGCCCGCCATGTGCGCTACGGCTCGTCGGCGGCGCTGGTGATGTTCGACATTGATCACTTCAAGCGGGTCAACGACACCTACGGTCACCAGTGTGGCGACAAAGTCATTCAGCGCGTGGCGGATGTGATTCGTGAGCATATTCGCGACTCCGATATTGCCGGCCGTTACGGCGGCGAAGAGTACGCGGTGCTGTTACCCGACACCGATAAATACGGCGGCGGGATGTTTGCCGAGCGGTTGCGATTGGCGGTGGAAGCACAGGAAATCCTGCACGAAGGCGAAGTGATTCGCTGCACCATCAGCCTCGGTGTCGCCGACATGAACACCCCGCTGAGCGAACACAAGACCCTCATCGAATGGGCCGATCAGGCGCTGTATGCGTCGAAGAAGAACGGGCGTAATCAGGTGTCGTTGCATGAGGTGTGAGTGACTGCGACGCTCGCTACCCAAACGAATGCCCCGGATGTAAACGGAACCTGTGGGAGCGAATTTATTCGCGAGACATAAGCACAGGCGACAGATAGGGGTCGGATGTACCACCGCCTCGCGAATGAATTCGCTCCCACAGAAAAGAACCGCGTGTGCGCAGGGCTACGACAACTCCGCAAAATCACTCAACACGTCATCGCGCAGGGCAATGAAACGGGCGTCGCTGCGGTTGCGCGGGCGGGGCAGGTCGATGTCGACGATGCGACGAATGCGCCCCGGATGCGGCTGCATGACCACCACCCGATCCCCCAGGTAAACCGCCTCGTCCACGTCGTGGGTCACGTGCACCATGGTGATCTTTTCTTGCTGCCAGATGTTCTGCAACTCCCGCTGCAAGCGCGTGCGAGTCAGGGCATCCAGCGCGCCGAACGGCTCGTCCAGCAACAGCACGCTCGGGCGATTCACCAGCCCGCGCGCGATGGCCACGCGCTGGGCCATGCCCCCGGAAATCTGGTGCGGGTAAGACTCGGTGAAGTCCTGCAGGCCCACCAGATGAATATGCTCGCGCACAGTGTCGCGTTTTTGCGCGGGCGTAAGGGGTGCGTTTTTTAAACCTACCGCGACGTTTTGCTCAACGGTCAGCCATGGAAATAACCGGTGATCCTGAAACACGATGCCGCGCTCCAGCCCCGTGCCCTTGATCGGCTTTTCGTCCAGCAAAATACGCCCGTCAAACTCCTCATCCAGACCGAGGATCAGCCGCAACAACGTCGATTTTCCGCAACCGCTGGCGCCGACGATGGTGATGAATTCACCGGGGGCGATGTCGAGCTGAATGTTGTCCAGCACCTGCAATTGGGTGTCGCTGCTGGCGCCGGAGAAGCGTTTGCTGATGTTCTCCAGACGCAGCCCGTTGCCTTGCTGGGTGGGGAGAGGGAGCGCTTGACTGGCGGACATTGGGGAATTCCTTTGACAGTGTGGAAAGGGAAAACTAGCGCGGCGTGATGCCGTAGAGCCGTTGCATGCGACGTTCAAGGCGGCGAGCCAGGACGTTCAGTCCCCAGCCGACGAGACCGATGATCACCATGCCGAACAGCACCAGGTCCATCATGAAATGCTCGCTGCCGTCGATCAGCGTGTTGCCGATGCCGTCGCCGGACACCAGCAGGTATTCGGCGCCGATGGTGGCGAGCCACGAGTACACCAGCGCCAGGTAAATCCCGGTAAAGATCGAGGGCAACGCGGCAGGGAGCATGACGCCGATCACGGTCTGCCAGCGGCTGAAGCCGTACACCTTCGCCACCTCCAGAAACGCATTCGGCACGTTGCGCAAACCGTCGCAGGTGTTGACCACCACCGGCACCAACGCGGCGAGGGAGAGGAACACGACTTTCGCGACGTCGCCCAACCCGAACCACACTGAGATCAGCGGAATCCAGGCGAACAGGGAAATCTGCTTGAAGGTGTTGAAGCTGGGGCCAACCACGCGCTCGAAAATCCGGGAAAAACCCAGCAAACAACCGAGGATCAACCCGAGCACCGTTCCGATGAAAAACCCGCTGAGGTTGCGCGCCAGACTCGATGAAATCGCCCGCCAGAATTGGCCGGATATCACCTGATCCCACGCCGTCACCGCGACCTTTTGTGGCGAGACCAACAGGCCCGAATCGCTCCAGCCCTGATTGGCCGCGAGCCACCAGATCGCGACGCCGACCACGGGCACGACCCAGCCGCGATAACGGTGTTGGCGAGGAACGTGTGTTGCCGTCAACGAACTCATAGCACCCTCCCTGGCGTCACTGCCCGACCTTTGTTGAGACGACGCTCAATGACTTCGAACGCCCGGTCGATCAGCAGCCCGACCGTGCCGACCACGACCACCGCCGCCATCACCAGATCCAGCTGAAACAGCTGACGCCCGTAGGCGATCAGGTAGCCCAGCCCTTCGCTGGAAGCCAGCAGCTCGACGACCACCAGCGACAGCCAGGCTTTGGTGAAGCCCAGCCGAAGGCCGGTGAAAATCGGTGCGACAGCGGAAGGCAGGACGATGTCGGTGACGATCTGGCGCCGACTGAAGCCGTAAGCCTGTCCCACTTCCAGCAGGCGTTTGGGCACCTGATGAAAGGCTTGCAGTGTGCAGAGAGTGACCGGGACCAGCGCGGCGTGGGCGATCAGCACGTACTTCAGCGGCTCGCCGATGCCGAACAGCAGCAACGCGAAGGGCATCCAGCCCAGCACCGGAATCTGCACCAGCGCGTTGAACGTCGGCAGCAGGTAATCCTCGACGGTTTTGGACAGGCCCATCACCAGACCCAGTGTTACGCCGAGGCCCGAGCCGATGAGAAAGCCCACCAGCACCCGTTGCAGACTCGCCGACGCGTTAAGCCACAGGTCGCCCGTGCTGAACAGATCCGTCAGTGTTTGCCAGACGTACGCCGGGGGCGGCAGCACTTGCTCGGACAGCCAGCCACGCTCGGTGCCCACGTACCAGAGACCGAGCAGCGCGATGGGCAGCAGCCAGGGCAGGGCAAGGTTCACGGCGCGGGTTTGCCACGCCGGGGATGAGCGTTTGGCGGCCGCCACACGCCGTGGGGCGCGGGCGGGGAAATTGGGCAGGCGTTCGACCGGCGCCAGCTTTTTCGCGGGCGCCCGGTCTTGGTCGAGTAAAGGTGCGGTGGCTCTGGCCATGACCTCAGCCTCCGTTGTTGACGGTTTTATCCGATGACGCCGTGGCCGTGTTCGCCGTGGCTTTGCCGTCTGCGCCGTAAGCGGTCCAGTAGCCTTGCAGCCCCTTGGCTTTCAACGCTGTTTCCAGGTATTTGGTTTCGAACCAGCCGTCGATGGTCACCGGACGGCGAATCATCTTCTCTTCCTTGGCCTGATCGGCGACGGCCTGATAACGCGCCTTGAGGAAGTCATCCACCAGCGGCGAGGCGCTGTCGCGCAGGGTGATGTGGCCGAAGTCCGCTTTGAGCGAGGCCAGCGGCTCATTGGTCTTGGCCCACTCGTTCAACACGGCGTCGCGGTTGCTTTCGTCGGACTCCCACTTGGCCGCATCGACCAGCGTGTTGACGACTTTTTGCACGTTGTCCGCGTGTTCCTTTTCGTAGGCGCCGCGAACCACCAACGCGCACTGCCGGGTGTAGCGCACGTCGTTGTTCGGGTTGTCGAAAATGATGTCCACCAAGCCCTGATCCCGCAGCTTGAACAGCTCACGGCCGCCGAACGCGGCATCGACGCCTTTTGACGCCAGCGCAGCCTGACTGCTGCCGCTGTCGAGGTTGATCACTTTCAAATCGCGCTCGGTCAGGCCGTAGTCCGCCAGCAGATTGATCGACACCAGATGGCCGTTGGTGCCACGGAAGACCGCGACTTTCTTGCCCTTGAGGTCCTCAATCGTCTTGATATCGGAGCCCTTCGGCACCGCGAGATAAACGTTGGAGCGCACGCCGATGGCGGCCAGCAGCTTGGTGTCCAGACCGTTGGCGCGACCCACCACTTGCGGCAGGTCGCCTTCGTAGGCGAAGTCCAGTTGCTGGTTCGACAGCGCTTCGTTGACCGCCGGACCCGCGCCTTTGAAGAAGAACCATTGAATTTCGGTACCCGTGCCTTCGAAGGCTTTTTCCAGCAGTTGCTGGTTGCGCACGATGCCCAGCGGCGAGCCGCTGAAGGTCACAGGATCGCCGCCCCCCGCGCTGGCCACGCCGATGCGCAAAACGTCGGCCTCGGCCAAGGGCATCATCAGCAGCGCCGCCAGTGCGGTAGCTACGCTTTTTGTGCTGAATACAGATGTTCGCTTGGCCTTTGCCATGACGGTTCTTCCTTAAAAATAGGGGAGCGGGAATCAGGCGGCCAGATGCTTTTTGTCGGCTTCTGTCCGCGGGGAGAGGGTGTCGGGTGTCGGCTTGATCGCCTGGCTGGAGCGCCCATCGACGCCCACCGGAATGTCGCCCGCCACGGTGGTGCGGCGCACGATGCGCTGTTCCTGGCCGTAGTCGTTGATCGCGATGTGCTGCGTGGCGCGGTTGTCCCAGATCACCACGTCGCCTTCGCTCCAGCGCCAGCGCACGGTGTTGTCGACCTGGGTGATGCGGTCGTGGAACAGGCGGATCAGCTGTTTCGAATCGTTGCTGCTGACGCCCTGAATGTGTTTCACGAAGTGGCCGAGGATCAGGCTGCGCTCACCGGTTTCCGGATGGACGCGGACCAGTGGATGTTCCGTCTCGTAGATTTCGGCGGTGAACTGTTCGCGGTAACGCTTTACGCCTGCTTCGCCGGTGTCCTTTGGCGTCACGTAGTCGTAGACGTTGGTGTGCAGAGCACGCAGGTTGTCGGCCAGCGCTTTCAGCGGCTCAGGCAAATCGGCGTAAGCGGCAGCGGTGTTGGCCCATACGGTGTCGCCTCCGTACGGCGGAATGACCACGCCCCGCAGGATCGAGACTTTTGGGTAGTCGGCGACGAACGTGACATCGGTGTGCCAGGAGTTGGCGCGGGTCTCGCGAGAATCAAGGTTGAGAATCGCGTGGCTCTGCTCGGCGGAGCGGACGGTTGGGTGTGGAACTTGATCGCCAAAACGACGGGAGAAACTTTCGTGCTGCTCGTCGGTGAGGAACTGTTCGCGGAAGAACAGCACCTTGTGTTTCAGCAGTGCCTGATTGATGAACTCGAAGTCTTGCGCGGAAATGTCACCGGAAAGTTTGATGCCGCTCAACTCGGCTCCAATTTTCCCCGCCACGGGTTTGATCTGAATCGCCATGTCCTGAACTCCTGTTTAGGTTGTTGTGGCTCAGATCATAAAGATATAAATCAGCGATCCGCTAATCACTAATTGTCATAAATATAGAAGGAGAGTTTATGCGGGGTGTTTATGAAGATAACCAGGCTTCATAAGCTTATTCGAATGTTTGATGTGGGATTTCAAACAAGTTGCCGTCGGAAACTGTGGGAGCGAATTCATTCGCGATTGGCCAATACAGCCGACAGAGATGCATTGGATGTGCGAATGTCTCGCGAATGAATTCGCTCCCACAGGGGAATCAGGCCTGGCAATCAATCCTACGTTTGCGGCACATCGTCCTGCACATCCGGGCCTTTCAACGTTCCCAGCGACTTGCGCAGCCGGCTCGCCAGCGAGCTGCTGCCATGCACGTTGTGGTAGTGAAAAACCGCCGTCGCGCGCAGGGCGTCTTGGGCCACCGGGAGGTTGGTGTGCAGCGAACGATAGCCCCAGAACAGGTAGAGATGGCCCGGCTGCATGGCAATCCGGGTAAACGCCTGATCGTCGCGGCCGAGTCGGTTTTTCAGGTAGCGCTGTACCCAGCGGTTGTCCACCAAAACCTTGTCGACGAGGTTGCGCAGGTAGCTTTGGCGCAGCGGCCGACGATTGGGCAGCATCAGCAGGTCGCCGCGCTCTCCCGTGTCCGGCATGCACACCGGCAGGATCGTGGTCAGGATGAACGAGTCGTAATGGAAAATCAGCGATTCGCGACGCCCGCCGTTGCCCGTGAGGCAGCGCAATGTCTGAGTCAACGTCGTGTCGCTGGAACGCTCTCCCGTGGCGCCTGCAACGATGCGACGACAGAGGTCGATGAAATTCCGTGAATTTCCCCAGTCGGAGAGCGGTGTGCCCGCTACGGGCTGGCGGCCAGAAAGGGCGACATAATCGTTGCCCGCTTCCTCAACGGTGGCCTGTACGAGTGCTTGCAGCTCCATCAGTTGCGCCGGACTGGCCCAGTCCGGGAGAACAGCGTATCCGTCACTGTCGATGGCCTTGATCAGGCTGGTGACCTGAGCGTCCGAGAAGGTCGAGTAAGGCATCGCGATAACCTCGTTGCGGGTATCTGAGTCGTTTGATGCCCTCGGACCCAATGCCAGAGATGTACCGATTCAGCGGGCGAGTCGACAGACTAGCAGCTAGCACAGGATTATCTACGTGCGTGGATTAAATATTTCAAAATGTGTGTTTTTTCGAGGATAACGCCGTTTTTGTGTCCGTTTTTGAAACAGATCGGCGCAAAACCTTTTTTCAGAGCGCTCTCAGGGCGTAACGACTTTGTGTCACATTCTGTGTCGTCGCATGAGCGCAAAGGCTATTCCGGACCAAAAAACGGCTCATCAAGGCCTTTGACGCCGGGTTGCAGCGCGAACACTCCACCGGCCAGTGGCTGATCGGAAAGGTCGCCACCGGGACGGATCGAGGTCACGAACAACGTGTCCAGGTCACGGCCTCCAAACGCACACATGGACGGCTTTTTCACGGGAACAGACAGTGATCGATCCAGCTTGCCCGCCGGGGTAAAACGGTGGATGACCCCTTCGTCATTGCCGCAGATCCAATAGCAGCCGTCGGCGTCCACCGCTGCGCCATCGGGGCGACCGGGATAGAGGTTCATGTCCACGAACAGACGACGATCATGGGGCATCCCGGTGTCGATGTCGTAATCGAACGCCCAGATTTTCTGCACGTTAGGGTGAGAATCCGAGAGGTACATGATCTTCCCGTCGGGGCTGAAACCCAGGCCGTTGGGAACAATAAGGTCAGTGATTCGAGGCGTGAGCGGTTCGCGCTGATCGCGGCTGTAGCGATACAGCGCGCCGACCGACGACGCAGTGGCCATGTCCATGACCATCGTGCCCGCCCAGAAACGGCCTTGACGGTCACAGCGGCCGTCGTTGAAACGCATATTGGAGTGAGGTTGTTCGACGTCGATCAGTCGTTCGGACGTCAGCGTTCCATTCTCTTCGGGGCGAATCCGGAACAGGCCGTCTTGCATGCCCGCGAGCCAGGTGCCGTCACCGTAACTGGCGATGCATGCGAGCATCTGCGGCGCTTCCCAGCTGTCCGTGCGCTGGTCATCCAGCCGATACCGATGGAGTTTTCCTGCGGGGATGTCCACCCAATAAAGCGCGTTGTCACGGGCGCTCCAGACCGGGCACTCGCCGGTGGCGTTGCGCGCGTCGAGGATCAGCTCAGCCTGCATCGGGAATATTCCAGAAGGTTGAAGAAGGGGCGAACGGCCAACGTCGGGCTGGCCGTTGCAGGGGGGAATCACTGGTCGCCGAAAGGTCCGGACGCCACGAACGCGCCGCCCTGATACACCATCGCCGGGTCATCGGCAGCCGGCGCCGGTTGCGCCTCGACCTTGGCGCGGAACTGTTCGGAGCTGTCTTTGGGCTGGTAGTCCAGGTGATTGGCCAGACGGTTGTCCCACCAGACCTTCGCGTTGTTGGACGCGCCGTACACCACGGTGTGACCGACATTCGGCGTGAACAGACCGCGCTCGATCAGTTGGGTCAGGTCGTCGTAGCTCAGCCAACTGCTCAGCATTCTGCGGTTCTGCGCTTCTGGGAATGAAGAGCCGATCCGGATACTCACCGTTTCGATGCCGTAGCGATCGAAATAGAAACTGGCCAAGTCTTCGCCGTAGGATTTCGACAGGCCGTAGTAACTGTCAGGCCGCTTCACCGCGCTGGCGTCGATGGTTTCGTCCTGACGGTAGAAGCCGATCACGTGGTTGGAGCTGGCGAAGATCACCCGTTTCACGCCGTGCCGACGCGCCGCTTCGTAGAGGTGATAGGTGCCGCAGATGTTCGGGCCGAGGATGTCTTCGAACGAGTGCTCAGTGGACACACCGCCGAAATGCACGATGGCATCGACGCCTTCGACCAGTTGATGAACGGCGGCTTTGTCCGCGAGATCGCAACGCTGCACTTCCTCGTGAGCGCCAGCAGGGGCGAGATCGGCAATGTCGGAGAGGCGAATGATTGTGGCGTAGGGGCGCAGGGTTTCGCGCAACACTTTGCCGAGGCCGCCAGCCGCGCCGGTGAGCAGCAGGCGATTAAAAGGGGAATGGGCGTTGGATTCGGTCATCGTGAGAAGCCCTTGTTTACGATTTGTTGTTATTGATGTCGTAAGTTGTCGTATGACATAGCGAGGGATTATCGGCAGGGGTTACGAAATTTGTCAAACCGCGCCGAAGCCGAGTCGGTGCGCGCTTGCCCGCGATGAAGGGTAGCGCGGTGAGACAGAAAAACCTCCTGCGGCTCTATCGCGGGCAAGCGCGCTCCTACCAAAAACGTCTAAACCCGATCGATGAGCCTTCATTTTCGCCAGTTGCTAACCCCCATTTTCTCTGCTAGTTTCAAAAATGTTAACGATGACATTTCCGCTTAAACAATAAAAACAACGGGATTTTTCGCTATGACAACTCGCCTCAAGAAAGGCTTTTCCACCGTTCTTTGCTCCCTCGCCGTGGCTGTGGCGTGCGCCGGTTCCTTCTCCGTTCAGGCGGCTGACGCCAAAAGCGGCCCGCTGAAGATCGGTGCCTCGTTCCAAGAGATCAATAACCCCTATTTCGTGACCATGAAGGACGCCCTTCAGGACGCCACCGGCAGCATCGGTGCGACGTTGTTGGTCACAGACGCACGCCACGATGTTTCCAAGCAGATCAGCGACATCGAAGACATGCTGCAAAAGGGCATCGATATCCTGATCATCAACCCGACCGATTCGGTGGGCGTGCAATCCGCCGTGAAGCAGGCCCATGACAAAGGCGTCGTGGTGGTGGCAGTGGACGCCCAGGCGGACGGTCCGCTGGATTCCTTCGTCGGTTCGAAGAACTACGACGCGGGTGTTCAGGCCTGTGAATACCTCGCGACGAACATCGGCGGCAAAGGCGACGTGGGCATTCTCGACGGCATCGCCGTGGTGCCGATCCTCGAACGCGTTCGCGGTTGCAAGGACGCACTGGCCAAGCACCCGGACATCAAAATCGTCAGCATTCAGAACGGCAAGCAGGAGCGTGATCAGGCACTCAGCGTGACCGAGAACATGCTTCAGGCGCAGCCAAATCTGAAAGGCCTGTTCAGCGTCAACGACAACGGCTCACTCGGCGCTCTGGCGGCCATCGAATCCAGCGGCATGGACGTCAAGCTGACCAGCGTCGACGGCGCACCGGAAGCGGTCAAGGAAATCCAGAAGCCGAACAGCAAGTTCATCGCCACCTCCGCGCAGTACCCGCGTGACCAGGTGCGGCTGGCCCTCGGCATTGCACTGGCCAAGAAGTGGGGCTCGCAAGTGCCCAAGGCAATCCCCGTCGACATCCTGCTGGTGGATCAGGCCAAGGCCAAGACCTTCAGCTGGTGACGGAACCGTCGCTGTTCGCCTGACGTTTTTCAGGTCGGGCGAACAGTGCGGATCTGAGCAATTTCTGCTTTGACGAGGTGCCCATGAGCTGCCTTCTGCAACTGGAAAACATCTGTAAAAGCTACCCCGGCGTGCACGCGCTCAAGTCGATCAATCTGTCGGTCGAGCGTGGTGAGATTCACGCGCTGCTGGGGGAGAACGGCGCGGGCAAATCCACGCTGATGAAGATCCTCGCCGGTGTCGAGCATCAAGACAAAGGCAGCATCCTCATCGACGGCGCCGAGCAGCATTTCGCGACCTACAACGAAGCCATCGCGGCGGGCATCGGCATCGTGTTTCAGGAATTCAGCCTGATCCCGTACCTCAACGCGGTGGAAAATATTTTCCTCGGCCACGAAATCGTCAACGGTTTCGGCCTGCTGCGCAAAGGCGAGATGCGCGAGAAAGCCATCGCGCTGTTCGACCGGCTTGGAGTCAAAATCAATCTTGATTGCTCGGTGCAGCACCTGAGCGTGGCCGAGCAGCAGTTCGTCGAGATCGCTAAGGCGCTGGCCCTCGAAGCGCGCCTGCTGATTCTCGATGAGCCGACCGCCACGCTGACGCCGTCCGAAGCCGAGCTGCTGTTCGACATCATGCGCGAGCTGAAAAATCAGGGCGTGGCGGTGATCTTCATCTCCCATCACCTGGAGGAAATCTTCCAGGTCTGCGACCGCATCAGCGTCCTGCGAGACGGCGCCAATGTCGGCGCGCTGACCGTGGCCGACAGCGACATCGACACTCTCGTTGAGATGATGGTCGGGCGCCGTCTGGAAGCGAGTTTTCCGCCAAAACCCACCCAGCCGCGCGGCGATGTAGTGCTGCAAGTGCGCGACATTCAGCTGACCCGCAACGGCCCGCACAACAGCTTCAACCTGCACAAAGGCGAGATTCTTGGTTTTGCCGGTCTGGTTGGTTCCGGGCGCACGGAGCTGGCGCTGGGCGTGATCGGCGCGCTGCCGGTGGTGAGCAAGGACGTGCTGTTGCGTGGCCAGCCGGTCAACCTCAGCGACCCCGCTCATGCGCTCGCCAACGGCATCGGCCTGCTGCCCGAGAGTCGCAAGAGCGAAGGGCTGATCGTTGATTTCAGCATTCGCGAGAACATTTCGCTGAACAACCTGAGCAAGTACGAAAGCGCCGCGCATTTGCTCGACCGGCACAAGGAAGATGCCACCACCACCGATCTGATGAAGCAGCTGTCGATCAAGGCGCCGACCTGCGAAAGCCGCGTGCTGAACCTCAGCGGCGGCAATCAGCAGAAGGTGGTGATCGCCCGCTGGATCAATCACCACTGCGACATTCTGATCTTCGACGAGCCGACCCGTGGCATCGATGTGGGCGCGAAAGCGGAGATCTACACCCTGATGCGCAAACTCACCGAACAAGGCTTCGCGATCATCATGATCTCCTCGGAACTGCCGGAAATCATCGGCATGTGCGATCGCGTGGCCGTCTTCAACAAGGGCGCCATCGTCAACGTGCTGCAGGCGAGCGACATCAATCCCCAGGAAGTGATGCGCCATGCCACCGGGAGTCTGAACAGTGAACACGTCCATTAAAACCATGACTGCACAACCCAACCGCCTGAAGATCAACTTCGCCCAATTGATCCGCTCGCCGGCGTTTTATCCCTTCGTAGGGCTGGTGGTGGTGACGGTCTTCATGATCTTCGCCAGCGACAAATTCCTCACCGGCGCGAACCTGGAAAATATCGCAAGGCAGGTCTCCATCAACGCGATCATCGCCGTGGGCATGACCTGCGTGATCCTCACCGGCGGCATCGATCTGTCGGTGGGGCCAGTGATGGCGTTGTCCGGCACGCTGACCACGGGCCTGATGGTCGCAGGCGTTCCGGCGCCGATTGCGATCCTCATTGGTTTGCTGATCGGCGTGGGTTTTGGCGTGGGCAACGGCATCTTCGTCGCTTACCTGAAAATGCCGCCGATCATCGTCACGCTGGCGACCATGGGCATCGCCCGTGGCCTGGGCCTGATGTACACCGACGGCTACCCGATTTCCGGGATGCCGGACTGGTTCGCCTGGTTCGGTCGCGGCACGTTATTCGGTATTCAGGTGCCGATCCTGATCATGCTGCTGACGTACTTCTTCGCCTGGGTGCTGCTGCAACACACGCGGATCGGGCGTTACGTTTACGCCATTGGCGGCAATGAAGAAGCGGTGCGTCTGTCTGGCGTGCGGGCGTCGCGCTTCAAGCTGCTGGTTTACTCGATCAGCGGGCTCACGGCGGCGATTGCCGGTCTGGTGCTGTCGTCGCGTTTGATGAGCGGCCAGCCGAATGCCGGGGTCGGTTTCGAGCTGGACGCCATTGCCGCCGTGGTGCTGGGCGGCGCGTCGATTGCCGGTGGTCGCGGCGTGATCATCGGCACGCTGGTCGGGGCCATGCTGTTGGGTGTGCTCAACAACGGATTGAACATGCTCGGCGTGTCGCCGTACGTGCAGAGCGTGATCAAGGGCGGAATCATTTTGCTGGCGATTTTCATCAGTCGGCAGCGGCATAAATAAACCGATTTTGAACATTCATACCGGCTCCCACACAAGAGCTGCGTACACATGACTTCTCTGAACAGGTGAACCGACATGGAACAAAACACAAAAACCACCATGCAAGCCGTCGTCTGCCACGCGCCGAAAGACTACCGTCTGGAGCGCATCACCAAACCGGTGGCGCGCATCAACGAGCTGGTCATCCGCATCGGCGCCTGCGGCATCTGCGCCAGTGACTGCAAATGCCATTCGGGCGCGGCGATGTTCTGGGGCGGCGAAAGCCCGTGGGTCAAGGCGCCTGTGGTGCCAGGCCACGAGTTCTTCGGGTACGTCGATTCGGTGGGCGAAGGCGCTGAAGAACACTTCGGCGTGAAGGTCGGCGACAAGATCATCGCCGAGCAGATCGTGCCCTGCGAGAAGTGCAAATTCTGCAAATCCGGCAAGTACTGGATGTGCGAAGTGCACAACATTTTCGGCTTCCAGAAAGACGTTGCCGAGGGCGGCATGGCGCAGTACATGCGCATTCCAAAAACCGCCATCGTGCACAAGATTCCTGAATCCGTTTCGCTGGAAGACTCGGCGCTGATCGAGCCGATGGCCTGCTCGATTCACACCGTCAATCGCGGCGACGTGCAGCTCGACGACGTGTTGGTGATTGCCGGGGCGGGCACGCTGGGGCTGTGCATGGTGCAAGTCGCTGCGCTGAAAACACCGAAGAAACTGGTGGTCATCGACATGGTGGATGAGCGTCTGGAGCTGGCGAAGAAATTCGGCGCCGACGTGGTGATCAACCCGAGCCGCGACAACGCCCGCGAGATCATCAATGGCCTCACCGACGGCTACGGCTGTGACGTGTACATCGAGACCACCGGCGTGCCCATCGGCGTGACCCAAGGCCTGGATCTGATCCGAAAGTTGGGGCGTTTCGTCGAGTTCAGCGTGTTCGGCGCCGAGACCAGCGCCGACTGGTCGATCATCGGCGACCGCAAGGAACTGGACGTGCGCGGCGCCCACCTGGGGCCGTATTGCTACCCGATTGCCATCGACCTGTTCGAGCGTGGACTGGTGACCTCCGAAGGCATCGTCACCCACGACTTCGGCCTGGATGACTACGCTGAAGCGTTCGAACTGGCAAATTCGACCAAGTCGATCAAGGTGCTGCTCAAGCCGGTGGCAGGCGCCTGAAATCGCGGCGCGCCTTACACCGCTTCGCGAATGAATTCGCTCCTACAGGAGACTGGTGATCTTCCCGTGAGGGCGAATTTGCCCGCAATTGCAGCGGTAAGAATGTGCCCATCAGGTTGGAACGCGATCCTTCTGTGGGAGCGAATTCATTCGCGATGACATCGGTATAAGCGCCGAAGATCCTCCGATTTATCCAATAACAAGAGAGCGCACGAAGATGGAATACGTCATCGGGGTCGACATCGGCACCCAGAGCACCAAGGCATTGCTGGTGGATGCTCAGGGCCGGATCGTCGCGCAGCACAGTCACGGCTACAAAGTCGATACGCCCAAACCGCGCTGGGCCGAGCAGTGGCCGCAGGTCTGGCTCGATGCGGTGGAAATCTGCGTCGCCGCCTGCATGACAAAAAGCGGCGTGCCGAAAGACAGCGTCAAATCCCTCTGCGTCAGCAGCCTGTACGGCGGCTCCGGCATCGCCGTCGATGCGCAGATCAAACCGCTTTACCCCTGCCTGATCTGGATGGACCGCCGCGCCGAAGAACAGGTTGCGTGGGTCAATCAGAATGTCGATCTCGAACGCCTCTACGCGATCACCGGCAACTCGGTGGACAGTTATTACGGCTTCACCAAAATGCTCTGGCTCAAGGACAAACAACCCCGAATCTGGGCCGACACTCGCTACCTGCTGCCGCCCAACAGCTACATCAACCACTGCCTCACGGGTGAGGTGGCGGTGGATCACAGCTCGGCGGGTAACATCGGCGGCGTGTACGACGTCGAAGCGCGAGGCTGGTCGGCGGAGATGCTCGACGCACTGGGCATTCCTCAGTCGATGATGCCCGAACGCCTCGTGCATTCCGGTGATGTGGTCGGTGACCTGCTGCCGGAATGGGCCGAACGTCTGGGCCTGCAAGCCGGCATCCCGTTGCTCGGCGGCGGCGTCGATGCAGCGATGGCGACCTTCGCGGCGGGCGTCACCCAAGCGGGCAACCACGTCGCCATGATTGGCACCAGCATGTGCTGGGGCTACCTCAACCAGCAGGTCGATGCGCGCCATGGTCTGGTGAGTTTTCCTCACGTCTTCAACGGCGCGAAAGACCTCTACATCTTTGGCGGCGCGATCACGGCAGGGGCTTCGGTCAGCTGGTTTCGCGAGCAGTTCTGCCAGGCCGAAGAACAGCAGGGCCGCGAGACCGGCGAGGACAGCCACGCCATCCTCGAACGTGCCGCCACGCAGATTCCCGCAGGCAGCGACGGCGTGCTGTTCCAGCCTTATCTGATGGGCGAGCGCAGCCCCGTGTGGGACCCGAAAGCCAGCGGCAGTTTCGTCGGCCTGACCCTGTTTCACAGCCGCATTCATCTCTATCGCGCAGTGCTCGAAGGCGTGACCTTCGCGTTGCGGCACAACATCGAGGCGGGCACCAAAGGCGCGCAATCGCTGGACCCGCAGCTGATCGTGGTCGGCGGCGCGAGCCATTCGGACCTGTGGATGCAGATCATCGCCGACGTCACCAACTTCCCGGTCTACACCATCGTGCAGGAGGTCGAAGCGGCCCTCGGCGCAGCGCTTCTGGCCGCCCACGCGGTGGGGTTGGTGGACGACGCGCAAGTGCACAAAGGCTGGGTTCAACTGGAACGTCGCGCCGAACCGCAGGCGGAAAACGTCGCGCTGTATTCGCGGCTTTTCGCCGATTACGTGGCGCTGTACCCGGCGCTCAAACCGATCATGCATCGCCTTCAGGGAGCGTGAATGTGAACACCGCACAGTTTGATTTCAGCGGCCAGCGCATGCTGGTGACCGGCGCCACCAGCGGCATCGGTCGCGAGGTCGCGCAGCAACTCTTGGCCAGCGGCGCCGAGGTGTATGCCTTGGGGCGCGACGCGACGGCGTTGCTGGACATGGCCGATCAGGGTTGCCACGTGTTGCGAGTGGATGTGGCAGATCATGCGCTGCTGGCCTCGCTGCTTGCGGAGTTGCCGGTGATGAACGGGCTGGTCAACTGCGCGGGCATTTCCATCCTCGAAGCAGCGACCGAGGTCAGCGCAGCGGCCTTCGATCAGGTCATGGCGGTTAACGTGCGGGCCTCGGCGATGGTGGCCGGAAGTGTGGCCAAAGCGATGATTGGCGAGGGCGTGAAAGGCAGCATCGTCAACGTGTCGAGCCAGGCGTCATTGGTGGCGTTGGACGATCACTTGAGTTACTGCGCATCCAAAGGCGCGATGGACGCCATGACCCGCGTGCAGTGTGGCGAATGGGGCAGGCACGGGATTCGAGTCAACAGCGTCAACCCCACCGTGACCCTCACGCCGATGGCGCAAATGGCCTGGAGCGAGCCGAGCAAGCGTGATCCGGCACTGGCCGCGATTCCGTTGGGGCGTTTTGCTGAAACGTATGAGGTCGCCGCGCCGATCCTGTTTCTGTTGAGCGATGCCGCGTCGATGATCAGCGGCGTGTCGTTGCCGATTGATGGGGGGTATACCAGCCGGTAGAAGTTTTGACCCGATTGGGAGGCCGGATGCTGATCCTGTGGGAGCGAATTCATTCGCGAGACGTTTGTACATCCGACGCATTTCTATCCGCTGTACTGGCCTGTCGCGAATAAATTCGCTCCTACAGGTTTTGTGTTCGGCATAGTTTGGCGGGGAAACTCAGCCCGCCGCGCCGTTTTCCAGTTCCCCGACAATCACCACCTTCGCCTTCGGCAAGAACCGATCCTGAATCCGCTCCAGCAACAGCTTCACAGCGCTGCTACCGGCCCGCGACGCATCGTGAGCGATACAGGCAATCGGAATGCCGAAAATGTCCGCGAAGGGCAGCCTGTCGATGCCGCAGATGGGCAGGCTGTCATGGGCGATGCCGCGATCGCGCAACGCACGCATGGCGCCGAGGGTGATCAACTGGTTGAAGCCGAAAATCGCGTCTGGCGCGGCGTGTGTGCTGAGGTAATCCAGAGTGCTCCGGTGCGACGGCTCAAGGGTGTAATCGCCTGTGAATACATCCAGCTGCACGTCTTTGCCGCTCTCGGCCAGCGCCGCTTTCACGCCCTTCAAACGCTCTTCGGAAATCCGCGAATGAGCAGGGCCAGTCAGCACCAGCAACCGTTGTAATTCCGGGCTCTTCGCCAATAGATAGCGCGCGCCTTTCAGGCCGCTGTGGAAGTTATCCAGCACCACATGGCTGAACGGGCTGCCGTGCAGTGCGCGGTCCAGTTGCACCACCGGAATGTCGCCGTTGCTCAAACGGCTCAGGTATTGAGGCTGGTATTCGGGCTCGTCCGACACCGGCGACAACACGATGCCCGCCACGCGATAACTGAGCAGCGTGTCCACCGCCTTGCGCTCCAGCTCTTCCGAGCCATCGGTGTCCACCAGCATGATCGTGTAGCCGTGCTTCTTCGCCTCACGGGAAATGGCCTTGATCATCTCGCTGTAAAACGGGTTGTCCACCGACGCCGTGATCACGCCGATGATCATGCTTTCGCTGCGTTTCAGGCTGCGGGCGAAGGCGTTGGGCACGTAGTCCAGCTCGTGGGCGACTTCGAGAATACGTGCCAGCGTGGCGGGCTTGACCAGATCGGGTTTGTTCAGCGCACGGGACACGGTGACCGGGGTCATGTTCACGCGGCGGGCAATGTCGGAAATGGTGACGGGGGTCTTTTTGCTCATGAACTTCGGGCAGCCTTGGATCGGGACAACACGCGGGCGACGTCGGCAGTGTCTGATTGCGCAAGGCTAGCACGATGAGGGGCGGCAGAGGTCATACGACTGGAAGGAATGTTATCGTTTTCATCGCTGGCCTCATCGGTTCATCCGGACTGTCGGCCGCATCACGACGCTTTCCTGAGGGAAAGCTTTTCGACGTTTTGTATGCAATCTGTCCATAATGTGTGTCCGTTTCTATCGATTGGAGGGTTCATGACCTCGCCCGCATCGCCGTCTTCCCGTGATTTCTTCATCGCCGCTGCGGCCTTGTTGATCACTATGGTCGGCACGACCTTGCCTACGCCGCTGTACGCGATCTATCAGGCGCGACTGGGATTCGACGCGAGTTGGTTGACGATCATTTTTTCGATCTACGCCGCTGGTGTGATCGCGGCCTTGCTGGCCGTGGGGAGCTGGTCCGATCAGCTGGGGCGTCGGCCCCTGTTATTCGCCGGACTGTGCATGGGAGCAATCAGTGCGCTGATTTTTCTGTTTTCCGATTCGATTGGCGGGCTACTGATCGGGCGATTATTCTCGGGTTTTTCAGCGGGAATCATGACCGGCACCGCGACGGTGGCCGTGATTGAGCTGGCGCCGAAAACCTGGAAAAACGCCACGCTCATGGCCACGGCGGCCAACATGCTGGGTCTGGGGCTCGGGCCAATGCTGGCGGGCTTCACGTCGCAGCACCTGGCTGATCCGCTGCACCTGATTTTCTACATCCACCTTGCGTTGTTGCTACTCGCAACACTGGGCATCGCGATGATTCGGGAAACGGTGGAGCGGCCTGCGCAACGTCGATTGTCCATCCAGAAACCCTCGGTTCCGGCGTCGGTGCGCGGCGTGTTCATCTCGGCGTCGATTGCCGGGCTGGCGGGTTTCAGCGTGGCCGGGCTGTTCACCAGCATGGTGCCGTCGGTGATGATCCATATCATGGGTATCCACGGTGGTTTGCTGATTGGTGCGGTGAGTGGGCTGTTTTTCGTGGCGTCGATCATCGGTCAGGCATCGCTGCAGTGGCTACCCAAACCATCGCACATGACACTGGGCTGCGTGGGTCTGATCCTGGGGATGATCTGCCTGGGACTCGGCATCGCCACAGCGCAAGTACTGCTGTTGGTGGGCGCGGGTCTGTTTGCGGGCATTGGGCAGGGCATGATCCTGCGTGCGGGCATGGGCGCCGTGACGGCCAGCAGCCCGCCGCATCAGAAGGCCGCAGTGACCTCGGCGTTTTTCGTGGTGCTGTACATCTCGATTTCCGTGCCGGTGGTCGGCGTCGGGTTCAGCGTGCGGGCGTTTGGCTTGCCCCATGTCGGCGAGTTTTTCGCGTCGCTTGTGGCGTTGGTGGCCGTGATCGCGATGATCTGCATGAAGCGTGTGCAGGCCCGCCAGACCGCTGTGGCCTCCATTGGAGGGTGAGTGATGGGGAGGGTGAGCGATGGGCGTTAAAGTTGGCCTGATTTCAGATACCCATGGACTGCTGCGGCCCCAAGCGCTGGAGGCGTTGCAGGGATGCGATTACCTGATTCATGGCGGCGACATCGGCAAGCCGGAGATTCTTGAGGCATTGAGGAAGATCGCGCCGCTGACCGTCGTGCGAGGCAACAACGACACCGACGACGCTTGGGCTGCGGACGTACCGTTCGAGGCGGTGCTGCGGATTGGCGACGTCGGGATTTACATCACCCACATCCTCGCTGATGTGCCTGAAACGTTGCCGCCGGACATCCGGGTCGTCGTCACCGGCCACTCCCACAAGCCGCTGCAACAGATGCGTCACGGTGTGCTGTTCATTAACCCCGGCAGCGCAGGGCCTCGGCGCTTCAAATTGCCGATAACGGTGGGCGTGTTGCACATCGACGGGTCTGAGGTGCGCGGTGAGTTGATCACGTTGCAGGTGTGATCTCAGACCCCGTAGCAGCACGCCGCGAACCGCTTCTGGCCAAAGGCCGTTGGAGCTGGCTTGCCTGCGATCTGCCGGGAACCGGCAGCAAATCAGGCGCGTTCGTTGAGTCAGGTAGATCCGCGTCGTCGGAATTTACTGCCGCTGCGCGACAGATCGCAGGCAAGGTGGAGCGCCACCCCGGCACTCCCACGGCCTTCGGCCGGAATCAAAGGCCGATTGTGCTATCCCAGCGCTTGTGAGCCACGATCACCCACAAGGTCGGAACGCGGGTTACTTCGCAATCGGGTCCAACCCACTCGCCTTGATCGCGGGTGCAGCCGCCGACGAACTCAAAAACTCCAGAAACTGCCTGGCCTGTTCCGGGTGTTTGCTTTTGGCGACCACGCCCGCGGAGTAAAGGGTCATCTGCTGCGCTTGATCGGGGATCAGGCCGATGATGTCGATGCCGTCCACCGGCTTCAATTCGCTCAGTTGCTGGAAGCCGATTTCTGCATCGCCGCGGGCGACCACTTCACCCACTGGTTCGGCCGGGATCATGTGGCTCTTGCTTTGAATGCGGTCAGCGATGTGCATCTGATTGAACAGCACGCGGGACAGGTAAACGCCGCTTGCGCTGTCGGAATAAGCGATGCTCTTGGCGTCTAGCAGGGTCTGCTTGAAGGCTTCCATTGTGCTGATGTCAGGGTGCGGCGCGCCGTGTTTCACGGCCATGGCGATGTAGGATTTGCCCAGGTCCACGCGGCTTTTTGGATCGACCTGGCCATCTTTAATGAGCTTGTCCAGCGCAGCGCCCACCATCAGCACCACGTCGGCGGGTTCCTGGCGAGCAAGGCGGTTCGGGATGGCCTGTGGGGTCGCGCCCATCGACGGCGCGACCTCGCCTTGCAATTTCACGCCCACGCGTTGTTCGTAGTCCGGGGTGACAGCTTTGAAGGCGCCCATGATGCCGCCGGAGCTGAGAATGGTCAGTTGGACAGGGGCCGGAGGGGTGGCCGCCTGGACGAAAGCCGCTGGAATAAAAGTGACGGCGGCGCTCAACAGATAAGGCAGAATTTTTTTCATGAAAATGAACCTGACAGTTTGAAAAGTGGCTCTGACGAAATAAAAGCAGCGCGGGCAGTATGTGGCAATTGTGCGATGAGTAAATCCCTTTGTTGCGATCACCGTTTCACAGACGGCATTTTCGGGCGCAGGTTCATTCGCCCGAGACGGGCTGAAAAACGCTGCTTCGCCGCGTTTAAGCTCAAGAAACCGCGGGCCAGGCCGATGCTGAGGGCGATCCCCTTCATCTCTCTGGAAGTTCGTCTTTCATGTTCAATAAACGTCTGAAGCAAGAGTTGGCCGCGCTGCGTGAAGAACTTTCATCGGTGGAGCAGGTGAGGAGCAGTCTGGACAGCGAAATGCTGTGCATGCGCCTGGACGCGCAGGGTCGTATCGAGTCGGTCAATAACAACTTTGAAAAGGAAATGCATTACCGCAGCGCTGATCTTGTCGGGCGTTCCATCGAAGAGTTGGCCCCCGCTCACGTCAAAAGCCTTGATATCTTTCAGCGCGTGAAATCCGCCATCAGCCGAGGCGAGCATTTCAGCGGCGCCTTGCGTCTGCTGCGTGGCAATGGCCAAGAAGCCTGGCTGCGTTCGATCGTGCAGCCGGTACGCGATGGCAGTGGAAAGGTGTCGTATTTCACGATCCACTCCAAAGATCTGACGCGCACCATCGAAAACTCCCGCGAGCACGAAAACCTGATCGAAGCGCTGCAGCGCTCCACCGCTGTGATCGAGTTCAACCTGAATGGCGAAGTGCTTGCCGCCAACGAGCGTTTCCTGGGTTCGATGGGCTACTCGCTCACGCAGATCCTGGGTCAGCACCACCGCATCTTTTGCGACCCCCAAGAATCCAGCTCTCCGGAATACCAGGCATTCTGGGACAAACTGCGTCGGGGCGAATTCGTCACCGGTCGTTTCAAACGCGTGGACAGCCGAGGGCGTGAAGTCTGGCTCGAAGCGTCGTACAACCCGATCACCGACGCCCATGATCGCCTGTACAAAGTGGTGAAATTCGCCACGGTCATCACCGATCAGGTCAACCGGGAAAACGCCGTGGCCGAAGCCGCCAACATTGCCTTCAGCACCTCGCAGCAAACGGACAGCAGCGCGCAGAAAGGCGCAGCGGTGGTTCAGCAGACGGTTGAAGTCATGCGAGAGCTGGCCGGACACATGGAACAGGCCGCTGATCGCATTTCGGCGCTGGACAAGCAATCCCAACTGATCGGCTCCATCATCCAGGCCATCAGCAGCATCGCCGACCAGACCAACCTGCTCGCCCTCAACGCTGCCATTGAGGCGGCCCGGGCCGGCGAACAAGGCCGTGGGTTTGCCGTGGTCGCCGACGAAGTCCGCCAGTTGGCCTCGCGCACCAGCAAAGCCACCGAAGAAATCGTCGGTGTGGTGAAGCAGAACCAGGTACTGGCTGAACAGGCGGTCAACGTGATCATCAGCGGCAAGCAACAGGCGCAGCAGGGCCTGGAGCTGGCAGGTGAGGCCGGGTCGGTGATCGTGGAGATTCAAGACGGCGCGCAACGGGTCGTGAGCGCGGTAGGGCAGTTCGCCAACCAACTGTCGAGCTGATTCTTCAAAACGGTTAAAGCGCTGCCGTTTTTATTAGAAAACGGCGTTTCGTCTTTAAAGTCGTTAAAAAAGCCGCCTGGTTCTCTGCCTGGGCGGCTTTTTTTTAACCGAGGAAACGCTTCACCAACCCGGCAATGTCGGCCCGGATAGCGTCATCTTCCAGCAACGGATATTGCTTGATGAGCTTATTGCCGACCTGACCCTCTGACTGATGAATCGAGCGGATGATGCGGTCGATGTCCGCATCCGGCCCCTCGAAGATATTCTTGATCGCAGCGCGCAACAGCTGGTGGTTGCGCAGAATGCAGGCCTCGTCGCGCATTTCTTTTTCGAGGGCCACTCGGATGACACGTGCCAGGTATTCAGCATGTGCCGTGAGGTCGATGTAGCGCCACGCCGGAGCGGTCGTGGCGAATCCTTCGTAATGAAGGTTCGACTCCATCCCGTCAGCGTATTTTTCAAAGCCTTCGAAGCGTACGTCAGGCCCGATCGATTGCATCAGCGGCCGCGAGAACTCGTCGAGCACCTGATCGTAATTCTGCGGGCGCAGGGTGTGGTCTTGCATCACAGCGGAAACAGGGAGGATGTAAGGCGCAGGCACGGCCTTGTCCCGTCGCAGAATGTCATTGATCAAAAAACGCGAAATACGGCCGTTACCGTCGCTCAACGGGTGGATGTAAACGAACCCGAAGGAAATGGCCGCGGCGCGCAAGATCGATGAGCCGCCGCGGGTATTGATTTCGAATGCTTGCAACCCCTCAAGCATCGATCCGACTGCCTGCCAGTCGGGGGCGAGGTAATGCAGCACGTTCTGGAAGCCTCGGGTCTGGCCCACAAACACTGGCGATTGGCGAATGCCGTAGGACAACGCGCGAGGGCCGAGGATCGCCTGTTGAAGGGCCGCAATCTCGTCCTGCACCAAAGGTGGGGTGCCGACGCCGCAGCGTTGCTCCATCACCGCCGCGAACCGTTTGATTCGATCAGCCTGTTGCTCTTCGTGCTCGATGGCGAAGCTGGATTTGCTTTCCTTGATCGTGAGCCACACGGCGCTACGCAGCAGCGTATCGTGGCCAAACTCCACACCCAATTGGGTCAATGCGTCGTTGAGGTCGTAGTCGATCAACCCCGCAAGCGTAGGAGTGATGTGGATGACCGGACAGAATCCAGAGGTGCCGGGAAGGTTGTCGACGATGCGCCAGCGGGCATTGCGAGCAGGTTTCTCGCTCACCAAATAATGGCGAGCGTCCAGAAACTCGACGTAATTACCTTTTTCCAGATCGGGAGACGAGAGCTTGGGGTTACCCAACCACTCGTACAAAAAGCAGGCTTTGCGGGCGTACTGGCCCGTAGGCTCGGACGTGATCCAGCCTTCGAGTTCAGTGGGGTCGATGACAGAAAAGAGTCTGGCCAGAAACTCCAAATGAACGGGCTCGCGTTTGAAGGCGAACGTCAGGTGCTCGGCCAGCGTCGGGCCCGGTTGATATTGGGCAGGGAAGGTGCGTTCGAGAACGCCGTCGATCAGGCTGTCTTTGCGTACGCTGGCAATCACACTGCGGACCTTGAACGGCTGGCAGGGCGTGATTTTGTAGGTCTGGGCGAGCCAGGCGTATCCGGCAAAACTGCGCATGAGGAGGTCTCAAAATCGTTTTGGAGCCCTCATTATTGTTATAAAACGGCGTTTCGTCTTTAAAATCGTTAAAAAGCCGCGTCAGATGCGTACATCCGACGTGGCTTTTTGGGTTCAGACGCGGAAATGGCTGACCAGCATTTGCAGCTGATTGCCCAGTCGGGCCAGTTCGACGCTGGACGCGGCGGTTTCTTCGCTCGCGGCGGCGGTCTGTTCGGACACGTCGCGGACGTTGAGAATGCTGCGGCTGATTTCTTCAGCGACGGAGCTTTGCTGTTCGGCAGCGGCGGCGATCTGCTGATTCATCGCCTGAATGTTGGACACTGTCTGAGTAATGCTTTCCAGCGAAGAGCCTGCTTTGCGGGTCAAGGTGACGCTGCTGTCAGTCAGGCCACGGCTGCTGAGCATAATGTCCGACACCTGACGGGTGCCGCTTTGCAGGGCGGCGACCAGGCTTTCGATTTCTTCGGTCGACTGTTGCGTACGCTGTGCCAGGCCGCGCACTTCGTCCGCCACGACCGCGAAACCACGACCGGCCTCACCCGCGCGTGCGGCTTCGATGGCCGCATTGAGGGCCAGCAAGTTCGTCTGTTCCGCCACGGACTTGATCACGTCCATTACTTTGCCGATCTTGTCGCTTTCCTGCTCCAGTACGCCCATGGCGTCGGAGGAGCGAATCACTTCGTTGGCGAGTTTTTCGATCTGTGCGATGGCTTCGCCCACGACTTTGTCGCCGTCACGGGCTTGCTTGTCAGCATCCGAAGCAGCGACCGACGCCTGTTCGGCGTTGCGCGCAACTTCGTGCACGGTGGCCGACATTTCATGCATGGCAGTGGCAACTTGATCGGTCTCGACCTTCTGGCTGTTGACCCCGGCGCTGGTCTGCTCGGTCACCGCCGACAGCTCTTCGGCCGCGCTGGCGATCTGGGTAACGCTGTCGCGGATGCCGCCAATCAGGTCACGCAGGGTGGTGCCCATCCGTTGAATCCCGGTTTGCAGCACACCCAGTTCATCACGGCGAGTCACTGTCAGCGTATGGGTCAGGTCGCCGGAGGCGATGCGATCCACGACCGCGAGGGTTTCCTGGAGCGGTCGGGTGATCTGGCGGGTGATGATCAGCGCCGCCAGGGCACCGAAGATCAGGGCGAGCAAGGTGCCGCCAATCTGCAGCGTGCGAGCCTGTTGAGTGTCCGCCGCGCCAAGAGAGGTTTGCAGATCAACCAACTGCTGGCTCAGTTTGACGATGGCTGCGCCTTCATCGGTCATTTCTGCCCGCGTCGAGTTGATGGTGTCGTTCGCCACCTTGAAGCCTTGTACCGAGCTGCGATAGCCGATCAACGCGCTTTCGAGCTGTTTCAGCCGATCGCCCTGAGTCGCGCCGAACGTGGCGTTGAGCTGATCCAGCCCGCTGATTGCGGCATTCAGTTGGCGTGCAGCGGCGTCTTCGGTTTTGGCGGTGGGGTTGCCGGTGTAGCCGCGCACTTCGTAGCGCACCAGCATGACGTCTTCTTTGGCTTTGATGGCGGCCTGGTACTGGACGAAACGGCGTTCGTCGGTCGGATCGAGCTTCATCACGTCATCGTTGATGGCGGCGATCAGCTCTGCGGCCTTCACCGCATCGGCGCCCATGTCAGCGCGGACTTTGGCGCTGGTCTTGTAGGCCTCGCGCATTTTGCTGAATGACGTGTCGTAGGCACGAATCTGCTCGCCCAACGCCTTGATCGGCGGGACGTTCAGCGGATTGACAAACGTGCTTTGCAAAAATTGTTGCTGCGCTTTGAAGGCGTCAAGAGCGGTCTGCACGTTCTGCGCCACGGCTTCGTCGCCATTGCTCAGCATGTATTGCAGACGCGTGATGCGCATGTCGGTCAGTTTGTTGTTGAGCTTCATGATGTCGGCAACGCGATCGCTGCGGAAGGTCATGTTGCCCAGGCTGGTCCAGCCGATGAGCGCCAGCAAGGCAGTAAAAACAAGCACGATGCCGAACCCTAAGGCCAGCTTTTTATTAACGCTGATATTCGCGAACCAGCTCTTCATCTCAATTCTCCACAGTCCATTTTTCGAGTCGTCAGCTGGAGAATTGTTGTTATGGAGCCCAGCGAAACAGTCAGGTGCAAGGTTCCATCGGCCGAAAGCCGGAAATCTGAAACGGATGCGGGGAGATTGAAGGTAATTTCCTACACAGATAGTTAAAAAAACTACGGTTCAGAGGGGGGGCTGGAAAGATTAAGCCCGGCAGAAGCCGGGCCAAGAGGGGAGCGGGGCAGGTCTTAGCTCAGGCGATTGGCACCTACACGGTCAGCGCCGTCAGCAGCGATGCGGCCCAGTTGAGTTTTTTCGGAACCGTTCTCAGCGACGCGATTGGCACCTACACGGTCAGCGCCGTCAGCAGCGATGCGACCCAGTTGAGTTTTTTCGGAGCCGTTTTCAGCGACGCGGTTGGCACCTACGCGGTCAGCGCCATCGGCAGCGATGCGGCCCAGTTGAGTTTTTTCGGAGCCGTTTTCAGCGACGCGGTTGGCGCCTACACGGTCAGCGCCGTCAGCAGCGATGCGACCCAGTTGAGTTTTTTCGGAGCCGTTCTCAGCGACGCGGTTGGCGCCTACACGGTCAGCGCCATCGGCGGCAACGCGGTTGATGTGAGTATGGGACGAGCCGTTTTCAGCGACGATTGGCGCGTTGATGTGGTTGGCGGCCGGCAATGCAAAAGCGCCAGTTGCCAGTACGGAGAAGGCCAGACCAAGGATCAGTTTGTTGGTTTTCATGAGGGTTGCTCCAATTCGTCTAAGTGGTAACTCGGTATGGAGGCAATGTTACGCGGCGCTGGATTATTAAGAAGTCAATACGATTGGTAGCGATCATCGCCGGTATTGATAGTTGGGATGTGACCATCACCCGGAAGCTTGTGGGCCATTTTTAGAGGAGCGCGGCGACGTCACTGACAAAGCCATTTTATTGGCGTTTTAAGACCATTGCTTCTGAGTGTGACCGGTGAGTCATTGCTGTTGAACGCTGGCGTCAACATTCCCTCGTTCGGGTGTATCAGGCATGAAATATTTCAACTGTTGAGTAAGCGGCGGAAAACATACCGTGTTCTGGCTCCAACCTCGGTCATCGGGGGCGGGATTTCTTCAACCAGAACGGAAGTAGCGTTATGAAACCTGTTCAGCGATTCACCACACTCGACAGTTTCAGGGGGATCTGCGCGCTGCTGGTCGTGTTCTTCCACCTGCACGTTGTCGACACCTTCATTCAATTGCCGTTCTTCCGGCGCGATGAGGTTCTGCTCAATTTCTTCTTCGTCCTCAGTGGGTTCGTTCTTGCTCACACCTATGGCATGAAGCCAAACCTCTCTTTCAAGTCCTTCGTCATTTCACGGGTCTTTCGCCTTTACCCGCTGCATTTGTTCATGCTCGCGTTCTTCATTCTTTTCGAAACGGCGCGCTGGATCGCTTATCACCAAGGTTTTGGCCTGAACAACAAGCCGTTCACCGGGACATTCGCGCTGGATGAGATCCTGCCCAACCTCCTGCTGGTTCAAGCATGGACGAGCTACACCGAAACCATGTCGTTCAACTACCCCTCCTGGACGATCAGCATCGAGTTCTACATCTACATGCTGTTCGGGGCGCTGTGCATGTTCTCCATGCGTAATCGCTTTTTGCTGTTCGCCAGCGTTTCGGTGGTCGCCTTTATCCTGATCTTTTCGGAAAACGCGCCGTTGGTCGATCGCGCGATGCTCGGGTTGTCGTGCTTCTTCGCAGGCAATATCACGTACTTGGTGTACCTGTTGATTCGCGATAAATGGTCCCTCAAACCGTGGCTGGTGACGGTGTTGGAATGCGCCATGATGTACGCCACGTACTGGATCGTGATGAACGACTTCGACAATCGCTCACCCATCGGGAGTCTGGCGTTCTGCGTATTGGTGCTGCTGTTCGCGTTCGAAGGCGGGCAGGTGTCGGCGCTGCTGAAAACCAGTATTTTCGTGCTGCTCGGCAAACTGTCGTACTCGATCTACATGACCCACGCCGCCGTCATTTTCTTGCTGTCGACGGTCTTCATCATTGGCCAGAAACTGACCGGTTTCGAGATGGCGCCGATGATCGCGGGGCAGCGTTTCATGGACACGGGGTCGATGTTGGCGAACAACCTCTTTGTGGTGGGCGTGACGGTGCTGACCGTGGTGGTGGCGGGCTTCGCTCACAAATACATCGAAATGAAGGGCTACGAACTGGGCAAGCGGGTGTTGGGCAAACCTGCGGCCAAGGCGCCGGTGGACAAGCCGGAGTCGGCGAACGGACTCAAGCCGCAGGTTGATCGGGTGGCGTGATTTCTTCTACAAAGGTCTCGCGGTTGGCTGGGCGCGCAACCACTCCACCATCCCCAGCCCCGCTGCACGCCCGCTGGCAAAACAGGCGGTCAGCAGATAACCGCCGGTGGGCGCTTCCCAGTCAAGCATCTCCCCGGCGCAGAACACGCCGGGCAATGAGTCGAGCATCAAGCGTTCATCCATCGCCTCGAACGTCACGCCGCCCGCCGTGCTGATCGCCTCGTCCAGCGGGCGGGGTTTGATCAGCGTCAGCGGCAGGCATTTCACGGCATTGGCCAATAAGGTCGGATCAGCGAATGCTTCGGCAGGGGCCAATTCCCGCAGCAACGCTGCCTTGACGCCGTCGAGCCCCAACTGGCTGTGCAAGTGTTTGGACATCGAGCGCGAGCCGCGGGGTTTGCTCAGTGCTTTCTGCACGTCGTTCAGGCGCTTGCCTGGCAGCATGTCGATCTCGACGGTAGCGACGCTGCTGCGATTGATCGCCTCGCGAATCTGCGCCGACAACGCATACACCAGACTCCCCTCGACACCCGTCTGCGTCAGCACACACTCGCCCAATCGCAGCGTCTGGCCCTGCAAACCCATGGCGATGTTTTTCAGCGGGGCGCCTGCGAATTTGCTGCGCAGCACTTCGCTCCAGGCGGGCACTTCAAACCCACAGTTTGCGGCTTGAAGGCGGGCGGTCTGCACACCTTGCTGTTCGAGCAGGGGCATCCAGGCGCCGTCCGATCCCAGGCGGGCCCAACTGGCACCGCCCAAGGCGAGCAATGTCGCGGCGGGACGGGTCGCGATCTCGCCCTCTGGACTTTCGATGCGCAGGCGATTGTCCGCATTCCAGCCCAGCCAGCGATGCCGGGTGTGGATCACTACGCCGCCATCGCGCAAACGCTTGAGCCAGGCGCGCAGCAGAGGCGCGGCCTTCATGTCGGTGGGGAATACGCGGCCGGAGCTGCCAACGAATGTTTCGATGCCCAGCCCATGAATCCACTCGCACAAGTCGTCGGCACCGAAGGCCCGCAACAGGGGGGCGATGTTCGGAGCGCGTTCGGCGTAGCGCGACAGAAACGCCGGGTACGCCTCGGAGTGAGTGATGTTCATGCCGCCAACACCGGCCAGCAGAAACTTGCGTCCGACCGAGGGCATGCCGTCGTAGAGATCGACCTTGAAACCGGCCTGGCTCAGCACTTCGGCGGCCATCAACCCGGCCGGGCCACCCCCGATGATGGCGACGGCGTGTGCGGAGGAAGAAGAGGCTGAAATCATGGTCAACGTGCGGATCATCGAAGTGGGTCGCGCATTCTACCCGAGGCCTGTGACGAACGAACGGCCTGTGGAAAACTTTTGAGCAAAAAACGTACAGCGCTCCGTGAGGCTTATGGAATATGGGCTCTGTGGCCTTGCGCTCAGGTTATCCACAGGTGGTTCCACAGCGGATGTGGGTAAATACTGATGGTACGGGTTGTCTCAGATTTCTGTAGGAGCGAATTCATTCGCGAGCGGTGATGCACCCACACATCTTCTTCGGATGTACCGCCGCCTCGCGAATAAATTCGCTCCTACAGCGAATGTGCAGTGGCAGGCGAGCGGGTCATAAGCCTTCCGACACCCAGACCCGCTGCGCGCTGTGATGCAAAATCCCGTGCCGCCGCGCCAGTGCTTCGCGATCCTTGCTGTACCCGCCGCCAATCACACCCATCACCGGAATGTCGCGGCCCAGGCAATGGCGCATCACCGCTTCGTCGCGCCGGGCCACGCCGTTGTCGGTCAGCTTCAGGTAGCCAAGCGCATCGTCCTTGTGCACATCGACCCCTGCGTCATAAAGCACCAGGTCGGGCTGGTAGAGCGGCAGCAGGTAATTGAGCGTGTCATCGACTACTTTCAGGTATTCATCGTCGCCCATGCCCATTGGCAGCGGAATGTCCCAATCGCTCTGGGCTTTGCGCGCGGGGAAGTTTTTCTCGCAGTGCAGGGAAACGGTGATCGCGTCCTCAGTGTGTTCGAGAATCCGGGCCGTACCGTCGCCCTGGTGCACGTCGCAGTCGAAGATCAACACGCGATCGACGCGACCGCTCTGCAGCAGGTATTGGCTGATAATGGCCAGGTCGTTGAAGATGCAAAACCCGGCGGGGTAATCGTAATGCGCATGGTGCGTGCCCCCGGCGAGATGACACGCCAGCCCATGCTGCAGGGCTTTTTCTGCCGTGAGCAGCGAACCGCCGACGGCGCGCACCGTACGTCGGGCCAGGTCTTCGCTCCAGGGCAGGCCCAGACGGCGCTGATCCTCGCGGGAAAGGTCGCCGTCCATGTACCGCCGAATGTAGGACGGGTCATGGGCAAGCGCGAGAATGTCGTCAGGGCAGACCAGCGGGCGGAACAGTTGAGCATCCGTGGTGAGGCCGCTGTCGATAAGGTGGTCGTGCAGCAGACGGAATTTGTCCATCGGGAAGCGATGGTCGGGCGGAAACGCCGGGCTGTAATCTTCGTGGTAGATAAGCGGCAGGGACATAGTGCGTACGCATGGGGTTCGAGGGGGAATCTTGCCAGTTATGCCCGTTGTGGCACAGCGGTTTGGCCGGGACGGGCACGGTTGCACTGGCAGGTTATTCTGGCGAGCCATTTGAGAAGCGGGGCAGGGGAGATGTTCAATGGAGCCGATACTTGAGCTCAACAGCGCACGCTTGTTGATGCGTCAGTGGCGGGACGATGATTTGCCAGCTTTCGCGCAGATGTGCGCCGATCCACAGGTGATGCGTTATTTCCCGCAACCGCTGACGCGCCTGGAAAGCGCCAAGATGATCGGGCGTATTCGCGGCCATTTCGCTGAGTACGGCTTCGGTCTGTGGGCGCTGGAGCGCAAGGACACCGGGCAATTCATCGGCTTCACCGGGCTGAATGTGGTGGGCTTCGACGCCCCGTTCAGCGGTGTTCAACATCCTGCGGTTGAAATTGGCTGGCGACTGGCTCGGGAACATTGGGGTCTTGGTTACGCCAGCGAGGCTGCGTGGACGGTGTTGGGCTGCGGGTTCGAGCACGTCGAACTGGACGAGATCGTGTCGTTCACCGCCGTGAGCAATCTGCCCTCACAAAAGGTCATGCAAGCCATCGGGATGCAGAACGATCCGGATGATGATTTCGGCCACCCCAACCTCCCGGAAGGCCACCCGCTCCGGCCCCACGTGCTGTATCGCATCAATCGCCAACAATGGCTCGCCACGTTGTGATGGACGGGAACCCCGCCGCAAACATCTGTATCATTCTGCCCAACCTCCACGTTCGCCGTCGTTCGGCGTCGGTGGCTGGACCGGTGTGAAATGACTGTGTGTGAGGAACCTCTGAATGAGCCATGTGCTGGATGATCTGGTGTCGCTGTTGAGCCTGGAGCCGATCGAAGAAAACCTCTTCCGTGGGCGCAGCCAGGACCTTGGCTTTCGCCAGCTGTTTGGCGGGCAGGTGTTGGGGCAGTCGCTGTCGGCGGCGAGCAAGACGGTCGAGGATGAACGCCACGTTCACTCGCTGCACGGTTATTTCTTGCGTCCGGGCGATGCCCAATTGCCTGTGGTTTATCAGGTTGATCGCGTGCGCGATGGTGGCAGTTTCAGCACCCGCCGCGTGACGGCCATCCAGAAGGGCCACCCCATCTTCACGTGCAGCGCGTCGTTCCAGTACGACGAAAAAGGTTTCGAGCATCAAAGCCAGATGCCGCAGGTGGTCGGCCCGGAAAATCTGCCGTCGGAACTTGAGTTGGCACGTCAACGCGAGCACCTGATTCCTGCCCACATGAAAAACAAGCTGTTGTGCCCCAAGCCCATCGAGTTTCGCCCTGTCACCGCCCTCGATCCTTACAACCCGCAGCCCACCGAAGCGGTGAAATACGTGTGGTTCCGCGCCGACGGCACGCTGCCTGACATCCCGGCCCTGCACCGCTACATGCTTGCCTATGCGTCGGACTTCAATCTGCTGACCACGTCGCTGCTGCCTCACGGCAAGACGGTCTGGCAGAAAGACATGCAGATCGCCAGTCTCGACCATTCGCTGTGGTTTCATGGCGAACTGCGGGCCGATGAGTGGCTGCTTTACGCGATGGACAGCCCGTGGGCCGGTAATGCGCGCGGGTTTTCCCGTGGCAGCGTCTACAACCGCGCGGGTCAACTCGTGGCCTCGGTGAGTCAGGAAGGTTTGATCCGACACCGCAAGGACTGGGCATGAGTCTGTCGCAGTTGCGCCATTGGGTGTTCGATATGGACGGCACGCTGACCATCGCCGTGCACGACTTTCCGGCGATCAAGCGCGCCTTGGGCATTCCGCTGGAGGACGACATCCTCACCCATCTGGCCGCGTTGCCGGCCGACGAGGGGGCGGCCAAACATGCGTGGCTGCTTGAGCATGAGCGAGAGTTGGCCGTGGCGTCGAAGCCTGCGACCGGTGCCGTCGAGTTGGTGCGTGAGTTGGCAGGGCGTGGCTATCGGCTGGGCATCCTGACGCGCAACGCGCGGGAACTGGCCCACGTCACGCTGGAAGCCATCGGCATCGCCGACTGTTTCGACGTCGAAGATGTGCTGGGGCGGGACGAAGCGCCGCCGAAGCCTGATCCGGGCGGGCTTCTGAAGTTGGCCCAGGCCTGGGACGTCGAGCCTTCGCAGATGGTGATGGTGGGCGACTACCAGTTCGACCTGGCGTGCGGCAAAGCAGCGGGCGCGCACACCGTGCTGGTCAACCTGCCGGAAAACCCCTGGCCGGAACTGACCGATTGGCATGCGGATGATTGCGTGGCGTTACGGGCGATGCTCAGCTAGCGCGAAAGCTGCTTGAAATACACACAACCTGTAGGAGTGAGCTTGCTCGCGATAGCGGGGTATCAGCCACCGTGTGTATGACTGACGCTCCCTGATCGCGAGCAAGCTCACGCCTACAGTGATGCGGTTTTGCCGGGGAGCGGCGATCAATTCCCCTTAAACAACGCTGCCTGCCCTTCCGGCGAGGTGAACATCGCGTCGCCGTTGTGGCCCACACCTTTCACTTCCACCAGCCGTTGGTTCATCCCTTCAGGATGACGCTTGGTCAGGTAATCGAAGAAATTGTGCCCACGCACAAGGCGAAACGGCCCTTGCGCCTCGGCACCGCAATCCTTGTCCAGCGCCGGATGATTCGGGTCGGTGTCCTGATCGCCCAGCAGGTACGTGATGTCACGCTTCACGTACGCCGCTTCCAGCTCCGCCACGGTTTCCTTGCCTGCATAGGCCGGCAGTTTGTTCATGCCGTATTTCCAGGTGTCGAACCCCGGGCAGCTCGCCGTCGTCACCGGCAATGGCCGGGTCGCGTCGAAATAGGCGTAAGACGACGGATTGGCGATCACGTAACGCAGCTTGATGCCTTCCTTCTTCAGCAGCGCGTCTTCCTTGCCGCCGATCATCGCGTAGCGCTGCACCACCTGCGCACCACCCGAGTGACCGGCGATGACGATTTCTTTCAGGTTCGGAAACAGCTTGCTGTCGCTCAGGCGCTTGAGGATATGGTCGATGACCACGAATGAACTGACCGGCTTGGCACCCAGCGACTTGTCGCCCGCCATCCAGTCGTTGGCGTGCCAGCGCAACACCGTTTCCGGCAAGTGGTGCGCGGTGATGTCCTTCTCATCAAGGAACTGCGGCGCGATCAGCAGGGTTTTAGGCCGCTGTTTGGACTGGTTGGCGGCCCGCTCGACGCTGCGCAAGTACGTTTGAGCGTTGCGCAGGCGGCCATGAAAAATGATGACCACCCGTTGAATGTGCGGGTTCGGGCTGGCCCAGCTCTGGCTCAGGCCCAGCGTGGCTTGAGACGTTCCGTTGATCAGCAGCCGGTCGGGGCTGATGGATTTGACCGCCTGATCCGCAGCATGAGCCGTCGCGCTCATCAGGGTGCCCAACAACAGGATCGAAAGCGGTTTCATCATGTGATCAGAGGCTCTTGGCGGCGAAGGTATCGCATTGGTTGATTTGTCCCTGGGCAAAACCTGTCTTGAACCAGCGAACACGCTGGGCAGACGTCCCGTGAGTGAACGAGTCGGGTACTACACGCCCTTGGCTTTGTTGCTGCAAACGGTCGTCGCCGATGGCATTCGCCGCATTCAGCGCCTCTTCAATATCACCCGGTTCGAGCCAGTTCAAACGCTTTTGCGCGTTGTTGGCCCAAACACCGGCGAGGCAATCCGCCTGCAACTCCTGACGCACCAACAGACCGTTGTCACCCTCCATGCGCATGCCACGCTGGCGGGCGGCGTCAACTTTAGCTGAAACCCCCAGCAAGGTCTGCACATGATGGCCAACTTCATGCGCAATCACGTACGCCTGGGCAAAATCTCCTGCGGCTTTGAAGCGCTGGCTCATCTCGCGGAAGAAATCCATGTCCAGATAAACCTTCTGATCGGCCGGGCAATAGAACGGGCCGCTGGCGGATGACGCAAAGCCACACGCAGACTGCACCTGACCCCGGAACAGAATCAGAGTCGGGTTTTTATACTGCCGACCACCCTGCTGGAAGATCTGACCCCATGTGTCTTCGGTGTCACCCAGAATGGCTCGCACGAAATCCGCCTGCTCATCGTTGGCTGGAGGCGCCTGTCGCGTCTGGGGGCTGACGGAGGTGGTCTGTTGGCTGCCCACCTGACCGGCGATCTGCCCGAGAATCTGCATCGGGTCCTGCCCGGTCAGCAGCCCAATGGCGACGATGATCACAATCCCGCCAAGCCCCAGCCCCTTGCCCCCGATGCGCATCCCACCCCCGCCACCGGAGTCGTCGCGTGCATCGACGACGTTGTCACTGCGACGTCCTTTTTTCCAGAGCATGGAGGAATCCTCTTTTAGTCGTGTAGGAAGTGTAGACGCCGGGGGAGGTACGGCGTCTGACTGCTGGGACTAAGAGGGCGAAGCGGGGGGAATGGTTCAGGGGATGCTCGGTGATCGGAGCATTCCCTGACTGGAAAGGGTTATTGCGCGCTTTTTATGAAGTAACACAACACTGCCATGGCGGTCGTATTAGTGAGAAGCCATCCGTGGAGGCACCAGATCCACCATTTCAGACGGTGGGGAATGTTCAGGTGAGCGTCTTTTGTGATGTCGCCGCGGCGGAAAAAAAATCCAGGCATGTACGTCACCATGAACACCATGTTCAGGCGCATATGTCGGCCCACTATTCCCCCTTGCCAAATGCTTCTGATCTCAGAGATACATCGGCAGTCGGACAAACAATCCTCCAGAAAGTCGATATTTCTATAGGTGAACCACATCAGAATGATGAGGTTGAGCCACGTCGAAACGCCTAAGACCAAACCCCAGTGCCCGTAAGACCAAGTCTGCATCATGGCCTCCATTCGTAAATCATCTCACCAACGTTTTCACCATATATTCCCCCTGCCATACCTCCTGCATATCCGCCTATTGCGGCGGCAGCGATACCGCAACCAATTGCCCCAACGCCAGCAGTTGGAACCCCGAAAACGACCAAGCACAGGGGGATTAATACAGCCGATCCGATCGAGCCACCTATCATGCCGCCGCCTACCCCCAAAACCAACTTTGTACCCTCAACATACTTCGCCTTCCTGCACATTTCCTCCCGCCCCATCGAGCACGCTTCCTTGATCTCCAGGTGCGTTGACCACGCATTCAACCCGATCCCGATCGGCGTCCCCATCCTCAGCAACTTCGAAGCCTTGGCAATATGCGCCAGCCGTTGCGAATAGCCACGTATCTCCGGGTTGTGCAGATAACTCTTCGTCGAAACCCCCAGCATTTTCTTGATCGATCCGTTATTGCGCATGCCCGTGCCCCAGTGGGCGATGCCTTTGAGTTGGGTGGCGAGTTTGGTGAAGTGCACGCGGCGTTGGTTGATGAATTCCTGCCGCGCGATGGGGGTGCCGCGTTTGAGCGCGAGTTGATACAGCTGCTCGATGTCTTTCAGCGTCGCTTCGACACCTTTGAGGTGCTTTTCCCAGCTGCCGGTGGCGGCACCGATGCCCAATGATCCGTAGCCCAGCATGTGCTGTAACAGGTCGTAATTCTTGACGATGTCTTTATCCGCTTGGTGCTGGAAGAGCGAGTGGTGAGTCCCATAAGCGAGCCTCATCATTTCCGCCTCTTCAGGCGTCACGCGCGGCGTCGACTCATCGGCGACGACCATGAGCTGCCCTGGCATGACCATCGTGTTGCGGACATGAGCGTTAAGCTGGTCGAATTTTGCTCCACCGCCGACCTGCGCCTTGATGACGGGGTAGTGCTGAACCTGATCGTTGATGAACACATACGGCTTGCCTGCAACTGCCATTTTCCTGTCCCTGAACCTGCATGAAGGCGCGAGGATAGGAAAAGGGCAGAGGGCTTTTCGAGGGGCTGGGGCGGGGTTACAGAGAATTCAGAACGGCCCTACTCAGGGCGTGATTCTTTCCTACAAGACTGGCTCATAAAGTGGGCTGCGCGAGGTGTTTTCCTCGCGCGAGCCACGCGGTTATCGCTGACCGCGCATCATCAACAGCGCCACGATAACGCCAAGGGCGGCGAGGGTCGTGGCGATGATCCCGAGCGAGCCCAGCCCGTAGTGATGGATGCCCAAGCCGCCAAAAATGGCGCCCAGGCCGATGCCTGCGTTGGCTGCCGAGATGTTCATCGACGCTGCCAGCGCTTGCGCCTTGGCGCCGGCCGTCATCACGCGCACCTGACAGATCGGGAACAGCGCGGTGTAGGCCACGCCCCAAATGATCAGCGACGCGACCAGCCACGGGGTGTCCGCCGCCAGCGCCACTGCTGCGAGCATTCCGAACCCCAGCACCAGCAGGAACAGCACCATCGCCCCCAACGGCCGACGGTCCACCATGGCGCCGCCCAAATGGTTGCCGATCATGCCGACGGCGCCGAAGCCCATCAGCCACCAGCCGACATGACTCGACGGAATATTCGCAAGACGTTCGAGGATGTCGGCCAGGTAGGTGTAGGCCGTGAACATCGCCGTAAAGGTCAGGACTGACAGCAGGATGTGCGCGAGGAACCGAGGCTGACGCAAGATGGCGGTCTGTTTCTCGCCTTTGTCCGCGACAGGGGCGCTGGGCAGTGTCGGCATCATCAAGTGCATCAGAATGCCGATGATCAGTGAAAGTCCCGACAGCACCCAGAAGCTGCCACGCCAGCCAATCAGGTCCGCCGCCACGGTGCCCAGCGGGATGCCGAATACCAGCGCCGCCGAGATGCCGAGGTAGACCTTCGACACGGCTTTGCCTGCATTGCCGGGACCGGCCAGTTGCCCGGCGGTTTCGCTGGCCGTGCCCCAGAACACCGGAAGCGCCAACGCCGGGATGAAGCGGGCGATGGCCAGCACCCAAATGTTCGTCGAAACGGCGGCCAAGGTGTTCGACAAGGCGAAGACGATCAGAATCAGCGTGAACAGTTTCTTGCGTTCCACGCGGGCCAGCTTGGCCGTCAACAGTGGGCCGAACAGCATCACCGTGAAGGCGAACAGCGTGACGACCTGACCGGCGACGGTTATCGAAACGTTCAAATCTTGCGCGAGCGCGGGCAGAAGTCCGACGATGACGAACTCGGTGGTTACGATGATGAAGGCCGCGATGGCCATGATCAGGATTTGGAGGCCGGATCGCGAGGACTCGTACGGCAGCGCGTCGGCGTTGGCCGTTGAGGGGGAAGACATGGTGAAACTCCAGAAAAAGGTATGGCGCTAGCCTATTGGAGAATCTAAGGTCTATTCCGGTCATTTTTTCTGAAATGATGTGAAACACGTTCACTAATCGCAGGGTCGCCGATGTTTTCTTCCGAACGCCTCAAGGGGATCGACGTGTTTGTCATCGTCGCCGATCTGGGCAGCTTCACCGCCGCTGCCGAGCGCCTCAACCTCAGCAATTCCGCCGTGAGCAAAAGCATCGGCAGGCTGGAAAACCGGCTGGGGACACGGTTGTTCAATCGCACCACGCGCCGCCTGTCTTTGACTGATGCGGGGCTGACGTTTTATCAGACCTGCACCGCCGTGCTCTCGGACCTCGAAGAAGTCGAGCAGGTGCTGCATTCCGAGCAGGATGAGCCTCAGGGCAAGGTGCGCATCGATTTGCCCGCGGCCTACGGGCGGTTGCACGTCCTGCCGCTGATTCTGGACTTCGTCAAACAGCACCCGCGATTGATGCCGCACATCTCGTTCGCGGACCGCTTCGTCGATCCCGTGCATGAAGAGATCGACATCGTGGTGCGGATTGGCGGGCCAGACGCGTGGGCGTCCAGCGTAGGACATCGCTATTTTGGCAGTCAGCGACTGGTGTTCTGCGCGTCCCCCGAATACTTGGCCCAGTTCGGCATTCCGGCGTTTGAACACGACCTCGAAGCGCATCGGTGCCTGGGCTATTCGATGCATGCGGGCACGATCAGCCCGTGGTATTTCAAGGGGCGGCAATCCGGGGACATGGAGCGCAGAATCATGCACCCCCACGTGGCGGTGGGCGATGGAGAAGGGGTGGTGATGGCGGCGCTGGCGGGATTGGGGATTACGCAGTTGCCCACGTGGCTGGTGCAGCGGCATCTGGATTCAGGGGCGTTGGTGGAAGTCCTGCCAGACCTGGCCACCGAGGGTATGCCCATGAACCTGGTCTGGCGCAGGAATCGGGAAAATCTGCCGAAAGTGCGGGCGCTGCTGGACTATCTGACAGCCCGATTGACGCCGTCGGGCAGCACGCGGTCAGCAACCGTCGATTAACCTTTGACGCTTGATCCGACGTATCGCGGGCAAGCGCTCCTACAGCAAACCGCGCGTCATCACACCCGCGCGGTCTGCTTCTCGGTCACTTCCACAGGCGATGCGTCGGCGAAATGGTTCACCTGCCGCAGCGCTTTGAAACCCACCATCCAGGTGCCTACGACGCCCAAGGTGCACAGCCCGCCGAGGATCGCGGCAGGCACAGCGCCGAACAGTGACGCGCTGCTGCCTGCACGGAATTCGCCCAGTTCGTTGGAGGAACCAATGAATAGCATGTTCACGGCGTTGACCCGCCCACGCATGTCGTCCGGCGTCGAGAACTGCACCAGCGTCGAGCGGATGTAGACGCTCACCATGTCCGCTGCACCGGCGAACATCAGCGCGATCAGTGAGAGCCAGAACAGCGTCGACAGGGCGAACACCAGGTTAGCGACGCCGAACACGGCCACAGCGATGAACATCACCATACCAACGTGGCGGTCGAACGGACGCGCCGCCAGATACAGGCCGGTGGTCACTTCGCCCAGGCTCATCGCACTGCGCAACGCGCCCAGCCCTTGAGGACCGAGGTGCAGCACTTCGTGGGCGTAGATCGGCAGCAACGCCACTACGCCGCCGAGCAGCACGGCGAACAGATCGAGGGAAATGGTGCCGAGAATGATCGGGCGGGAGCGAATGAAAGCGATGCCAGCGGTGAAGCGTTTCCAGGCGGTGGATTCAAGGATCTGCTTTTTACCGGCGTACAGCACCGGCACGCGAATCAGCAACAGCACGCCTGCGATGAAGCTTGCCATGCACACGGTGTAAGTCAGTCCGCCACCCCCTGCCGCGTATAAACCGCCGCCGACCAAAGGCCCGGCGATGGTCGCGATGCGCATGATCATGCTGTTCGTCGCAATCGCCGACGCCAGTTTTTCCCGAGGGACGACTTGCGGCAGCAGGCTTTGCAGCGCCGGACCGGTGAACGCCCGGGCGCAGCCAAACAGGGCGAGGGTCGCGTAGATCAGGCGGGTGTCCTGGTGGTGCGTGACGGAAAACAGCATCAGCATCAGGCTGCACGTGGCCTGCACGGTCCAACTGATGGTCAGGATCAGTTTGCGGTCGTAGCGGTCGATCAGGTCACCGGCTGGCATCAGCAGCAACAGCATCGGAATGAACTGCGCCAGTCCCACATACGCCAGCGAAATCGGGTCGCGGGTCATGTCATAGACTTGCCAGGCCACGACAACGGCCTGAATTTGCATGGCGAAGACGGCGGCAAGGCGGGCGGTCAGGAAGGCGAAAAAGCCGGGCTGTTTAAGGGCACTTCCAGAAACGGCGTCGGAAGGTGAGGCGGACGAATCGGAACTCAAGGCAGGACATCCATCGAAGCGAAAGACGGCCGACTGTTATACACCGCCAAGGAGGTATATGCCGCTTACTGTCAGAAATTTAATGATGGATGGTAGGAAATATGCCAATCCCGAAGGGCACACCGCAGATGATCGTTCCCACGCGGAGCATGGGAACGATCACATTATTTGACTTCGCCGCAGGGCCAACTGGCTCCCACAGGTAATGTGTGGCATGTCAGCTCACCGACGAACCAGCAACACACCCGATTCCATGTGGTGGGTGTACGGAAACTGGTCGAACAGTGCGCAGCGCTCCACCCGGTGGGTGTCGTGCAGTTGGGCGATGTTGGCGGCCAGGGTTTCCGGGTTGCAGGAGATGTACAGAATGCGCTCGAAACGCCGGGTCAGCTCGCACGTGTCCGGGTCCATCCCGGCGCGGGGCGGGTCGACGAACACGCTGCCGAAGTCGTAGCTTTTCAGATCGACACCGGCCAGACGGCGGAACGGACGCACGTCATTCAGCGCCTCGGTCAGCTCTTCCGCCGAGAGACGCACCAGCGACACGTTATACACACCGTTGTCCGCCAGATTGCTCAGTGCCGCATTGACCGACGTCTTGCTGATTTCGGTCGCCAACACTTTGCGCACGCGGGTTGCCAGCGGCAGGGTGAAGTTGCCGTTGCCGCAGTACAGCTCCAGCAGGTCATCGTCCCGGTCGCCCAGCGCGTCGTACGCCCAGCCCAGCATTTTCTGATTCACCGTGCCGTTGGGCTGAGTGAACGCGCCTTCGGGCTGGCGATAGCTGAACGTACGCCCGGCCACTTCCAGTTCCTCGGTCACGTAATCACGACCGATCACCAGACGCTGGCCTTTGGAGCGCCCGATCACGCTGACGTTGAGGTCTGCCGCCAATTGCTCGGCTTCAACCTGCCAGGCCTCATCCAGCGGGCGGTGATAGCACAGGGTAACCATGCCGTCGCCCGCCAGCGTGGTCAGGAAATCCACCTGGAACAGCTTGTGATTGAGCGTCTTGCTGGCTTCCCACCGGTCCCGCAGCACCGGCATCAGCGCGTTGATCTGCCGGCTGGCGATGGGGAATTCGTTGATCAGGATCGGGGTGTATTTGTCGCCCGGCGCAAACATCGCGTAGTGACGCACGCCCTCGTCGCGCCACAGCCGGAACTCGGCGCGCAAGCGGTAATGCTCGCGCGGAGAGTCGAACACCTGCGGCTCGGGTGCATCGAAGGGCTGCAACAGCTCGCGCAGGCGCTGGGCCTTTTCGTCGAGCTGTCGGGTGTAGTTGGCAGGGTCGAACGCAGCACTCATGGATAAAAGCCCAACTTGATCACAAACAGAATCGACAGCACGACCAAGGCCGAATTCAGCTCACGGCCCCGGCCCGACAACAGCTTGATCACGGTCCAGGAAATGAAACCGAAGGCGATGCCGTTGGCGATGGAATAGGTGAAGGGCATCGCCAGCGCGGTCAGCACCACCGGGGCGGCTTCGGTGATGTCGTCCCAGTTGATTTCCGCCAGACCCGAGGTCATCAGCACGGCTACAAACAGCAGCGCAGGCGCGGTGGCGAAGGCCGGAACGCTGCCTGCCAACGGAGCGAAGAACAGCGCCAACAGAAACAGCACCGCGACGACGACGGCGGTCAGACCGGTGCGGCCACCAGCGCTCACGCCCGCTGCCGACTCGATGTAACTGGTGGTGGTCGAGGTGCCCAGCAGTGAACCGGCCATGGCGGCGGTGCTGTCGGCGATCAGGGCGCGGCCCATTTTCGGCATGTGGCCGTCCTTGCCCATCAGACCTGCGCGCTTGGCGACGCCGATCAGGGTGCCCGAATTATCAAAGAGATCAACAAAGAGAAACGAGAAGATCACGCTCACCAGACCGATATTGAGTGCGCCCGGAATGTCCAGTTGCAGGAAAGTCGGGGCCAGCGACGGCGGCATCGACATCACGCCACCGAACGGCGAAAAGCCGAGGACGATGGAGATGACGGTGACCGCGAGGATGCCGATCAGCACCGCGCCGCGCACTTTCAGGGCGTCGAGGGCGACGATCAGGGCAAAACCGAGCGCAGCGAGGATTGGCGCAGGCTTGGCCAGATCGCCCAGGCCGACCATGGTCGCCGGGTTGCTGACCACGATGTCGGCGTTGTGCAGAGCGATCAGCGCCAGAAACAAGCCTATACCGGCGGCAATGGCCGAACGCAGCGGCAGCGGGATGCTGTTGATGATCCACTCGCGGATGCGAAAGATCGACAGCAGGAAAAACATCACGGCCGAGATGAACACCGCACCCAGCGCCACTTGCCAGGTGTGACCCATGTGCAGGACGACGGTGTAGGTAAAGAAGGCGTTCAGGCCCATGCCCGGTGCCAGCGCGATCGGGTAGTTGGCGATCAGGCCCATGACCGTGGAACCAATGGCGGCCGCCAGGCAGGTCGCAACGAAGATGGCGCCCTTGTCCATGCCGGTCGCGCCGAGGATGCTCGGGTTGACGAACAGGATGTAGGCCATGGCGAGGAACGTCGTGACCCCGGCCAGAATTTCGGTACGCACATTGGTGTCATGTGCCTTGAGTTGAAACAGCCGCTCCAGCATGTATGGCTCCCCGGTGGCGCAATGCGCCTTTAATGAATCGACTAGTAACAGCAAAGCACAGCCGTTGAAACGGCTCGTATTAATTCACTGCACAAAATCTGCCAGTCGCAAAAAAGCCGCGCATCATACCAGCAGCTTTGCGGGATGGGGGCGGGAGCCTGTCGGGGGACGGTATTTGTCAGGATTGCCCCTCCATTCGCCGTCGCGTCGAGGCTCAAACCGTCTCGCCGTTGATGATCGTTCACACAGGTGCCCCGACCCTTGCAGGTTTAGCGTCCCAACGCTCACTCATCACATTCCCTGAACGATTGCGAAACACCACACGTCGTAAACCAGAGACGCAGATTCACTGCGCTGATGCGTAACAACCGTGAGGCTTTCCCATGAGTGCGACGAACCCACAGGCCTTCGCAGAGCATTCCATTGCCCTGACGCTCAACGGCCAACCCCGGCAATTGAACGTGCAACCCTGGACCACGTTGCTTGACCTGCTGCGCGAACAGCTCGATCTGGTCGGCACCAAAAAAGGCTGCGACCACGGCCAATGCGGGGCGTGCACCGTGTTGCGCGACGGCAAGCGCATCAACGCCTGCCTGACGCTGGCGATCATGTGCGACGGCGCCGAACTCACCACCATCGAAGGGCTGGCCGAAGGCGACACCCTGCACCCGATGCAGCAGGCGTTCATCAAACATGACGCCTTTCAGTGCGGCTACTGCACGCCGGGCCAGATTTGCTCGGCCGTAGGGCTGGCCAACGAAGGGCGTGCGAACAGCGAAGACGATATCAAAGAGCTGATGAGCGGCAATCTGTGCCGTTGCGGCGCCTACAGCAACATTCGTGCGGCCGTCGTTGAGGTGCTGCCTCAACTCGACGCCGCACCCGGTCAGGGAGGGCGCCAGTCATGACCCCGTTCAGCTACAGCAAGCCAGCCGATGTGGCTCAAGCCATCAACCTCGTGGGACCCGCCAGCCGCTTCATTGCGGGCGGGACCAACCTGCTGGACTTGATGAAAGAAAACATCGCCCACCCCGAACACTTGATCGACATCACTGGACTGCCGCTGAAGGACGTCCGCGAGACGCCCGGCGGCGGATTGATGATCGGCGCACTGGTCAGCAATGCCGACCTGGCCTGGCACCCGTTGATCGAAACCCGTTACCCGCTCCTGTCACAGGCCGTACTCGCAGGCGCGTCGCCCCAGTTGCGCAACATGGCCAGCACCGGCGGTAACCTGTTGCAGCGCACCCGTTGCTACTACTTCTATGATTCGACGGTGCCCTGCAACAAACGCGAGCCGGGTTCTGGCTGTCCTGCGAAACAGGGCCTGAACCGGATTCACGCGATTCTGGGCGCCAGCGATGACTGCGTGGCGACTCATCCATCGGACATGTGCGTGGCACTTGCGGCGCTTGAAGCGGTGGTTCACGTCGAAGGGCGCGCCGGGAAACGCACGATCGAATTCGCGGATTTCCATCGCCTGCCTGCCGACTCCCCCGAACGGGACAACCAACTGGCGGACGATGAACTGATCACCGCCATCGAACTGCCCCCTGCGCAGTTCCAGCAGCACAGCCATTACCTGAAAATCCGCGATCGCGCCTCCTACGCGTTCGCGCTGGTCTCTGTGGCCGCCGCGCTGGAACTCGACGGCGATGTTATTCGCGACGTGCGATTGGCTTTGGGCGGCGTGGCGCACAAACCGTGGCGGGACAAAGCGGTCGAGCGCTCGCTAATCGGCCAGCCGGTCTCACGGGAAAACTTCGTGGCTGCGGCTGACGCCATGCTGCGCGCCGCTCAGCCGCTTGAGCACAACGCCTTCAAGATCAAACTGGCGCGTCGGGCGATCGTCCGTGCGCTCAGCGATGCTGCTGTGGGAGGGAATGCCTGATGAACGCCAAAATGTTTCCACCCGGTCGCGTCTCGCCCGTGGGTCAGCCACTGGACCGAGTCGATGGCGTGCTGAAAGTGACAGGCCAGGCCCGTTACGCGGGTGAGTACCCGGAAAAGGGTCTGCTTCATGGCAGCGTGGTCTCCAGCACCATCGCCCGGGGCCGCGTGATCAACATTGACACGTCGCAGGCGCTGCAAGTGCCGGGCGTCGTAGCCGTCATCGACCACCTCAACCGCCCGCACGTCGCCAGTTACGACAAGGATTACGAAGACGCCGACTCGGCAGAAGGGTCGCCATTTCGGCCTCTTTATAACGATCGCGTGCTGTACAGCGGTCAGCCGTTGGCGCTGGTCGTGGCCGACTCGCTGGAGATTGCGCGCCATGCCGGTTCGCTGATCCGCATCGAGTATGAGACCGAGGCTCACCAGACGAGTCTGCTCACCGCCCAAGGCAGCGCTCATACGGCCCCGGCGGAAACCCCGAAACCGAGGGGTGATTTCGACGCAGGAATGGCCAGCGCGGCGTTCACCATGGACGCCCGTTACAGCACGCCCAACGAGCATCACAACCCGATGGAGCCTCACGCCTCGACCGTGCTCTATCAACCTGACGGCAGCCTGCACATCCACGACAAGACCCAAGGCCCGCAGAATTGCCAGGACTACCTGCACAAGGTGTTCGATCTGGACAAGTCGAAGATCCGGATTTTCGCCGCGTTCGTGGGTGGTGCGTTCGGCTCCGGTTTGCGTCCGCAATACCAACTGCCCTTGGCGGTGATGGCGGCCCTGCAGCTCAAGCGTTCGGTTCGCGTGACCCTGACCCGCCAACAGATGTTCACCTTTGGCTACCGCCCCAACACCTTGCAGCACCTGCGACTCGGCGCGACGAAAGAAGGCCGGCTCGTGGCGGTGGGGCATGACGTGATCGGCCAGACCTCGCGCTTCGAGGACTTCACCGAACACGTGGTCGAGTGGAGCGGCATGCTGTACCAGTGCGAGAACGTGCAACTGACCTACAAACTGGCGCCACTCGACGTATACACCCCGCTGGACATGCGGGCGCCGGGCGCGACTTCGGGCATGGTCGGACTGGAATGCGCGATGGACGAGCTGGCCTGCGCCGCCGGAATCGACCCTGTGCAACTGCGCGTGATTAATTTCGCCGAGCGCAATGGCAACGAGGACAAACCCTATTCCAGCAAGGAACTGATCGCCTGCTATGAGCAAGGCGCAGAGCGCTTCGGCTGGCATCATCGCAATCCCGAACCGCGCAGCATGCGCAACGGCCGGCAGTTGGTGGGTTGGGGTATGGCGGGCGGGGTGTGGGAGGCGATGCAGATGAAAGCCAGCGCCAAGGCGAGCATCGACGCCAACGGCAAGTTGACCGTGAGCAGCGCCACCACCGACATCGGCACCGGGACGTACACCGTCATGGTGCAAATCGCCGCCGAAGCCGCCGGGGTCAAGCATGACGACGTGACCTTCGTGCTCGGCGACTCTTCGTTGCCGACCGCGCCGTTGCAGGGTGGCTCGTTCACCGTGTCATCGGTGGGCACGGCTGTACAGCAGGCATGCCGAGGCGTGCGCACCAAATTGCTGGACGCTGTGCGCATGGCCCATCCGCAATTCGCGGTGGTGGACATGGAAGACATCGCGTTTGGCGACGGCTACCTGATCATCCAGGATCAGCGATTTGCCTACGCCGACATCGTCCGTGAGTCGTCCCACGAGACGCTGGACGTGCAGATCGACGCCGAACCCGACGAGAAGCGCAATGGCTACGCCACCGCGACGCACTCGGCGGTGTTTGTCGAGGTGCTGGTCGATGAAGACTTGGGCAACATCAGAGTGAATCGTGTCGTCAGCGCGGTGGCGGCGGGGAGGGTGGTCAATCCCAAAACGGCGCGCAGCCAGATTCTGGGGGGCGTGGTGTGGGGCATCAGTCAGGCTATGCAAGAAGAGACCCAGACCGATCACACCCTGGGCCGGTTCATGAATCACAGCCTTGCGGAATACCATATCCCCGTGAACGCCGACATTGGCGAGATTGACGTGCTGTTCGTTGAAGAGAACGACGAGATCGTCAACGAGTTGGGGTCCAAGGGCGTCGGGGAAATTGGCATCGTCGGTGTCGCGTCCGCGATTGCCAATGCCATCTATCATGCAACGGGCAAGCGCGTGCGCGAGTTTCCGATCACCTTGGATAAAGTGCTCTGATCATCCGCAAACCCTGTAGGGGCTCGCTCCTACAGGCACTCGTTATGCTGCTGTCAACCTGCCATCTTTCTCAATGTCGCCACAGTGCAAGCATAGGTCGCGCTGGTGCGTTTCGTGGACAGGGCGGCTGCGTAATTTGCATCAACGCGGCAGCAACGCATTGTCGTGGGTCTTCAAGGTTTAGAAACAAACTGCCAAAAAGAGCTGATTAAAAATAACGAGCCGACCCGAGGAGCACGCATGAAGAAGTTTATTCGTCAGATCAGTTGTGGTGTGTTGATGCTGAGCAGCACGGCCCTGATGGCGGCCGAGCCAGCCAAGTGTCAGAACGTGCGGATGGGCGTGGTCAACTGGACTGACGTGATCGCGACCAGCGCCGTGGCTGAGGTGTTGCTGCAAAACCTGGGTTATGACGTGAAGCAAACCAGTGCGGCGCAACAGATCGTTTTCGGCGGTTTGCGTGATGACCGTCTCGACGTGTTCCTGGGTTACTGGAAACCGGCGATGGACAAAAACATCGCGCCGTTCGTGGCCGCCAATCAAGTCAAAGTTTTCGACACCCCGAGCATGAACGATGCGCAGGCAACCTTGGCCGTGCCGCAATACGTGGCGGATGGCGGACTGAAAACCTTCGCTGACATCGCCAAGTTCAAAGACAAGCTGGGCGGCAAGATCTACGGCATCGAACCGGGCACCGGGGCGAACGCCAACATCAAGGGCATGATCGAGAAGAACCAGTTCGGCCTGGGCGGCTTCCAGTTGGTGGAGTCGGGCGAGGCGGGCATGCTGGCGGCCGTGCAGCGTGCGACCAAGCGTAATGAGTGGGTCGTTTTTGTCGGCTGGACCCCGCACCCGATGAACATCAACATGAAGATCGCGTACCTCACGGGCAGTGAAGACGTATTCGGCCCGAACGAAGGTGCAGCGACCGTTTCGGTGGTGACCGCCCCGGATTACGCGGCGCGTTGCCCGAACGTCAACAAGCTGATGAACAATCTGAAATTCACCGCAGCGCAAGAAAGTCAGATGATGGTGCCGATCATGGACCGCAAGGCCCCGAACGACGTCGCCAAGGCCTGGCTCAAGGATCACCCGGAAGACACCAAGCGCTGGCTGGATGGCGTGACCACGTTTGACGGCAAAGACGCAGCGGCGGCTGTGCAGGTGGCTGTCAACAAGTAAGCGCAGTGAGTCGGCGCTGTTGATGTCACCCTGTAGGAGCGAATTCATTCGCGATGAGGCCGTCCATCCCATGAAAATGCGTTGGATGTACTGGCCAGTCGCGAATGAATTCGCTCCTACAGGTTTTGTGTTCATACCGACCCTGTCCCCCCGGCGTCAGACGGGCTGGAGCCGCAGATGCCTACGGAATATCCCCTCTCGCCAGAAATGGCCCTCTTCATCGATAAGACTCTGAGTTTCAGCGTCGACTCGCTGGAAATTTCCGCTCAACGCCGTTCGTACTCGCGCATGTGCGAGGCCTTCACACCCACCCGTCCGGCCGACCTTGAGGTCAAGGATTTCCAGCTGGCCGGGGTGGACGTGCGCTGTTACCGGCCCCATCGCGTTTCTGTCGAACATCCAGCCCCATGCGTCATGTACCTGCACGGCGGGGGCTGGGTGGTCGGCGACCTGGATTCCCATGATTTCCTGACGGCGGCCTTGGCGGTTGACCTTAACGCGGTGGTCATTGCAGTGGATTATCGGCTGGCGCCCGAGCACCCTTTTCCCGCCGGTTTCGAGGATTGCCTGGAGGTCTGGCACGCTTTGCAGATTCAGGCGCAACGGCTGGACATCGATCCTCAGCGCATCGCCATTGCCGGAGACAGCGCTGGGGGAAATCTCGCCGCGTCCGTGTGCCTGGCCCTGCGCGATTCGGGACAGCGGCAGCCCATAGGGCAAACCCTGATTTACCCCGGACTGGGCGGGGCCGACGACCTCCCATCGCGCACGGAATGTTTCGATGCGCCGTTGCTCAGTACGGTGGATCTGGGGTTTTACCGGCAGTTGTACCTGAGCGAGGGCGAGCGCTCGGCCTATGCAATGCCCCTCAATGCGACGGACTTCCGTGGCCTGGCGCCAGCGTTCATTGCCGTCGCCCAGTTCGACCCCTTGCGCGACGACGGCGTGTGTTACGAACGGGCCTTGCGCGAAGCAGGCGTTGCCACCGAGTTCGACCCGGGACTGGGGCTCGTGCACGGCAGCCTGCGGGGCAAGGGTCAGGTGCCGGAAGTGGATGCGCTGTATCGACGGCTGGTCAGCGCGCTGTTGGGGTTTTTGCGTCGTTCGTTGTAAAACTCTGCGCTCCTGCGCCTTCGGCAGAACCGGACATGTGGCGCGATCAGGCTCTTGATTCTGGCCGGAGGCCGTGGGAGTTGGCTTGCCTGCGATCGGCTGCGCAGCAGTCGTGAAACCTGCCTATCGGGTGCTTACAGGAAAACCGCATCCACAGGATTTGCTGCCGCTTCGCGACAGATCGCGAG
>NZ_JBIVNG010000010.1:286262-321447 GCF_044753445.1 Pseudomonas sp. NPDC088368
CTGCCGCTTCGCGACAGACCGCGAGCAAGCAACGCTCCCACGGCCTTCGGCCAGAAGCAGGAGAATGGCGCAATTAGGGCTCTTGATTCTGGCCGGAGGCCGTGGGAGTTGGCTTGCCTACGATCGGCTGCACAGCAGTCGTGAAACCTGCCTATCGGGTGCTTACAGGAAAACCGCATCCACAGGATTTGCTGCCGCTTCGCGACAGATCGCGCGCAAGCAACGCTCCCACGCCTTCGGCCAGAATCCAAAGCAGGTAGGCGTCGTGGAGATGCGCAAGGCACACTCACCCTGGCAACTGATCCGCTTTTTCCCCTTCTGCACCGCCCTCCCGGGTGAGGCAACTCGTCACGCGACAAATGACCACGCGGAGCATGTGCCGAAATGGGACTACTCTTTCAGCGTCGGCTGACCTGAATCAATTTCTCACACTCCAGCGATTGACCGGGCGGCTTGACACCACTCCCGCGTGGTCGTTTGCCTGAGCGCGAAATCAAAAAGAACAACGGCACGCCGTCGTACTCAATACACCGTGGGGGCAGTCGCTGAAGGCCCCGTGTGCCTGCAGCCGGTTTCACCTGATTAGAGGAAGACCTATGTTCGGTTTAGAGGCACTCGATCTCGCCCGAATTCAGTTTGCGTTCACTGTTTCGTTCCACATCCTGTTCCCTGCCATCACCATCGGTCTGGCGAGTTTCCTCGCGGTGCTCGAAGGCTTGTGGCTCAAGACCCACGACGACACGTACCGAGACCTCTACCATTTCTGGTCGAAGATATTTGCCGTCAACTTTGGCATGGGCGTGGTCTCCGGGCTGGTCATGGCGTACGAATTCGGCACCAACTGGAGCCGATTCTCCGATTTCGCTGGCGCGATCACCGGGCCGTTGCTGACCTATGAAGTGCTGACCGCCTTCTTCCTGGAAGCCGGTTTCCTGGGCGTGATGCTGTTTGGCTGGAACCGCGTGGGCCGCGGCCTGCATTTCTTCGCGACCGTGATGGTGGCTATTGGCACGCTGATTTCTACCTTCTGGATTCTCGCCTCCAACAGCTGGATGCAAACCCCGCAGGGCTTCGAAATCGTCGACGGTCGCGTGATTCCGGTGGACTGGCTGGCGGTGATCTTCAACCCGTCGTTCCCCTATCGCCTGATGCACATGGCCATTGCCGCCTTCGTCGCGACCGCCTTTTTTGTCGGCGCCTCGGCCGCCTGGCATTTGCTGCGCGGCCGTGACAACCCGGCCATCCGCCGGATGCTGTCGATGGCGATGTGGATGGCGCTGATCGTGGCGCCGATTCAAGCAGTGGTGGGCGATGCCCATGGCTTGAACACGCTGGAGCACCAGCCTGCCAAGATTGCAGCCATCGAAGGCCATTGGGAAAACGTGGGCAACGAGCCGACGCCGCTCATCCTGTTCGGCATTCCGGACATGAAAGAAGAGCGCACCAAATACGCCATCGAGATTCCGTACCTCGGCAGCCTGATTCTGACGCATAGCCTAGACAAGCAAATCCCGGCGTTGAAATCGTTCCCGCCTGAGGATCGCCCCAATTCGCTGATCGTCTTCTGGTCGTTCCGGGTGATGGTGGCGCTGGGCATGCTGATGATCTTCGTCGGTCTGTGGAGCGCCTGGCTGCGCTGGCGGGGCGGGCTGTACACCAACCGCCTGTTTCTGAGGCTCGTGATGTGCATGGGGCCTGCCGGTCTGATCGCGATGCTCGCGGGCTGGTTCACCACCGAAATCGGTCGCCAGCCCTGGGTGGTCTACGGGCTGATGCGCACCGCCAACGCGTCGTCAAACCACAGCGTGGGGCAGTTGACCCTGACCCTGGTGCTGTTCGTCGTGGTGTATTTCATGCTGTTCGGCACGGGCTTCGGCTACATGATGCGCCTCGTGCGCAAAGGGCCGAAAACCCATGAAAGCGCCGACACGCCACACGGCGGCCCCGGCCAGAAACGCACTCCAGCACGTCCTCTCTCCGCCGCCGACGAAGGCAGCGAAGAAGGCCAAAAAGACAGCCTGCGGGAAGGGAACTGAGCCATGGGTATCGATCTTCCACTGATCTGGGCCGTGATTATCATCTTCGGCATCATGATGTACGTCGTCATGGACGGCTTCGATCTGGGTATCGGGATTCTCTTTCCCTTCATGAAGGACAAGACCGACCGCGACGTGATGATGAACACTGTTGCGCCGGTCTGGGACGGCAACGAAACGTGGCTGGTACTGGGCGGCGCCGGATTGTTTGGTGCGTTTCCACTGGCCTATTCGGTTGTACTGGAGGCCTTGTACCTGCCGCTGATCCTGATGCTCATCGGGCTGATTTTTCGCGGTGTGGCCTTCGAGTTTCGCTTCAAGGCGACCGACGCCAAACGCCATCTTTGGGACAAAGCGTTCATTGGCGGCTCGCTGGTGGCGACGTTCTTCCAAGGCGTGGCGCTGGGCGCGTTCATCGACGGGATTCCCGTGGTCAACCGCGCCTACGCGGGTGGCGGGCTGGATTGGCTGACGCCGTTCTCGCTGTTCTGCGGGCTGGCGCTGATCGTGGCCTACGCCTTGCTCGGCTGCACTTGGCTGATCATGAAAACCGAAGGGCCTTTGCAAAAGGCGATGCATGATCTGGCGCGACCGCTGGCACTGGCGACGCTGGTGGTGATGGGCATCGTCAGTCTGTGGACGCCGCTGGCGCACCATGAAATCGCCGACCGCTGGTTCAGTCCTTCGAACCTGATCTGGTTCATGCCGGTTCCGGCATTGGTGCTGGTGACGATGTACGGGCTGTTCAAGGCGGTGGAACGCAACGCGCATTACACGCCGTTCCTGCTGACGCTGGTGCTGATCTTCCTCGGCTACAGCGGCCTGGGCATCAGCCTGTGGCCGAACATCATCCCGCCGTCGATCTCGATCTGGGACGCGGCTTCGCCACCGCAAAGCCAGGGTTTCATTCTGGTGGGCACGCTGTTCATCCTGCCGTTTATCCTCGGGTACACCTTCTGGAGCTACTACGTGTTCCGCGGCAAAGTCACCCACGAAGACGGCTACCACTAAGAGGGCATGACGATGAGCACCAAGGGGTCTCTGGGTGAAGACGACGGGGCGGAGAAAAAGCCGCTCTGGCAGCGAGTGGGCTGGCTGGTGGTGATCTGGTCAGGCAGTGTGCTGGCGCTGTTCGTCGTCGCCACGTTGTTGCGGATGTTCATGACCGCGGCGGGGATGAAGACTCATTAGGTCAGTCGCACCTCTTCAACCTGTGGGAGCGAATTCATTCGCGAAAGGGCCGGTGCTGATCACACATCTGCATCGGCTGAACAATTTTTCGCGAATGAATTCGCTCCCACAGATGTTCGGGAACGCCGCAAAATTGGGGTCTGGCGCTGTTTTAACTGTGGGAGCGAATTCATTCGCGAAAGGGCCGATGCTGATCACACATCTGCATCGGCTGAACAATTTTTCGCGAATGAATTCGCTCCTACACGGAGGGGCATCTTCAGGGCCAGGAGTGACTCACTTCCGGGCCTTGAGAATCACGAACTTCGGCGTTGCCGCCACCTGTTCCACGCCCCGAAACAGTCGCGCCAGCTTGGCGTGATACCCCAAATGCCGGTTGCCGACGATGTACAGCGCGCCGCCGGTGACCAGCGCCGAACGCGCCTGCTGAAACATGCGCCAGGCAAGAAAATCCCCCACCACTTGCTGTTGGTGAAACGGCGGATTGCACAGCACCACGTCCAGCGAATCCGGCTCCTGGCCCGCCAGGCCGTCAGCGGCACGGATGTCCACCTCACGTTCACCCAACGCCAGCCGCCAGTTTTCCTGAGCGGACTGCACGGCCATGAACGACTCATCCACCAGCGTGTATTGGGCTTCAGGGTTGGCCAGTGCGCTGGCAATTGCCAACACGCCGTTGCCGCATCCGAGGTCCGCCACGCGGGACGAACCGAGGCCGGTCGGCAGGTAAGGCAAGAAGGCGCGGGTGCCAATGTCCAGACCGTCGCGACAAAACACGTTGGCGTGGTTGATGAGCTCGATTTTCGGCTCGTCCAGCGTGTAGCGGGTCGGGAACGGGGAGGGCTGAAAGTCTTTCGGCCCGGGTGTGCAGAACAGCAGGCGCGCCTTCTTCACTGCCAACGACGCCTGCACCGGCCCGATGTAATCCTCCATCAGCTCACCCGCCGAGCGCGGCAGGTGTTTGATCATGCCTGCTGCCACCACTTTGGCGTCCGGCGCCAGTTGGCCTTGCAGGCGAATCAGTTGTTCTTCCAGCAGCGCCAGGGTTTTCGGCACGCGGATCAGCACCCAGTCGAACGGGCCTTGCAGCGGCTTACTGGCGGGAATCACCGGCACAGCATCGTAAACCTGACCGTTGCGCACCAGGTTCTTTTCCAGCGCCTGCACGCCGAGAAACGAGTCCGTGCTGCTGAACACTGCCGCGTGGGGCGCCAGGCTGGCGGCCAGTGCGCCAAAATTGTCGTTGAGGATCAGCACGCGGGTTTGCAGCGTCAGGCCATGCTCGGCGAGGTGGTTGAGCAAGTATTCGTCAGCAGCGTCGAACGCCTGCAGCGGTTCATCCGACTGCTCCGGCTGGCGAATCAGGTCGAGCTGGGCGAAAGGCGTGGTAAGCAGGGGCATGTGCTGGGAAATTCCGTTCGTTGGCACGCGATGGGCGGCGAAGCGCAGGTGACCGATGCACCTTTGCCACCTGACTCGCGAAAGCCGCGATTTTACGTGTTTTTCTCGCGGCCTGGCACCCGGCCTTTTCAGTAAAACCGAGTGGGTATCGGGCGCCTCACGACTGAAATACCCCATGCAGAGCGGCTTGAACCACCGCCGAGGTCTTGTTGCTGACTCCCATTTTTCGAATGGCGCTGCCGATGTGAAAATTCACGGTGCGGATTTTGACGTCCAGAATCATCGCGACCTCGGCGGCGGTCTTGCCCTCTGCCGACCATTTCAGCACTTCGATTTCCCTAAGCGTTAATCCGCTGTGTAGCAGCGCGACGGCTTTGCTCATCTGTATCAGGTCCAGTCTCAAGTGTTCCATCACAAGCCTCCATGCCCGATCAAAATTGACTGCTGTTTTAATGGGAGTCTAGGTAAGGAATCCTTGGGTGATTTCTATCGTCGGCCGCACGGCTGACGAGTGGGGGACGCTTTGTTTTTAGGCGAATTTGGCAACGCGCATGTAATCAATCGGTTACGCGTCGCTCTTTGCAATTCGCAACGCTGATCGCGATAGCTTCAATCGCGAAATGCTCTAACAAGCGTCGGTGGCGCAGACAGGGATACCACTACAAACCCACGGTGTTTATCGGCGTCGGTTTGCGGGAAACTGGGCGCACTTGATTGAGTGACAGGAGCCAGGAGCGCCCATGACCGCCAGTGCAGAGAAATTCACCCGGCAGACGCTGCTCGACGTGACCCCGTTGACCCCCAGCTTGTTCACATTGCGCACGACGCGTGATCCGGGCTTTCGTTTCACCGCAGGGCAGTTCGCACGGCTGGGCGTGACCAAGGCGGACGGCAGCACGGTGTGGCGGGCGTACTCGGTGGTGTCGTCGCCTTTCGACGAGTTTCTCGAATTCTTTTCCATCGTCGTGCCCGGTGGCGAGTTCACCAGCGAGCTGAGCCGGTTGCGCGAGGGCGACACGCTCATGGTTGAAAAGCAGGCGACGGGTTTCCTGACGCTGGATCGCTTCAACGATGGCCGGGACCTCTGGATGCTCTCGACGGGCACGGGCGTGGCGCCGTTTCTGTCGATCCTGCAGAACTTCGAAGTGTGGGAAAAGTTCGAGCGCATCATTCTGGTGTACAGCGTGCGCGAGGCCGCAGAGCTTGCGTATCAGGAACTGATCGCCGAACTCACTCAACGGGAATACCTGGCCGAATACGCCCACAAGTTTCAGTTCATCGCCACGGTGACGCGTGAAGAGCATCCCGGCGCGCTCAATGGCCGAATCACGACGCTGATCGAAAACGGTGAGCTGGAAAAGGCGGCGGGGGTCGAGCTGTCGCCTGAACATTCACGGGTGATGATCTGCGGCAACCCGCAGATGATCGACGACACCCGCGCCTTGCTCAAAACCCGCGACATGCGCCTGGCCCTGACCCGCAAGCCGGGGCAGGTGGCGGTGGAGAATTATTGGTAGGAGGACTTGCACGACCTTTGATGTAAACGATGACCTGTAGGAGCGAATTCATTCGCGATGCGGTACGTCAGCCGATGCATTTTCATCGTGTGTACCCACATCTCGCGAATAAATCCGCCCCACAGCCGTTCTGCAGGCCGTGTGGTCGCGCGTTGAGGGGTTAAACCAGCCGATCAGGATTCACCGGCAGTGGCGCCGCAGGCTTATTGTTCTGCTCTTTCAGCAGGTCACGAATCTCGGTCAACAGGGTTTCCTGTGGAGTAGGCGCAGGCGGAACCGAAGGGGCCTTGGCTTCTTCACGTTTCAGGCGGTTGATGGCCTTCACGCCCATGAAGATCGCGAACGCCACGATGATGAAGTCGATCACGGTCTGAATGAATTTACCGTAGGCCAGCACCACCGCTGGTGCTGTGCCCTCGGCACCTCTGAGGGTGATCGCCAGGTCACTGAAGTCCACGCCGCCAATCAGCAGCCCCAGGGGCGGCATGATTACATCGCCGACGAACGACGAAACGATCTTGCCGAATGCCGCGCCAATAATGATACCGACGGCCATATCGACCACGTTTCCTTTGACGGCAAAGGCTTTGAACTCGCTCAGTACGCTCATGGTGTATTCCTTTGTTACAGATGAGGGTGGTGAATGCAGTGTATGTCAGCTACCTGCATCTCGCGTAATCCATTCAATCGACCGGCTTTGGCCCTGTTAGTTTTACTGAATCGTTCAGAAAGATGTCTGCCCTGGCCATCCCGGGCGGGCGTTCGAGGCATGGGGTATGATTGCCCCTTTTTTGCGGCGGGGGTTCCATGGCCAAGGCCAAACGCATGTATGGCTGCACTGAGTGCGGCGCGACCTTTCCCAAATGGGCCGGGCAATGCGGCGAATGCGGCGCCTGGAATACGCTGACCGAAACCATGATCGAAAGCGGTGGCGCAGCAGCCCCGGCGGGCCGTGGTGGCTGGGCGGGGCAGCAGGCGCAGATCAAGACCCTCGCCGAAGTCAGCGTTGAAGAGATTCCTCGATTCTCCACCAATTCTGCCGAACTCGACCGTGTGCTCGGCGGCGGTCTGGTGGACGGTTCAGTGGTGTTGATCGGTGGCGACCCCGGCATCGGTAAGTCGACGATTCTACTGCAAACCCTCTGCGCCATCGCCGAACGCATGCCCGCGCTGTACGTCACCGGCGAGGAATCGCAACAACAGGTCGCCATGCGCGCCCGCCGTTTGAGCCTGCCCCAGGACAAGCTGCGGGTCATGACCGAAACCTCCATCGAAACCATCATCGCCACGGCCCGCATCGAACAGCCGAAGGTCATGGTGATCGACTCGATCCAGACCATCTTCACCGAGCAGCTGCAATCGGCACCCGGCGGGGTGGCACAGGTGCGGGAAAGCGCGGCGCTGCTGGTGCGTTACGCGAAACAGAGCGGGACGGCGATCTTTCTCGTCGGCCACGTGACCAAAGAGGGCGCACTGGCCGGCCCTCGCGTCCTCGAACACATGGTCGATACCGTGCTGTATTTCGAAGGCGAATCGGACGGACGTTTGCGCTTGCTACGGGCAGTGAAAAACCGTTTCGGTGCGGTTAACGAACTGGGCGTGTTCGGCATGACCGACAAAGGCCTGAAAGAAGTCTCGAACCCGTCGGCGATTTTCCTGACGCGCGCGCAGGAAGCGGTCGCAGGCAGTGTGGTCATGGCGACGTGGGAAGGGACGCGTCCGATGCTGGTCGAAGTGCAGGCATTGGTGGATGACAGTCACCTGTCGAATCCGCGTCGCGTGACGCTGGGTCTGGATCAGAACCGGCTGGCGATGTTGCTGGCGGTCCTGCATCGTCACGGCGGGATTCCAACGCACGATCAGGACGTTTTTCTGAACGTGGTGGGCGGGGTGAAAGTGCTGGAAACGGCATCGGACCTCGCGTTAATGGCGGCGGTGATGTCGAGTCTGCGCAACCGGGCGTTGCCAGGGGATTTGCTGGTGTTTGGCGAAGTGGGACTGTCGGGGGAAGTGCGGCCGGTACCGAGCGGTCAGGAGCGCTTGAAGGAAGCGGCCAAGCACGGCTTCAAGCGCGCCATCGTGCCGAAAGGCAATGCACCGAAAGAGTCGCCGCCGGGGCTGACCGTGATTGGCGTGACCCGGTTGGATCAGGCGTTGGATGCGTTGTTTGAGGAATAAAGGACGATCAATCCAGCTCGTCAGACGTACGTAATACCTGTGGGAGCGAATTCATTCGCGAGACATCAGTGCAATCGATAGAAGTGTGTCGAATGTACCGACCAATCGCGAATGAATTCGCTCCCACAGAGTTCAAGGTTATTCAGGTCTGGCAGCGTCACACCTCAATCAACGCCGCTAATTCCCGCTCCAGTTCGGCATGATCCGCCAGATTTAGCTCGATCAGCCGCCGTAAATGCGTCACCGAATCCAGCCCGATGTGCTCACACACGAACCCCAGGTGATTGTGATCGTCGTGGGTCAGCCGCACTTCCATGCGCACATCGATGTCGACGTTGAGGTGAATGTCGACAATGAATGGCTCGTCCGGATTGCCCTGCCACGGCGATGGCCGTTCGATGAGCAGCCCTTTGAGCGACAGGTCGATCAGGTGCACCGGCCAGCTTTTCGGGCCTTGGGTCAGTTCGGTCTTGGCATCGAACGAGATACGTTTAAAACGACGACGGTCTTCGTGGGCATCTGTCATGACGCGACTTCTCCTAGGCTCTGGCGGCCAGGTTTCATGGACCCGAGCGCCGATCATTCCGCCCCGAGGGCGACAGCTGCTCTGACTATAGGCCAAATCCCGCGCTAGACCATCGTGGGGGGTGGCCTTTCGCTCCAGCAGCGCTAAACTCTCGTTGCTGCTCAAAACACGTCCACTCTGCTGGAACTCAAAAATGAAAAATAATAATAGTCTGCTGCGCCATGTGCCCTGGCTGATCGTTGCGATTCTCGGGGCCTGGGCCCTTGGAGTGGTTGCATTGCGTCGGGGAGAAGCAATCAACGCACTCTGGATCGTGGTCGCCGCGGTCGCCATCTATCTGGTCGCTTATCGCTACTACAGTTTGTTCATCGCCAGCCGCGTCATGCAGCTGGACCCGACTCGGGCCACCCCTGCGGTGCTGAACAACGACGGTCTGGACTACGTGCCGACCAACAAACACATCCTTTTCGGTCACCATTTCGCAGCCATTGCAGGCGCAGGTCCGCTCGTCGGTCCGGTGCTGGCGGCGCAAATGGGCTACCTGCCCGGCACGCTCTGGCTGATCGCCGGCGTGGTATTGGCCGGTGCGGTGCAGGATTTCATGATCCTGTTCCTGTCCACACGCCGTAATGGCCGGTCGCTCGGCGACATGGTCCGCGAGGAAATGGGCCGTATCCCCGGCACCATCGCCTTGTTCGGCTGCTTCTTGATCATGATCATCATCCTCGCGGTGCTGGCGCTGATCGTGGTGAAAGCCCTGGCCGAGAGCCCTTGGGGCATGTTCACCGTCATGGCGACGATCCCGATCGCGATGTTCATGGGCGTCTACATGCGGTTCATTCGCCCGGGCCGCATCGGTGAAATCTCCATCGTCGGCGTTGTGCTGTTGCTCCTGTCGATCTGGGTCGGCGGTCAGGTGGCGGCCAGCCCTGAGTGGGCGCCGCTGTTCACCTTCACCGGCGTGCAGATCACCTGGATGCTGGTGGGTTACGGTTTTGTTGCGGCGATGTTGCCGGTCTGGCTGGTCCTCGCCCCGCGCGACTACCTGTCCACCTTCCTGAAAATCGGCACCATCATCGCGCTGGCCATCGGCATCCTGATTCTCGCGCCTGAGCTGAAAATGCCGGCCTTGACCCAGTTCACTGACGGCACCGGCCCGGTCTGGAAAGGCACCCTGTTCCCGTTCCTGTTCATCACCATCGCGTGCGGTGCAGTGTCGGGCTTCCACGCGCTGATCTCTTCGGGCACTACGCCGAAACTGCTGGATAACGAAGTCAATGCCCGTTACATCGGCTACGGCGGCATGCTGATGGAGTCGTTCGTGGCCATCATGGCCATGGTCGCTGCCTCGGTCATCGAGCCAGGCGTGTACTTCGCCATGAACAGCCCGGCAGCGATTGTCGGCACCGACGTCAACGCTGTGGCGCAAATGGTCAGCAGTTGGGGCTTTGTGATCACACCGGATCAACTGGTGGCGACAGCCAAAGACATCGGCGAGAACACCATCCTGGCCCGTGCCGGTGGCGCGCCAACATTGGCCGTGGGTATCGCGCAGATCCTGCACCAGGCGTTCCCGGGCCAGAACACCATGGCGTTCTGGTACCACTTCGCGATTCTGTTCGAAGCGCTGTTCATCCTGACCGCTGTCGATGCCGGTACCCGTGCCGGACGCTTCATGCTGCAAGACCTGCTGGGCAGTTTCGTGCCCGCACTGAAACGCACCGAGTCCTGGACCGCCAACGCCATCGGCACCGGTGGTTGCGTGGCGTTGTGGGGTTACCTGCTGTATCAAGGCGTGATCGATCCGCTGGGTGGCATCAACACCTTGTGGCCACTGTTCGGTATCTCCAACCAGATGCTGGCCGGGATTGCGCTGATGCTGGCGACCGTTGTGCTGATCAAAATGAAACGTCAGCAGTATGTCTGGGTGACGATCCTTCCGGCGTCTTGGCTGTTGATCTGCACCGTGACCGCAGGCTTCATCAAGCTGTTCGACCCGAGCCCTGCCGTTGGCTTCCTGGCCCTGGCCAAGAAATACAGCGCAGCGGCAGATGCAGGCCAGATCCTCGCCCCGGCGAAAAGCGTCGAGCAGATGCAGCACGTGATCTTCAACGCGTACACCAACGCGGCGCTGACCTCGCTGTTCCTGTTCGTGGTGTTGAGTATCCTGTTCTACGCGATCAAAGTCGGTCGCGAAGCGTGGGTCAAGAAAGAGCGTACCGACAAGGAAGCGCCGTTTCAGGCCTTCCCTAAAACCCATTGAGTACGCTGTGAGGCGAGGAGCTGCACATGTTCAATGACCTGAGTCGTCTGGGTAAATATCTGGGTCAGGCTGCGCGCTTGATGGTCGGCATGCCGGACTACGACAACTATGTCGAGCATATGCAGAACACCCACCCCGACAAGCCGGTGATGTCGTACGAGGCGTTCTTTCGGGAACGCCAGGACGCGCGTTACGGTGGAAAGGGCGGCCCGAAGTGCTGTTGATCCGCTGACCGCGTAATCTGTAACAGAACGAACGCGCCACGCTTGTCGTGGCGCGTTTTTATTTGAAGACTTTCATGGCCTGTGCCGCCCTCTCGCGGATGAATCCGCTCCCACAGGGTGAGAACGGGGCAGGCATCAGGAAAAGCAGGAGTCGGCATGACCGTTTCGCAACCCATCCCCGTCACCGTTCTGAGCGGTTTCCTCGGCGCGGGCAAGACCACGTTGCTGCGTCACCTGCTCAAGGAAGAGCACGGCTTGAAAATCGCCGTGATTGAAAACGAATTCAGTGATGCCGGGGTCGATACCCAGTTGCTCGGCAGCGAGCCGGTGCAGGTCATGACCCTGTCCAACGGCTGCGTGTGCTGCACCATCCACACCGACCTGACCAAGGCGCTGGTTTTGCTGCTGGAGCGGCTGGACAGCGGCGAAATCACGTTCGACCGTCTGGTGATCGAATGCACCGGCCTCGCTGACCCGGCGCCGGTCGCACAGACCTTCTTCATCGACGAAGAACTGCGTGAGCGTTACATCCTCGACGGCATCATCACGCTGGTGGATGCCGCCCACGCCGACACTCATCTGGAACAGACCATCGCCCAGGCCCAGATCGGCTTTGCCGACCGTCTGCTGGTGAGCAAGACCGATCTGGTGGACGAGGCCACGTTCAAGGCCCTGAACGAGCGCCTGACGCGCATCAACCGTCGTGCGCCGATTCGCGTGGTCGAGCACGGCAAGATTGATCTGGCCGAACTGCTGGATGTGCGCGGCTTCAACCTGAACGCCGACGTCGGCGGCATGGTCCTGCGCCCGGCAGCCCCCGCAGGTCGTGGCATCGACCGCATCAGCAGTCTGGTCTTGCGCAGCGACAAGGCGCTGGACATCGACAAGCTCAGCACCTTCATGAACGACCTGCTGGAAGAGCACGGCAAGCAATTGCTGCGTTACAAAGGCGTGCTGAATATCGCAGGCGAAGATCGCAAGCTGGTGTTTCAGGGCGTGCTCAAGCTCTATGGTTTTGATTTCGACGTGGAGTGGGGCGCGGACGAGAAGCGTGAGAGCGTGATCGTGTTCATTGCCGACGATCTGCCGGAAGAGAAGATTCGGGAAGGGTTTGCGAAGGTCGCGGCGCAATAAGGCAGTACGCCGAACCCTGTGGGAGCGAATTCATTCGCGATTCGGTCGTACAGCCGATAGATGTGTATTGGATGTACCGTCCAATCGCGAATGAATTCGCTCCCACAGGTTTGATCGCCGACCGTCAGACATAAAAAAGCCCGGCTGAAGAGCCGGGCTTTTTCACATCACGCAACCGCTATCAAGCGCCGTAAACCGGCAGCTTGGCGCAGATGGCTTTGACTTTCTCGCGGACGCCGTCGATTACGGCTTCATTGTTCAGGTCAGCCAGGATGTCGCAGATCCAGCCTGCCAGTTCCTTGCACTCTGCTTCCTTGAAGCCGCGAGTGGTCACAGCCGGGGTGCCGAAGCGCAGACCGGAGGTGACGAACGGGGAACGTGGATCGTTCGGCACGGAGTTCTTGTTCACGGTGATGAACGCACGACCCAACGCAGCGTCAGCGTCTTTACCGGAGATGTCCTGTTTGATCAGGGACAGCAGGAACAGGTGGTTCTCGGTACCGCCGGACACCACGTCAAAACCGCGCTCAATGAACACCGCAGCCATGGCCTTGGCGTTTTTCACCACTTGTTGCTGGTAGGTCTTGAACTCAGGCTGCAGGGCTTCCTTGAAGCAGATCGCTTTAGCCGCGATGACGTGCTCCAGAGGACCACCTTGGCCGCCCGGGAAGACAGCGGAGTTCAGCTTCTTCTCGATGTCGGCATTGGCGCGCGCCAGGATCAGGCCGCCACGTGGACCGCGCAGGGTCTTGTGGGTGGTGGTGGTCACGACGTCAGCGAAAGGCACAGGGTTCGGGTAGACGCCCGCAGCGACCAGACCGGCCACGTGGGCCATGTCGACGAACAGGTAGGCGCCGACTTTGTCAGCGATGGCGCGGAAACGCGGGAAATCCAGCACTTGGGAGTACGCCGAGAAACCGGCCACGATCATTTTTGGCTTGTGCTCGACGGCCAGGCGCTCGACTTCGTCGTAGTCGATCAGGCCGTTGCCGTCGATGCCGTACTGAACGGCGTTGTACAGCTTGCCGGAGGACGAAACACTGGCACCGTGGGTCAGGTGACCGCCGTGGGCCAGGCTCATGCCCAGAATGGTGTCACCCGCGTTCAGCAGGGCCAGGTAAACGGCGCTGTTGGCCTGCGAACCGGCGTGCGGCTGGACGTTGGCGTAATCAGCGCCGAACAGTTCCTTGGCGCGGTCGATGGCCAGTTGCTCGACGATGTCGACGTACTCGCAACCACCGTAGTAACGCTTGCCTGGGTAGCCTTCGGCGTATTTGTTGGTCAGCACCGAGCCTTGGGCTTCCATGACAGCCGGGCTGGTGTAGTTTTCCGAGGCGATCAGCTCGATGTGCTCTTCCTGGCGCTTGGCTTCTTGTTCCATAGCGGCATACAGGTCGGAGTCGTACTTGGCGATAGTCAAATTACGGCTGAACATGGCGGTCCTCGGGGATCGGGCAGTAGAAAAGGGGGGCATTCTACAACATCACGTTTTATCTGGCATATGAAAGGCGGTCATGCGGCAGATGAGCGGATTACAGCTTCGAGCTTTGGGCCTCAAGCCTCAAGCTGATCGCGTAACGGCTTCTGTTTTTGGCACGTGCTTTTATTTGCTTTGACCTTGAAGCCATTTAGTGCGAGCACCGCAGACCTGCTACTGCTCGCAGCTTGAAGCTCAAAACTCGAAGCTGCTTCTAATCGAGCATAAACAACGCATCGTTGCTGAACTGTGCTTCGAACCGCGCGGGAGGCATCGGGCGGCCGAACAGGTAGCCTTGCACCTCGTCACAGCCATGCTCGCGCAAGAACTCCAACTGCTCGTAGGTTTCCACGCCCTCTGCGATCACCGCCAGGTTCAGGCTGTGGGCCATGGCGATAATGGCGCGGGCGATCTGTGCGTCTTGTTCGCCAGAGGGCAAGCCGTCAACGAACGTGCGGTCGATCTTCAGCACATCGATCGGGAATTGCTTGAGGTAGTTCAAGGACGAGTAGCCGGTGCCAAAATCGTCCACCGCAATGCTCAGGCCTAGACGCTTAAGCCCGGCGAGAATCTGCATGGCCTCGCTGACCTCGCGCATCAGGATACTCTCCGTCAGCTCAAGCTCCAGACAGGCCGGGGACAGGCCGGTCTCCTGAAGGATGTTGGCGATGCGCATGCCGAGCTGCCCATCGGAGAACTGACGTGCGGAAATGTTGACCGAGACTTTCGGCACGCGGACTTTCGCCAGGTGCCATTCGCGCAATTGGCGACAGGCTTCTTTGATGACCCATTCGCCGACTTCGACCACCAGCCCCAGTTCTTCGAGCACCGGAATGAAATCGCCGGGCGGCACCAATCCGCGGGTCGGGTGACGCCAGCGCAGCAGGGCTTCGGTGCCGGTCAGACGCTTGCCGTCACCGCTGAATTGCGGCTGGTAATAGAGGGTGAATTCTTCCTGCTCCAGCGCATGGCGCAGGTCACTTTCCAACTCCAGGCGCTCCAGAGCGCTGGCGTTCATGTCCGCCTGATAGAACTGGAAGTTGTTCTTGCCGCGCTCTTTAGCGTGATACATCGCGGTGTCGGCGTTCTTCATCAACTGGCTCAGCTCATTGCCATCCTGCGGGCTCAGGGCAATGCCAATACTGGCCGTGACAAAGAACTCGCGACCTTCCAGCACGAAGGGCTTTACCAGACTGGCGAGGATCTGCTCGGCCACATGAATGGCGCGGGTCAGCGCGGCTTGTTGCGTGGCGCCGGGTTGCAGCAGCAGGGTGAATTCGTCGCCGCCCATGCGGGCCACGGTGTCGTCTTCGGCCACACAGCCCAACAGCCGTGTGGCCATCTCCTTGAGCATGCGGTCGCCGGCGGCGTGACCCAGGGAGTCGTTGATCGGTTTGAAGCGGTCCAGATCGAGGAACATCAGCACGACCCAGGCGTGCTGGCGCTCGGCATGCTGCAAGGCGGTGTGCAGGCGGTCCTGGAACAGCGTCCGGTTCGGCAAGTGCGTCAGGGCATCGTAATACGCGAGGCGATGAATGCGCTGCTCGCTGGCCTTGCGCTCGCTGATGTCGCTGAAGAAACACACGTAGCTGGCGAGGTCACCTTCGTCGTCGAACACGGCCGTGATGCCGACCCAAGCGGGATAATGTTCGCCGTCCCGACGTTTCAGCCACAGTTCACCCTCCCAACTGCCGCGCTGATGCAGTTGCTTGAGGATATAGCCCATGTGGGCTTCCTGTTGGTCCTCGACGGTCAGCATCATCGGGAGCTGATCGAGCACCTGTGAGACGGCATACCCGCTGACCCGACTGAATGCGTCGTTGGCCTGCACGATGTAGCCCGCAGGGTCGGTGATCAGGATTGCCGAGGTGGAGTGTTCGAACACCGTCGCCGCCATGCGCAGGTCTTTTTCCGCCCGGCGCTGCTGACTGATGTCACGGCCTACGCCGAGAATGCCTTCGAAGGCACCGGCCTCGTCCCACAACAACACCAGACGCAACTCGACCGGAATCTTGCGCCCATCGGCCCGCAGACAGTCGAACAGATACAACTGCGTGGTCACTTCGTTGCGCAGCTCTGTCAGTGTCTCGGGCTTATTGAGCGCCTTGCCGATGCGGTTCAGCAGGGCCTGAAGATTCGCCAGTTGTTGAGGGTTGGCGATGATTGAATTCCAGCCGTTCTGCAGAATCCAGTCGGCGCTGTAGCCCAATACAGCGTTGACCGACGGGCTGACGTAATTGGGGCGCAGCTTCTGATTGGTGGAGAAAATCACGTCGCTGATGCTTTCCGCGAGCATGCGATAGCGCTGTTCGCTGTCACGCAGAGACTGGCTGGCCTCGATCTGTTCGGTGATGTCCTTGGCGACGCCGATGATGCGCGTCACACGACCATTCTGGTCTGGCGCCAGGGCCTGTTCGCGGATATCAAAGCGCCGCCAGCGACCCTGGCGATCCCGGAAGCGCAACTGGCATTCCGTGAGGTCTCGACGGCCTTCTTCCGTGCGGGTCAGGCGCAGTTGTTCATAAGGATCAGTGTCATCCGGGTGCAGCAGAATTTCCCAGAAATACTCGCCCATCTGCTGCAAGTCTTCCTTGCTGTAGCCCAGAGTCTGGCCCAGATGGTGGTTGCTGTAGATCATGCGACGGCTGACGACGTCCTGCACGTAGAGGTGATCAGGAACCGTGCGCACCACGTCCGACCAGAAGCTTTCGCGCTCCAGCAGCGCCAGCTCGGTCTGTTTGCGGTTGGTGATGTCGTTGATGTTCAGGATGACGGCGTTGAAGTCTTCGGGCTGCTCGGGCAACCGAACCACCAGCCAGAGATGATGATCCTGGCCATCGGCGTTGGGCAGCACAATCTCCAGTTCCAGTTGAGGCTGGCGATCCAGCACCGCGCTGATCAGTTGCACACCGATGCCGTTGCGCGACCGTGGGCAACCCTCGATCAGTTGCTGCCAGACACGCGCCGAGGAGTCGGCATTGAGCAGCGTGGCCGCGACCTGGTTGACCTCGGTAATGCGTAGCTGATGCAACAGGCCGCTCAACTGGTCCGGATGGTTGATCAAGCGTTTGTGCAATTCATCGCTGGTGGTCAGTTGCAGATGCTTCAAGTAGTCCGGCAGACCAGACAAGTCCAGCACGCACAGCGCGACGCCGGTGCCTTCAAAGATGTCCTTGTAGCGGCGACGACTCTCGTGCAGTTGCAATTGGCGGCGACGCAGGCTGCGCAGGGCCAGCAGTGGAAGGATCGAGCACAACAGCGCGATCAGGCATTTGGCGACGAGCGGGGCGATCAGCGCCTGACGGGTTTTGCTGGCGTCGAACAGACCGCGCAATTGCCAGTCGCTATTGGTCAGGGGTTCGAGGAGCACTGTCTGGGCCGCGCTGTCGGTCCGATTGTCGTTCGCAGGCTCAGCCTCATAGATGACGTGCTCGGTGGTGCGGTTCTCAAGCCGCCACGTCGCACGAAAATCCTGATCACTTTGTCGGGTCAGGTTTTTCATCACCTGCGGGTCGAGTCGGATGGCCCAATGGCATTCTTCCCGTTTTCCTGGCTGGCGTACGAACAGGTAGAGCGTCGAGCCGTCCGATGAGTCAGCGTAATAGTAGGTGCGACCGTTGATGCGCTCGCGCTGTTCAGTCAAAAAACTGACATCTGCACTGTTGTTGGCGCTGTCGCTGAGAATATTGGCGTCTTCATCAAGCCACGCCACGCTGCGCATTCCCGGCAGTGCCAAGCGCAGGCGTTCCAGGGTTGCCGACCGTTGATCGGCCACGGGCGGTTCGCCTTTGGCGTCGTCCAGGATGTTGAGGGCCACCTGCGCACTGAGCGCCATGTTCAAGCTCAGACGGTCGGCCAGCTGAATGCTGTAGTCCACGCTACGCTGGCGTTGGCGGTCCTGAGTCTGCTGAAATTGTTCGACCAGTTGCCATATCAACAGCGCGAGCATGAGCAGCACCAGCACTGCCAGCGCACCTTTGGGCGAGCTTCGAAAAGCTGCGGCCGTCGCGCTTTTGGGTGAGCGCAATGGGGAAGTGGGTGTTGGTGTGGACAAACTGGTGATCCTGACTGCTGGACTGAATCAGCGTGTGCGAAATGCACTTTAAGCCTGACGCCCAAATGGCGGCTAGCATGCCCTGAGTTGTGGCTAAGTGCCAGCCCTTAAGGCCCGCACGGTTTGCCCTCTCGACTGCATTCGGGTAGCTTTGCGCCACGCGCGATGTGCCCGATTCTGCAAGCCGGTTTTCTGCAAATGGCTGCAGTGCTTGCAAACTTTGCTCCAGCTTGACGACCGATACTCGGAAGTTTTGTCGCAACGCTTCTGTTCGTGCCTTATTCATTCAAGGCCCGGATGCGTCGCACGACAAGTCGGAACGCTAAATAAACGCTTTTTTTGCGACGGGGCACCGGGTTTGCGCGGCAAACCGGGCTCGCGCCTTTATTCACAGTCCTAACCAGGTTTTCATTCCATGGCTCAATACGTCTTCACCATGCATCGGCTGAGCAAAGTTGTTCCGCCGAAGCGGGAAATCCTGAAAAACATCTCCCTGTCGTTCTTCCCGGGCGCCAAGATCGGTGTACTCGGCCTCAACGGCTCGGGTAAATCCACACTGCTGAAAATCATGGCCGGGGTCGACACCGAGTTCGACGGCGAAGCGCGCCCGATGCCGGAACTGAACGTCGGTTACCTGCCGCAAGAGCCGCAACTGGACCCGACCAAGACCGTGCGTGAAGTCGTCGAAGAAGCCGTCAGCGTGATCAAGGACGCTCAAGCGCGTCTGGACGAGGTTTACGCGGCGTACGCTGAGCCGGACGCCGACTTCGACAAACTCGCGGCCGAACAGGCCAAGCTCGAAGCCATCCTTCAGGCCAGCGATGGCCACAACCTTGAGCGTCAATTGGAAGTCGCCGCCGACGCGTTGCGTCTGCCGGCCTGGGATGCCAAGGTCGAACACCTGTCCGGTGGTGAAAAGCGTCGCGTGGCCCTGTGCCGCCTGCTGCTGTCGGCGCCTGACATGCTGCTGCTCGACGAACCGACGAACCACCTGGACGCCGATTCCGTTGCCTGGCTCGAACACTTCCTGCACGACTTCCCGGGTACCGTGGTTGCGATCACGCACGACCGTTACTTCCTGGACAACGTCGCCGGCTGGATTCTGGAGCTCGACCGCGGCGCGGGTATTCCTTACGAGGGCAACTATTCGGGCTGGCTGGAAGCCAAATCCGATCGTCTGGCCCAGGAATCCAAGCAGCAATCGGCCCACGAAAAAGCCATGAAGGAAGAACTGGAGTGGGTGCGCAAAGGCGCCAAGGCTCGTCAGTCCAAATCCAAGGCCCGTCTGCAACGCTTCGAAGAAATGCAATCGCAGGAATTCCAGAAGCGCAGCGAGACCAACGAAATCTACATCCCGGCCGGTCCACGTCTGGGCGACAAGGTCATCGAATTCAAGAATGTCAGCAAGGGCTACGGCGATCGCGTGCTGATCGACAACCTGTCGTTCTCCATGCCCAAAGGCGCCATCGTCGGCGTGATCGGCGGTAACGGTGCCGGTAAATCGACACTGTTCCGTATGCTCATGGGCAAGGAACAGCCGGATTCGGGCTCCATCGAAATCGGTGAAACCGTGCAACTGGCGTGCGTCGATCAGAGCCGCGACGACCTGGACGGCAGCAAAACGGTGTTCGCGCAGATTTCCGACGGTTCTGATCAGATCAAAATCGGCAACTACGAAATCCCGTCGCGCACCTACGTCGGACGTTTCAACTTCAAGGGCGGCGATCAGCAGAAGTTCGTGAAGGACTTGTCTGGTGGTGAGCGCGGTCGTTTGCATTTGGCGCTGACGCTGAAAGAGGGCGGCAACGTTCTGCTGCTCGACGAACCGTCCAACGACCTCGACGTCGAAACCCTGCGTTCCCTGGAAGAAGCCCTGCTGGACTTCCCGGGCGCCGCCATTGTGATCTCTCACGATCGGTGGTTCCTGGACCGTGTGGCGACTCACATCCTGGCGTACGAAGACGACTCGCAAGCAGTCTTCTTCGAAGGTAACTACACCGAGTACGAAGCCGATCGGAAAAAACGCCTTGGCGATGCTGCTGCCCAGCCGCACCGTGTGCGTCACAAGAAACTGGCCTGATCCCTTCGGGTCGGTGTCATAAAAACGGAGCCTTCGGGCTCCGTTTTTTATGGGAAAAAATCAGCGGCACTCATTTTTCGGCAGGTGCCAGGGCTTCAGTGGGAGCGAATTTATTCTCGAAGAGTCGGCCAGACGATAGATACGCATCGGCTGTGAGCCCTTATCGCGAATGAATTCGCTCCCACAGGGTTGTCCCATCGCGCGTATTCGGCGCCCATGCCTCACCGTACTCAAACATCTGCGTCGATCCGCACCACTTCAATCACCTGATCTCCTGCCGGACGCTTCCACGTCACCTCATCCCCTTCGTGCGCGCCCAGCAACGCCTTGCCCAGCGGGGAGGCCCAATTGATCAACTGAGCCGCCGCGTCGGCCTGATCCTCTCCCACCAACTGCACCCGTTGCTGACGATCCTCCTCATCGGCGAACGTCACCCAACTGCCAATCTGCACCTTGTCGGTGGTGTTTGCTGCCGAGACCACTTGCGCGCTCTGCACCCGTTGATTGAAGTAACGCAGGTCACGCTCGATATCGGCCTGACGTTGTCTGTCTGCCGCCTCGCCCAGTGCCGACTGCGTGCCGTGCTCTTCCTGCAACGCCGCGACGTGGGCTTGCAACTGAGCAAGCCCACGGGCGGTGACGTAATTGGGATGTGTGCTGACGTGACGCTCCACCGGCTGGCTGGCCTGCGCAGCGGCATGGTCTTCATTGACGAAGGCCCGACTCATGGTGTGCTCCCTTTCGTGACTGACTGCCTACGCGTTGGGCCATGTTGGCATCCCGGAAGTTTCGCGAAATGCCTCGCAGCGACACAGGCATCAGTGGGAGCGATAGGCCTTGGCGGCGTCCTGGGTTTTCTGTTGTTCCCAGGCTCGATCACGGTCATTCCAGATGCTGTCCCGCCCCTGGTCCTGAACATTGCGATTGGCCAACTGGCCCTGACATTGATTGAAACCGTCACTCCAGCCTTGCGCATAAATCGTATCGCGCAAGTAACGCTGCACATCCTTTTTGTACTGCCCCTTCATGGGGTCGATGGATTGACGACCGCTACCGCAACCATCCTGAAACCCGTCAGCGAAAGCAGGCGGATAGCCTTCAGACACTAACTGGTCGTGGGTAGACTGACATCCGGCGACCACTAAACAGCACCACAGCACAACCCAGCGCGTATTCATTTCCGTATTCCTCGACTTATGTAAAAAGTCTAGAAGCGGATTCGTAAGTTATTTGTAAAAGGCGTGTGATAAATCCATTAACCGATGCTCGGTCAGCCCTGATTAGTTCCCGATTTCCGCCTGACGGCCGCCATGGGTGAAAAAACTTCTGGTAATTTTTTTCTAGACAACCTGAAAAACAGCCAAGGTTGTTAAACTGCCGAGCTGCGTAAAACGGCTTAGGAAGATTGATGAACCTTAGAACGATCCTTATTCTCGGCGCCCTCAGCGCATTTGGCCCGATGGCCATCGACTTTTATCTTCCTGGCTTCCCCGCGATGGCGTTGGCATTCGGGACTGACGAAAAGCACGTCCAGATGACCCTGGCGTCCTACTTTCTCGGGCTGAGTATCGGGCAACTGGCCTACGGCCCGATTGCTGACCGTTTTGGGCGACGCATCCCACTGCTGTTCGGAGTAGGGCTGTTCACGCTGGCTTCTCTGGCCTGCGCCTTTGCCCCTGGTCTTGAATGGTTGATTGCCGCCCGCTTCGTACAGGCCTTGGGGGGCTGCGCGGGAATGGTGCTATCTCGCGCAATCGTCAGCGATAAATGCTCCCCGGTGCAGTCCGCCAAAGTGTTTTCGCAATTGATGCTGGTGATGGGGTTGGCGCCCATTCTGGCGCCGATGCTCGGCGGCCTGCTGGTGAACGTCTACGGTTGGCAAGCCATCTTCCTGACGCTGACCGTTTTCAGCGCACTCACGGCGCTCGCCGTTGCGCTGGGATTGCCGGAAAGCATGCCCGCCGGGCATCCGCGATTACCACTTTCGGGCGCATTGGGGTCTTATTGGGCGCTGTTCGGCGACCGGATCTTCCTGGGCCATGCCTTGACCGGCGGGATTGCGATGGCCGGTATGTTCTCTTACATCGCGGGATCTCCTTTCGTCTTTATCAAACTGTATGGCGTTCCTGCTGAGCATTATGGCTGGTTGTTCGGCACCAATGCCGCAGGTTTCATCCTGGTGGCGCAAGTCAATGCCCGCCTGGTGGGGCGTTTCGGTCCGGCATGGCTGCTGTCCCGTGCGGTCTGGCTTTACTGCAGCGCAGCCGTCGTGCTGCTGACGATTGCCTCGCTGCACACTCAGCAACTGTGGCCGTTGTTGATTCCGCTGTTCGTTTACATTGCCAGCCTGGGCTGCATCATTCCCAATGCCTCCGCGTGCGCCATGGCCGGACAAGGCAAACGTGCAGGAAGCGCGTCGGCTCTTCTCGGCTGCCTGCAATTCAGCGTGGCAGCGGGTGCTGCTTCGTTAGTGGGGTTTCTCCACGACGGCACCGCGGTGCCAATGGCGACCGTCATCACGCTGTGTGGTGTGTTGGCGGTAGGGTTGGCGATGGTGACCCGCCGCGCTCAGCAAAAACGTGATGCGGCGATGCCTCACGCCGACGTCCGCATCTGAACCATGCCCTGCGACGCACGGCGCGTCGCAGTCAGGCGGCCCCGATCCAGAGTGTCGGAAGTCTCCGAACCTGTTTGATCGTGTCCGGTGCGTAGAAGAATCAAAACTAATAGGTTGCCTTTTACTACTTTAAAAAAAGACATTTCTTACAGCTCCGCTTTTGTAAAAATAAAACAGCTGATTTTTCAATCAGAGCATCTCGTGGCCAGAGTTAGACTAAGGGATGTTTTTTTTGAGAGGTATCGGAGAGTTGGTTGTAGGCAATTACCGTGGTCGTCGGGTGAGACCTTTGCGTGAATCGGCCTGAAAGCCCCGCGAGTCGTGCATGCTGGCGCTGGGTGAATGTTTGTTGGGCACGCCACAAAGGGGAGCCTTTGCGTCACGTTTTGCTGACAATACTGACAAACTTCAGTATCAAGTATTCGCGAGCCGATTCTCTAGCGTGGTGCAACGCTTATACTATGCCACCACTGTGAATCCGATTTAATGACAAGACATTGAACCTGTTGTGGTCGCGCGGACGAATCTGTATTGCCACACGACTTCTGTTGCACAGAGTTTTCAAGATATGACGTAAATCAAGGCCATCATTCGGTCATGGCAACACTGTTGGCTGCTTACGATATGTGGCGACCCGGCCACCGTTATACGAATGTTTCAACAGGGAGTGAAAACATGGAACATGCACCTTGCATCAGCCAGATTGCCGCACTGCTGGCGGACCCGAAACGCAGCGCGATCATGTGGGCATTGTTGGATGGGGCCTCTCGGGCGGCGGATGAACTGGCACTGCTGGTGGGGCTATCCACGTCATCGGCAGGCGCGCATCTCGCACGGTTAGCGTCCGGTGGCTTGCTCAGGCTGGAAACGCGAGGCAAAAAGCGATTTTTCCGGCTGGCTGCACCGGAGGTCGGCACCGCAGTTCAGGCGTTAGCCAGTGCATCGGTGATCAGCGCGGAAGTCATCAGCCGCAGCGTCGCACAGCCGTTGCCGCAACTGCCTTTACGGCGAGCCAGCGTGTGCTCCGATCATTTGGGCGGAGAGTTGGCGACGGCGCTGTATCAACGGTTACTCGGTGCTGGCTGGATCGAGCAATGCGATCAACGGCTGGAAGTCACCAGTGTTGGCATTTCCCGGTTCGCCGAGCGGGGTATCTTCGTCCCAGCGCTTGCTCTTCGGCAGCGCGAAACCGTCTGCGCCTGCATCGATTGCAGTGATGTGCACCCGCATCTGGGCGGGGCATTGGGCGCCGGGCTGCTGCAGCTATTCATGCAGTTGGGCTGGTTGCGTGCTACGGAAGAGGCGTGCACGTTGCAGGTCTCTTCAAACGGGCAACGGGAAATCAGCAAGATAGCGGCAGCGGCTTGATCAGGCGGAAGGAGGGGAAGCGCTTTTAAGGGGCGGCAGGCTAAAGATCAAACCGTGGGGGCGACGCGATTCGCCCCCACGAATCACCCGTTCAGGGTTTTACCAGCCGTGCATCCAGGCTGTTCTGTGCCAGGCGTTTCGCCTGGTCTTGCGTCATCCCCAGGTGTTCATGCAGCGCGTGGAAGTTTTCGGTCACATAGCCGCCGAAATACGCCGGGTCATCGGAGTTGACGGTGACCTTCACGCCTCGTTCCAGCATGTCGAGAATGTTGTGCTGGCTCATGTGGTCGAACACGCACAGTTTGGTGTTGGACAGCGGGCAGACGGTCAGCGGAATCTGCTCGTCGATGATCCGTTGCATCAATCGCTCGTCTTCAATCGCCCTTACGCCGTGATCAATGCGCTGAATTTTCAGTAGATCGAGCGCTTCCCAAATGTATTCAGGGGGGCCTTCCTCTCCAGCGTGCGCCACGGTCAGGAAGCCTTCGCTGCGCGCGCGGTCGAACACACGTTGAAACTTGCTCGGCGGGTGACCCATCTCTGAACTGTCGAGACCGACGGCAACGAAGGTTTCGCGATAGGGCAGGGCCATGTCGAGGGTTTTCTGGGCTTCGTCTTCACTCAGGTGACGCAAGAAGCTCAGGATCAGGCCGCTGCCAATACCGAGTTGTTCCTTGCCATCTTTCAGTGCTTTCGAAATCCCGTTGAGGACCACTTCGAAGGGGATGCCCCGATCAGTGTGGGTCTGTGGATCGAAGAAGGGCTCGGTGTGAATCACGTTCTGCGCTTTGCAGCGCTGCAGGTACGCCCACGTCAGATCATAGAAATCCTCCTCGGTGCGCAGCACATCCGCGCCTTGATAATAGAGGTCTAGAAACTCTTGGAGGTTGTTGAAGGCGTAGGCCTTGCGCAGCGCTTCAACGTCCGTCCAAGGCAGGGCGATCTTGTTGCGTTCGGCCAGCGCGAACAGCAGTTCAGGCTCCAGCGAGCCTTCCAGATGCAGGTGCAATTCAGCCTTGGGCAAGGCGTTCAGCCAGTCGTACATGTGCTTTTTCTCATCAGGTGCAATGGCCGGCATTCTACAGAGTCATGCGCGTCGGCTGGTTAAAAACCTGACCGAAAGGTTCAGGTCCGGTGGGCAACGATCATGCTCCCGTACGGAGTCGGGCTGCAATGCGTGTCACACGTGTCTTGAAACCTTTATTTACAACAAGCACTCTCATCGCCGTGAGCACTAATCACTCCATGGATGTGCGGCCTCGGTCGCGAGGACAAGAGGCAACGATGGGCACGATTCTCAAGCAAGAAAAGTTTCTTCTGTTAGCGGTGATCGCGACCTGCTTCGCCTACCCGTTCGAGCACCAGTTGCTCAGCCACGGCAACACTGTCGCGCTGATCGCGGGGATCGTGCTGGTGGCTTTCATCGTTTGTGCTTCGATGCGCGTGGCGCACCACGCTGAACTGCTGGCGGAAAAGGTCGGGGACCCCTACGGCACCATGATCCTGACCCTATCGGCGGTCTTGGTCGAGGTCGTCATTCTGGCGATCATGATGAGCAACGAACCCTCACCGACGCTGGTGCGGGACACCATTTATTCGGCGGTCATGCTCGACATCAACGGCATTCTCGGTCTCGCCGCGTTGATGGGCGGGCTCAAGCATGGAGAACAGTCTTACAACGATGATTCCGCACGCTCCTACAGCGTGATGATTCTGACCGCGATGGCCGTGTCGATGGTCGTGCCCGAGTTCATCCCCGAGTCGAACTGGAAGGTGTACTCCGGCTTCACGATCGGCGCGATGATCCTGCTTTACGCGCTGTTCCTGCGCATGCAAGTGGGGCCGCACAGTTACTTTTTCAGCTACAGCTATCCCGATAAGAAGCGTCGCAAGGATCAGCCGGAGCACACCGTCGAAGAGGTGAACCTGTCGCTCTCCATCGGCATTCTGGTGTTTGGTGTGGTGATCATCGGCGCGTTGGCAGAAGTCATGTCCAAGACCGTGGACCTCGGACTGGAAGGCAGCGGGGCGCCGCCAGTCATGACCGCGATTCTGGTGGCCGCGATTTCCGCAGCGCCCGAAATCCTTACCGCCTTGCGTGCCGCGTTGGCCAACCGCATGCAGTCGGTGGTCAACATCGCGCTGGGTGCGTCATTGTCGACGGTGATCCTGACGGTTCCCGTGATGGAAGCGATGGCGCTGTACACCGGCCAGCCGTTCCAGATGGCAATGACGCCGGTGCAAACCGTGATGATCTTTGTCACCTTGCTGGTGAGCGCCATCAACCTCAACGACGGCGAAACCAATGCCATCGAAGGCATGACTCACTTCGTGTTGTTCGCAACGTTCGTGATGCTGTCGTTGATGGGGCTTTAGGTATTCGTAGGGGCTTCGCTGTTCGCGATGGCGGCGTGTCGGTCGGTGATGGTACGGCCGACAGACGGCCATCGTGAGCAAACGAAGACCTACAGAGCATTGCGTGATCAGCCGTTAATCAACTTCGCTGCGGCCTGCCGGTGATCGGCGATCAAACCTTTCAGATCCAGCCCTTCGACCTGCCCATCGATCACCCGCCATTCGCCGCCAATCATCACCCGGTCCGCACGATCAGCCCCGCACAGCAACAAGGCTGACAGCGGGTCATGGCTGCCGGAAAAACGCAGCTCATCCAGCTTGAACAGCGCCATGTCGGCCTGTTTCCCTACGGCCAGTTCGCCAATGTCGCGGCGGCCAAGCAGTTGCGCCGAACCTCGCGTCGCCCAGCCTAATGACACCTCGGGGGTGATCTTCTCGGCGCCATAACGCAATCGCTGCAAGTACAACGCCTGCTTCGCTTCGAGAATCATGTTCGATCCGTCATTGGACGCCGAGCCATCGACCCCCAAGCCAATCGGCGCACCGGCAGCCGTCAAATCCAGCGTCGGACAGATCCCCGACGCCAGGCGCATGTTCGAACTCGGGCAATGGCAAATACCGGTTCCCGCTGCGCCCAGCCGGGCGATTTCCTGCTCATTGAAATGAATCCCGTGAGCGAGCCAGGTCCGCGGTCCGAGCCAACCCACGCTGTCGAGATAATCCACCGTGCGCAAGCCAAAGCGTTGTAGGCAAAAGTCCTCTTCATCCAGCGTCTCGGCCAAGTGAGTGTGCAGGCGAACGTCGAGTTTTTCAGCCAATGCAGCGCTTTCGGACATGATCTCGGTGGTCACGGAAAATGGCGAGCAGGGCGCTAGCGCGATCTGGATCTGCGCACCTTCGCCACGCTCGTGATAACGCTCGATCAGCCGCTGACTGTCCTCCAGAATCACCTGCCCCTGCTGGACCGTTTGCTGTGGCGGCAGGCCTCCATCGGCCTCGCCGAGACTCATCGACCCTCGCGTCAGCATCGCTCGCATGCCCAGCTCCCGCACACTCTCGACCTGGACATCAATAGCCTGCTCCAGACCGTCCGGAAACAGATAATGATGATCGGCGGCAGTCGTGCAGCCGGACAGCAACAGTTCGGTCAGTGCAACCTTGCTCGCCAGCGCCAGCTTTTCCGGCGTGAGCCGTGCCCAGACCGGGTACAGGGTTTTCAGCCATGGAAACAGCGGCTGATTCACCACTGGCGCCCAGGCACGGGTAAGGGTTTGGTAGAAGTGATGGTGGGTGTTGATCAGCCCCGGCAACAGCACATGCTCGCGGGCATCGAAGACCTGATCGCACGGCTGGGCAGGCGATTGGCCCGAGGCAAGCATTTCGACAATCACACCGTTCTGCACCACCAGCCCACCTCGGGCATCGAGGTCATTGGCGGTAAACACGGCAAGGGGATTTTTCAACCAGATACGGATCGCGGGCATGGGCCGGCTCCTCTGAAAAGTGGGTTCAGGTAGCCAGCTCAGTTTTGCCCTGTCTGCTGATCCAGGGTCGCCGCGCCGTTGGATCGGGCGCGAGGCGAAGGGGAGTTTAGGTGCGTCCGGTGAGGCGATGCAAGATGCCGTGTGTGGAATCTTCAGCAGCATCTTGCCCGCAACGTTATTCAAGTCGCCGCTGTCGGCAAGCCGCACGGCTACATAAGCGAAGCGATCACCAAGGAATCGTTTCCCCTTTGTAATTCACGAAATGGTGCCCACCTTTTCCGGCGAACCGTTCCAATTGCTCAACCATTCCGCGAACGCTGGTTTCCACGTCGATGTCGGCGCCTTCGCCGCCCATGGCGGTACGGACCCAACCCGGATGCATGGACAGCACGGTAGGTTTGTTGTCGCCCAGTTGAGTGACGAAGGTGTTGGTCATGGAGTTGAGGGCCGCCTTGCTCGCTTTGTAGAGCGCCATTTCGGGGGCCTCGGGCATGGTCACGCTGCCCAGCACCGAGCTCATGAAAGCGATGACGCCAGTGCCCGGTCGAATTTGGTCGACGAAGCGTTTGGCCAGCCGAATGGGTGCCACGGCGTTGGTCAGGAACAACTGGCCCAGTTCGCCCGCGGTGGCGTCGGTAGGGGAGGCGTGCAACGGGCCCATGATGCCGGCGTTGACGAAGAGTAGGTCATAAACCTGACCCTTGAGGTTGTGAGTGAGGACTTCCAGCGAGGACTGCTCATCCATGTCCAGCGTCTGGATATGCACGCCGGGGGTGGCTTTCAAGTCATCGGCCTTGAGCGCATCACGAACAGTGGCCGTAACGTCCCACCCTTGTTCAGTCAGACGTTGCACCAGCCCAAGGCCCAGGCCACGAGAGGCGCCGATGATGAGCGCAGTTTTTTTGGCAGACATGAATGTCACTCCTTGGAGGACTAAATGGGTAGGGTTAGCAGAGTGGACCGCACGCAGAGCCAGGAATTTATTTTTCCGGCGTAACGGTCAGCTGATTCTGGCGATCCCCGTGGTGGTGGCCGAACCTCCGGCGGTTGTCGCGAACAGAACAGTGTTGCAGCGTAGTGTCAATTTGGTTCAGTTTTCTTGTACAAAAAATGACCAAATCCCGCTGGGCAAGATAGCTTCGGCATTGTGGACAACGTTGCACGTGTTATCCACAGGTTGCTCCACAGTTAATGTGCGCAAGCTCAAACAGTGGGTATAAGGGCCGTGCGCGTAGGACTCAGTTGCGATAAGGCACGCTAACCCCCTGTTTTTTGGCTGTTTTACGCAGTGGATAAGGGAATTGAGCGAAAAATGATCAGAAGCGTGCGCGCTATATAAATCAAGGCTGCAGCTGGATATGCTCAGTTTGTCCACAGCCGGATGCACAGTAGATGTGGGCAACGATCTGTGTTCGCTCCTCAAGCCCCCGCATGTCATTCAGCGTCATCCTCGCGCAAAACAATACGGCCGCGACTGATGTCGGACAGCTGACGTTGAAAAGTCTGAATGTGATCCGGACCCAGTCCGACCGAGAGATCCACACCTACCGCCGTGAACTGCTCGTCCTGTACCAGCCCGTTGAGTTCAGCCAGTCGCAGCTTGACCAGCGTCAGTTCGCTGAAGGTGCAGTCGAAGTGGAGCAAGACACGGTTGACCAGCGGCAGGCGCTCCGCTTGTTGCAGGCATTTGTTTGCACCGCCGCCGTAAGCTCGGGCCAGGCCGCCAGTGCCCAATTGAATGCCGCCGTACCAGCGAATCACCAGAACCACCACTTGATCGAAATCCTGCGCTTCGATGGCCGCCAAAATGGGGCGCCCCGCCGTGCCGCCGGGCTCGCCGTCATCCGTGCTGCGGTACTGCGCGCCTAGCTTCCAGGCCCAGCAATTGTGCGTGGCATTGAGGTCACTGTTTTGCTCGATGAAGGCTTGAGCGTCGGCGGGGCTGCTGATAGGCGCAGCAAAGGTGATGAAGCGGCTTTTGCGAATTTCCTCGCGAAATTCGCAAGGGCCGATGAGGGTCGAAGGCATGACGGTTCCAGCTGAAATCAGGACGTTTCGTACATTCAGATCGGAGGCGTCAGCCCACAACCTTTGAGGATGATACGAATCAGGTTGGTGCCCGCATCGTCCATGTCTTGTTTGGTCAGGCGCGAGCGTCCGGTCACCTGGCAGATTTGCGTGGCGAAATCGGCGTAATGCTGAGTGCTGCCCCACAACAGGAAGATCAGGTGCACCGGATCGATGGGGTCCATTTTTCCGGCATCGATCCACGCTTGAAACACCGCTGCCCGACCTTGGAACCAGGCCCGGTAATCCTGGCTGAAATACTCGTTCAGGCATTCGCCGCCGCTGATGATTTCCATCGCGAAAATGCGCGAGGCCTGTGGCTGCCGGCGGGAAAACTCCATCTTCGCGCGAATGTATTGGGCCAGCGCCTGAGCGGGATCGTCCTCGACCTTCAGGTTATTGAACGTGCTGTCCCACAGCTGAATGATGCTGCTCAAGACCGCGATGTACAGACCCAATTTGTTGGTGAAGTAATAATGCAAGTTAGCCTTGGGCAGCCCGGCGTTAAGCGCAATGGTGTTCATGCTGGTGCCTTTGAACCCGTGACGAGCGAACTCGTCTTCGGCTGCCTTCATGATCGCTTCTTCATTCTTTTGACGAATTCGGCTCGCCGGTTTGGCGGCGCTGACGCTGTGAGCGGGGACTTCAAGGGCCATGTGCGGTTCCAGACGGATCATTGGGTGCGACGGGGTGAACAGATAACGCACCCAAGGCGATCCGACAAGCGTTCGTGGTGGAAATTAGTGCCCAAGGGCCTCCATTTCCTTTTGAGCGCGGGCCTCCTTGCTTTCTGGCAGCATCAAGCACATGACGATGGCGGTCAGGCCGCCGCTGGTAATCGCAGAGTCGAACAGGTTTTGCACCAGCATCGGTAGATGTTGCAGCAATGTTGGTTGAGCGGCGATACCCAGCCCAACGCCGAACGAGGTGGCGATGATCAACATGCTGCGTCGGTCCAGAGGCGCTTGCGCGAGGATGCGCACGCCCGCAGCGGCAACGCTTCCGAACATCACCAACGTCGCACCACCCAGCACTGGTTTTGGAATTTGCTGAAGAATCGCACCGATGACCGGGAAAAGACCGAGCAAAAAAAGGATCGCTCCGATGTAGAGACCGACGTAGCGGCTGGCCACGCCCGTCAGCTGAATCACCCCGTTGTTCTGCGCGAACGTGGTGTTGGGGAACGCACTGAACGTCGCGGCAATCATGCAGCTCACGCCATCCCCCAATACACCACCCTTGAGACGTGCAATATAGGTCGGGCCTTTGATCGGTTCGCGAGAGAGCATGCAATTGGCAGTCAGATCGCCAACGGTTTCGATGCTGCTGATCAGATAAATCAACGCGACAGGCAAGAAGGCCGCCCAATCGAAGTTGAAACCGAACCGAAAGGGCGTAGGAATACTGACCAACGCGACATCGCTTATGGAATGAGGGACCAGCTTGCCGCTGAACCAGGCTGCGACACTGCCCACTGCCAGCCCGATGATAATTGCCGACAGCCGCACCCAAGGTGTACTCGAACGATTGAGCAAAATGATCACCAACAACACGAATGCGCCCAGCATCAGATTGGCCGGTTCGCCGAAATCGGGAGCGTTGAAGCCGCCGCCCAGGTCGGTCACCCCCACCTTGATCAGGCTGACGCCAATCAGGGTGATGACGATCCCGGTCACCAGCGGCGTGATGACCCGACGCAACTGGCCAATGAAACGGCTGAGCACGATCTGCACGACAGCGCCGAAAAAACACACGCCAAACACCATGGCCATGATGTCTTCGGGGCTGCCCCCACGTTGCTTGACCATGAATCCTGCGGACAGCACGGCACCGAGAAACGCGAAGCTGGTGCCTTGCAAACAAATCATCCCCGCGCCGATGCCGAACGGACGACGCGCCTGGATGAAAGTGCCTACACCCGACACCATCAACGCCATGCTGATCAAGTAAGGCAGGTAGGCACCCAGTCCCAACGCGGACCCAATGATCAGCGGCGGCGTGATGATGCCGACAAATGCCGCCAGCACGTGCTGAGCAGCAGCCAGAATGGCCGGCGCAGGTTTCGGGCGGTCGTTGAGGCCGTAGATCAGATCGTTATTGTCTGGCGCTTCAGGTTGCATGCTGGACTCTCGGGTTTTGTGTCTGGCCTGTTCGATGAGCCGGGCCCCCGGTGAAACATCGCGAACCCGCAGTAACGCGGTAGCAGGCTCTCCATCGGGGGCGTTGAGCTCTCGAACCTCTATTGAAAGCCACGTTGCAAAAACCTGTCCATATGATCAGATACGGTTTATTTTTCTTTCGATAAACCTATAGAAATCAGACGATTAAAATTTTTTTGGCGATTTTTAAGGGGATGCGTATCGCTTGGGTTGTAGCGCTGCTGCCTCATCGTGTGGCCGCCAGGCTCTCTAGAAAGCTTTCCAGCACCAAATGCGGGCGGCGACCTTTGCGCGTCACCGTCACCAGACTCAAATCGTAAAAACGCGACAGAGGTTTCAAGGCTCGCAGCCGACCCTGTTGCACCCAGAACGTCGCATAGTGGTCTGGCAAGTAGCCAATGTAACGGCCGGTGAGGATCAGGAACGCCATGCCCTCCCGGTCAGACGCGCTGGCGGTGCATTTCAGCGCCTGATAGTGCGCCTGGATATCTGCCGGCAGGCGAAAGGTCGGCGCGATCGCTTCCTGGTCGGCCAGACGTTCATCACTAAGTTGTGCGTCGTCTACATAGAAGAGGGGATGACCGACGGCGCAATACAGCAATGAGCGCTCGCTGTAGAGCGACTGATATTCAAGGCCTGACAGCGCGCTGGCTTGGGGAACTACACCCACGTGCAAGCGGCCATCGAGCACACCTTGTTCGACTTCGTTGGGCGCGACCATACGGATATTGATGTGCACGTCCGGACCAAGCTCCTTGAGCTTCGACAACGCATGGGTGATCCGCATATGGGGGAGGGTGACCAGGTTATCGGTCAGCCCAATGTTCAGCTCGCCGCGTAAGTGTCGGTGAAGGCCGTTCACCTCTGTGCGAAAACTCTCAAGTGCGCTCAAGAGTTGTAGCGATGACTGATACACCTCGCGGCCTTCTTCCGTCAGCGAAAACCCTGCCCGGCCACGTTGGCAGAGGCGCAATCCGAGCCGTTGCTCAAGATCACTCATCTGCTGACTAATGGCAGAGCGGCCAATGCCCAAGCTGCTTTCTGCGGCAGAGAACCCACCCGCTTCGACTACGTTTCGAAAGATTCGCAACAGGCGGATATCGAAGTCGCTGACTTGCGCCAAAGGATCGGAACGGCGTGTGCTCATTGTTTAGTGGTCCACGAACTAAAGATCATAAAAGCGGGGTTTTAGCGACTTTATGCCCGTGGCAACGTAGCTGCAACCCGGTCCGGCTTCAGGGCTTTTGAAGATCGACCACCCACGTCCTTGTGAGGTTATTCCAATGAACATGCCCGAATCGTCCGATATGTCCTTGGCCAGTCAGCTCAAGCTCGACGCGCACTGGATGCCCTACACCGCAAACCGCAATTTCCAGCGCGATCCCCGACTGATCGTGGCGGCAGAGGGCAGCTATCTGACAGACGATAAGGGCCGCAAGATCTACGATGGGCTTTCAGGTCTGTGGACCTGTGGTGCCGGGCATACGCGCAAGGAGATTCAGGAAGCCGTCTCGAAACAGCTGGGCACGCTGGATTACTCGCCGGGCTTCCAGTTCGGTCACCCACTGTCGTTCCAGCTTGCCGAAAAGATCACAGACCTGACGCCGGGTAACCTGAACCATGTGTTCTATACCGACTCGGGTTCCGAGTGCGCCGATACTGCCGTGAAAATGGTTCGAGCCTACTGGCGCCTTAAAGGGCAGGCGACCAAAACCAAAATGATCGGTCGTGCCCGTGGGTACCACGGCGTGAACATTGCGGGCACCAGCCTGGGTGGCGTGAACGGTAACCGCAAGATGTTCGGTCAATTGATGGACGTTGATCATCTGCCTCACACGTTGCTCGCGAGCAATGCCTATTCTCGAGGCATGCCAGAGCAAGGCGGGATCGCATTGGCCGACGAGATGCTCAAGCTGATCGAGCTGCACGACGCCTCGAACATCGCAGCGGTCATCGTAGAACCTATGGCGGGCTCGGCGGGCGTGATCGTTCCGCCGCAGGGTTATTTGAAGCGCCTGCGTGAAATCTGCGATCAACACAACATCTTGCTGATCTTCGATGAAGTGATCACTGGCTTCGGTCGTACTGGCTCGATGTTCGGTGCCGACAGCTTCGGTGTGACCCCGGATCTGATGTGCATTGCCAAACAAGTCACCAACGGCGCGATTCCGATGGGTGCGGTGATTGCCAGCAGCGAGATTTACCAGACGTTCATGAATCAAGCGACGCCTGAGTACGCCGTGGAATTTCCTCATGGCTATACCTACTCCGCGCATCCGGTAGCGTGCGCTGCAGGTCTGGCCGCACTGGATATCCTCCAACGCGAGAATCTGGTACAGCAGGTGGCCGAGACTGCACCGCATTTCGAAAACGCGCTGCACGGTTTGAAAGGCAGCAAAAACGTGATCGACATCCGCAACTACGGTCTGGCTGGCGCCATTCAGATTGCCGCACGCGATGGCGACGCGATTGTCCGTCCGTTCGAGACCGCGATGAAACTGTGGAAGGCGGGTTTCTACGTGCGCTTCGGTGGCGACACTTTGCAGTTCGGGCCAACCTTCAACAGCAAACCCCAAGATCTGGACCGCATGTTCGACGCAGTGGGCGAAGCGCTCAATCAGATCGACTGAGTTCTTCTTTCAGTTCTTCACAGGCGCAGCTTCGGCTACCCAGGCGTCTGAGGTTATGGCGCGGCACCGCGATGAAGTGAGTGGCTATATATAGAAGACGGCATGGCCGCAGCTGACAACAGGGTGGACGATGGCCGCGGGAGGGCCATCTTCACCGCCTCTCACAGCTTAAAACGTGAAACTTCCAGCTAATTTCAAATTAGGGGTTGACGCCCCTCCGGATGTGTCTATAATTCGCCCCACTTCCGGCGCAGTCGGAACCGAAAACTCCTTGAAGATCAACGGGTTACAGGTTCAGGATAACGAGGAAATGCTTCGGTTTAGGTGTCTGAATCGACAGCGGTGAAAAAGGTGGTTGACAGCAGGTTGTAACGCTGTAGAATTCGCCTCCCGCTGACATGAGACGCCAAGTCGAACGAAGCGC